>JAYVNM010000177.1:0-27871 GCA_043758445.1 Akkermansiaceae bacterium | reverse complement strand
GGAGGAACGTTGGGCGTTTCCCTGTCACAGATGGCCTGCTATCTCGCTTTCCTGCGGCGATCCAGGAGGCGAAGGTGGGATACTTGATACCGCATTGGGCGGCGAATTGCGGGGCGCTGAGGCTGCTAGCCGTATAAGCCGCTGTGACCTCCTGCTTGTATTGGCGGGTGTAACGGGTGCGCCCCCGTGCGGTCGGACTTGCTGATGCTGATGCTGCTGGTGGGATGGTCGGTATTGGACATGACCGCGCAGCCTACGCGAATTGCCCCGGCTATGAATAGAGGGGTTCTGTTGACCGCTTACGGCAAAGAGGAGGAATCGACTGAAGTCCGGCGACTGTTTTAAAAGAAAGAGGCGGGCTTACGCCCGCCTCTTTAACAAAACTAATTCACAAAATCCGATGCAGATCAGTTCCGGCGGCGGCGAAGAAGTCCAAGAACGCCAATGGCTCCGAGAAGCGCAGCGGAAGGTTCGGGGATGATCTGGAACGTCGTGCCAGGTGTAGCGAAAGCAACTGATTGTGCTGGGGTCTGGCCACTAGGAACCGTTGCAACACCATTCGTCGGCGCGGATTCGCTAAGCGTAAGCTGATCTAGGCCCGAAGTGCCATTAAAGGTAAACGTTCCTGAGTTTGATCCAGGAAGCGTCCAGTCACCACCGCGGGAAAGACCATAGAAGCTGCCAGTAAGCCCAGATGTGGAAGTGGTGCTGTTGGCAACATTGTTAAACCAAAGAATAGCAAAGTTATGGCTTAGTACGTTACCAATGTCCACATTACTCGCCCCTCCAATAATAATCGTGTCCCCGAAGGAGATGGAGGTTGAAAGTCGGGCAAGAATAAGATCACCAGCGAAATAATCACCGACGTTCATTGTAGCGCCAAGATTGGTCACGGAGAGTAACGGATCAACTGAGACTGGATTACCCGTGGTAGTCGTTCCTTTAATAAAACCATCACTTGTAGCGATAGTACTAGAAGTCGTATCTACAAGAAGAAGACCCAACATTCCAGTGGGCAAATCTGTGTTTAGGGTGGTCCCACCCACATTTTTGAGAGCGGTGCCACTGAGCGTTACAGTAGCATTGGCGAGTGGCGTAGCTACAAGAACTGCAACCAGTGCGATGAGTTTATTTTTCATATTTTGGTATTTTTGATTTGAGATTCTATTAAGCTAATTTGATTATAGGGTATATGGCAGTGGAGCGGTCCAAGTAAAAGCACTGAGAGATCCAGCCGCAGGTTTTCTAATAATAATACTCGATCCGGCTTTAAGCAGAAGATCGGTATCAACTATAGTGAGAGTATTCGCATCGTACCATCCTGGCGCTCCTCCAATTGAGCCATCATAGTGAAAGTAAACGCCACTCGCTGCAGGATTAAAACCAGTCCCTAAAAGATTGTAGGTAAATACATAGTCAGTCGGTGAAAAAGGATCACTTGAGTCGGCAACCGCTCCAGATTCAAACAATCGAGACTGGCTCAAACTCGTGTCAACTGGAAATGGTAACTGAGTAAAGGTATCGTTCCCCACCGTGTCAGCGATCACTAAAGTTGCAGCGGAAAATGAAGGAACCGTTCCTTGATTTAAAATGGTCAATGCCGAAGCGGTACTGTTTCTTACAATCAAAGACACGGTGCTATCAATGACAAGATTATCTACAGTGGTAAGCGTATCGTTGTCATACCACCCGGCGCTACCACCAGCTGATCCATCGTAATAAAAGTAAAGATTTGATGCAGCACGATTTATACCGGAAGAGGTATTCCTATTTACAAGCAGAAGTGTCGCAGGAGAAAACGGATCGGAGTTTACACCAATGCCTGCACCACCAGGAAACAAGGTGCTCAATGTCCAAAACGGACGTATTACAAAGGTATTACCGGTGACGAATCCCTGAGCAGCCAAGCTGCTGGCACCAACCGGATCGACAGTCACGGCCCCTGTACCGTTGCTAAGTATGGGAAATTGGCGTCCAATGAGAGCGCCAGAAGAAACTTGCACATACGAGGTGCTCGCTCCAAACTGGCTTGCAGCGTATGAATTTGCAGCAACGGAAATTGTGTTGGTAGAAATACCGGTGGAGATGCCAGCCCAAGTCGCAGTAGTCTGGAGTGGTAACGTAATATTGGTATCCGTGTTCGCAGGAACCGTTAGAGTGGTGTATCCAACCGGCACGGTGAATGCGGTTGAGGTCACACCGTAGGCCACCCCGCAGGCGGCGGTGGCGAGGAGAAGAGAATAAGGGATGAATGATTTCATGGCGGGATGGGGTTGGGGTCTTTTGTTTGGGGATTGTATTATTGCTTAAAACTCAGTCGAGGGGCATCAGGGATGAGAGAAGGTATAGAGGTCGTAGGGTTGATTGTCGAGAGATTTCACACGGCGCTTGGGTGACTTGTGCTTCACCCGGATGCCATCGTGTGGATTCATACTGTTCGAGAACAGAAAACAGCGGGATGGGTCGGTTCGCAAGTAATTTATGCAAAAAATAATAAAAGTTTTTTGGGGAGTGGGCAGGAGAGCTGGCTGGGAGGCGCAGGGGTGAACCGGAATCTTTTTTATAATTTAATGTATATCAATGGTTTATGACTGGAATAAGGTGTCGCTCCGAGGTGAGTCATGGAAGGATTTGGCGGGTGAAATCCAGGGGTGAGGAGAGTGGAAAATACGGGAACCGAGGCGCGTTCCGGGGGATTTGCCGGAGGTTAGAGGAAGTAAGCGGATCTAACTCGTCAAGTTGCTAGAGTCGCGTGAGGTCCAAAAGTTGGATGAGGAGGCACGACCTTACTGTCGTGCTGCCAATGCTAGGGGCAAGGGAAGTGCTACGCGCGGGTCCTTGCTCAGCGCATTGGCGGGCGGACAGGAGTGTCCGCCCTCCTTAGGTCGGCCCGAGGGAAAGCTGGGATATGTCCCAGTACTCCGGTACCAGCACAAGTTGCTTGATTTCACCAGTGGGTGACGCTGCGGAATTCCTGGATGCGGGCGGCGAGTTCTTCCGGAGTGAGGGACTCCAGACGGCGGGTGGAAAAGGCCTCGCAGGTGAAGGAGGCGAGGATCGAGCCGTGGATGACCGCTTGGCGGATGACGGGGGCGGCGTAGGGCGGCGGGCCTTGTGCGGCGAGGTAGCCGGCCATACCGCCGAGGAAGGTATCGCCCGCGCCGGTGGGATCGGCGACGGTGGCGAGGGGAAAGGCGGAGCAGCGGAAGAGGTTGGAAGAAGTTGAGAATTGAGGGTTGAGAGTTGCGAGTGAAGATGTGGGGGTTGATGGTGAAGAGGTGGAAGAGGAAGAGAAGAGCATGGCACCGAACTCGCCGAGCTTGATGACCACTTGGCGGGGACCTTTGGCGAGGAGGAGGTGACCGGCTTGGACGAGGTTCGAGGTGCCTGCGAGGTCGCGGGCTTCGCCTTCGTTGAGGACGAAGAGATCGAGGTGGGGGAGGACTTCGTGGAGGCGCTCGTTGGCGATTTCGATCCAGAGGTCCATGGTATCGGCGATGACGAAGCGGGATTTAGAATCCAGAGGGGAGATTCCAGAATCCAGAGGAGAAGAAGAGGATGAATGAATGAATGAATGAAGGCCGGGATGAATCCCGCGCTCCGTGTGGGGGGCGATGCCGCATTGGGCGAGCATTTCTAGCTGATTGTCCGGGGACATGTTGGCGAGAACGACGATGGGGGCGGTGGCGACGGCGGTGGGGACTTTGACCTGCCAATTTTCCAACACATTGAGGCCGACGCGGTGCGTGGTGCGCTCGTTCATGTTGGCGTGATACTCGCCGGACCAGGTGAAGGACTCGTTGGCGGAGCGCTCGACACCGTCGAGGGAGATGCCGTGGGCTTCGAGCATGTCGAGGTGCTGGCTGGGGAAATCATGACCGATGATGCCGATGAGGGCGACAGGGCTGGTGAAAAACGAGGCGGCGAGGGCGGCGTAGGCGGCGGAGCCACCCAAGAGGTTCTGGGCCTCGGCCGCTGGGGTTTTTACGTGGTCGATGGCGATGGTGCCGCCGATGGTGATGCTGGCGTGGGGTGTGGTGGTCATGAGATGGAGATTGGAGATTGGGGATTGGGGATTGGGGATTGGGGGAATTTTAGATCATTGGGATTTTGGATTTTAGGGCGCGGGTGGCGGATTCGATATTGGGAGCTTGGAGGAGGGCGGAAACGATGACGACGCGGCGGGCACCGGCAGCGAGGACTTGGGTTAGGGTGTCTGGGGTGATGCCGCCAATGCAGTAGGCGGGGAGGTGTGCGCCGACGGCGTGTTCCATGGCGGCGATTTCCGCAAGGCCGATGGCGGGTCGACCGGCTTTGGTGGGGGTGGGAAAAAGCGGGCCGAAGCCGATGTAGTCGAAGCCCTCGGCCAGGGCGGCGCGGGCTTGGGCGAGGGAGTGGGTGGAGCGGCCGATGAGGAAGGGACGGGGTGGAGAGATTGGAGATGGGGGATCGGGGATTTGGGAGGAAGAGGAAGATGGGGAGGATGAATGAATGAATGAATGAAGGCCGGAATGAATTCCGCGCTGCAGTTGATGTTTCGCATCGGCCAAGGGGCCGTCGTCTTGGCCGAGGTGGACGCCATCGGCTCCGATTTCCACAGCGAGGGCGGGGTGGTCGTTGAGGATGAATGGGACACCGGCGGCACGACAGAGCGGGATGAGTTTTTCCGCGATGCGGCGGATGGTGGCGAGGTCGTGGTTTTTCGCACGGAGTTGGAGGATGTCCGCACCACCAGCGATGAGTGAGGCCGTGGCTTCTTGAGCGCGGGATTCCGGGGTGTAGCCGAGATCGAGGATGGTGTAGAGGCGGGGGGCGTTCATGGGAAATGGGGGTCCGGATGATGCCTCTGGCGGAAAAGATCCTTAATTTTTGATCGGTGAGCTGGTTGCCGCTGTTGGGGGGAGCATTGGATGAATAAATGAATGCAAGGACAGGAATGTCCCTGCTCCTTAGGGTTTGCGCTCGTCGAGATACCTTGCGACCCAGCCGATGTCATAGGTGCCAGCGGCGAAGTCGGGATGCGCGATGATTTCCTGTTGAAATGGGATGGTCGTCTTAATGCCGCGGATCATGAACTCGCCGAGGGCGCGTTTCATGCGGGCGATGGCGATTTCCCGAGTGGCTCCGGTGACGATGAGCTTGGCGATCATCGAGTCGTAATGCGGCGGGACGGTGTAGCCGGAATAGACGTGGGTATCGACCCTGACACCCTTGCCGCCGGGGGCATACCAAAGTTGAATGGTGCCGGGGCTGGGGGTGAAATTATTGAAGGGGTCCTCGGCATTGATGCGGCACTCGATGGCGTGGCCGCGCGGGCTGGCTTCGAGGACATGGCGGGAGAGCGGCTCCCCGGCGGCGACGCGGATCTGTTCCTTGATGAGTTCGCAGCCCATGACCTCCTCCGTGACCGGGTGCTCGACCTGGATCCGCGTGTTCATTTCCATGAAATAGAAATTCTCCGCTTTTTCATCGACGAGGTATTCGATGGTGCCGGCGTTTTGGTAGCCGATGTTTTTGATCAGGCTCACGGAGGCCTCGCCCATGCGGGCTCGCAACTCGGGCGTGAGGAGGGGCGATGGGCATTCCTCGATGATTTTCTGGTTGCGGCGCTGCATCGAGCAATCGCGCTCACCGAGGTGGATGAAATTGCCGTGTGAATCGCCGATGACTTGGAACTCGATGTGATGGGGATTGATGACAAGTTTTTCCAAGTAGCAATCGCCATTGCCGAAGCACGCGACCGCTTCGTTGGAGGCGGCTTGGAACAGGCTGAGAAAGTCCTCTTCCTTGAAACAAGGGCGCATCCCGCGGCCCCCACCGCCCGCAGTGGCCTTGATCATGACGGGCAGGCCGATTTTTTTCGCAACCTGGAGGGCGGTCGCGGCGTCCGGCATGATCTCCGAGCCGGGAGTGATGGGCACGCCGTTGGCGATCGCGGTGGCGCGGGCGGTGGCCTTGTCGCCCATCATGGAAATCACCTCGTGGGACGGGCCGATGAAGGTGATGCCGGCGCTGCCGCAAATTTCCGCGAAGCGGGCATTTTCCGAGAGGAAACCGTAGCCGGGGTGGATGGCATCTGCGCCGGTAATTTCGGCAGCGGCGATGATGCGGTCGATTTTCAGGTAGGATTCCTTGCTGGAGGCCGGGCCGATGCAGACCGCTTCATCGGCGAGTTGGACGTGCATCGAATCCACGTCCGCCTCGGAATAGACGGCGACGGATTCCACATCCAGCTCGCGGCACGCACGGATGATGCGGAGGGCAATTTCGCCGCGATTGGCGACTAGGACGCGCTTGAACATTTGGGGAAGAAGTTGAGAGTGGGTGGTTGAGAGTTGAGAGAAAGAGGAGAAAAACTTAACGCTCTCAACTCTCAACAAAAGACTCTCAACTCATTTGATGCGAAAGAGGACGTCGCCGTATTGGACGGGGGTGCTGTCCTCGGCGACGAGGGCGCAGATGGTGCCGGATTTTTCCGCCTTGATCTCGTTCATGACCTTCATGGCCTCAATGATGCAGAGCGTCTGACCGATGGAAACCGTGGAGCCGACATCGACGAAATTCGGCGCATCTGGGGCGGGTTTTAGGTAAAATGTGCCAACCATGGGCGAGGTGATTTCCACGCCATCGGCGACGGGGGCGGCAGGTGTGGAGGCCGGGGCGGCGGCGGCGACCGGCGGATGGGCATGGGCTGGTGCGGACGGCAGACTAGCGAGCAGGCTGCGCAGGGCATCGAGGTCGGCACCTTTTTTCAGTTTGATGTGAAAGTCCTTCCGGGTGAGATCGAAGTGGGTGAGCCCGTGCTCATTCATGAGTTCGACGATGCGGCGGATTTCCTGTAGGTCCACGGTTGGGAGAGGGTTGGGAGTTGGATAGTTGTGGGGCGGTCCGACGGGACGCGTCTCAGCCGTGCTAGCTAGAAGGAGCGGAGAAAGTGCGTCAAGCGGGAACGGGCGCTAGAGTCCAGAATCTAGAATCCAGAGTCCACAGAAGATTAGAAAAGAGAAGAGGAGCGGATTTTACTGATTCGCGCTCGCTACTTTGGGTTTTGGGATTTTTCATCGGCTGGTGATTGCGACGCAGCCGATGAATATCCTGACGCGCCCGGCCTTGGCGGGGGAATTCGTACCGGCGGATTATTTTCGGGAACTCGCGCGGGCGGAGATTTGCCGGGCTGGACGGCCATTGGAAATCGACCTTGGCTGCGGCGACGGCTCGTTTCTGATGGAGCTGGCGCGGGAATTTCCCGAGCGCGATTTTCTAGGGGTCGAGCGCCTGTTGGGCCGGGTGCGGAAAGTCTGTCGTAAGATCACCCGGCGGGGATTGGAAAATGCCCGCGTCCTCCGCTTGGAAAGCCGCTACACCGTCGAGTGGCTGCTGCCGGAGGCATCGGTCACACGGCTGCATCTGCTCTGTCCCGATCCTTGGCCAAAGCTGCGCCACCACCGGCGGCGGCTCATGCAGCCCGAATTTCTAGCAGCCGTTAGACGGGCGCTGGTGCCGGGCGGGGAATTTCTCTTCATGACCGACCACGAGGAATATTTTCAATGGGCGGCGGACAAAGTGGCAATCTTCGGAATGTTAGATCTGCTGGAATGGCCGGACGATGCGTTTTTCTATCCGAAGACTGATTTCCAGCAACTCTGGGAGAGCGAGGGAAAAACGATGTGGCGGATGCGTTGCCGGAAGCCGCTCAACGAGGCTTGAGGACCATCACCGACTGGTCCGCGAAGCCTTCCAGCCGCAGATTCCCCTCCCCGTCAACCCGCACCGTGACGCCGCCAGACTCGCCTTGGTGGATCACCTTGATTCCGCGCGAACGCCAGTATTTCACCGTTTCCGGCTTCAGTTGCTCGCTCTTTGGGAAAGCCGAATGGGAGGCGATGATCGCCTGTGGGTTCACGGCTGTTAGGAAAGCATCGCTCAGGGATTCATCCGTGCGGTGGCGGCCGGCGATGATGACATCTGCGGCAACATCCCGGCGGGCTTCTAACATCGCCATTTCCGTACCCACGCCGGCATCGCTGGTGAAGAGCAATTTCCAGCCCCGCCAATGCAGACGGTAAATCGCCACCCGGTCGTCCGCAGGCGCGTTCTGCGAGTTGGCAGCGGGCACATGCAGGATTTCCAAACGCGCTTCGTCCGGCATCGGCAAGTCATGGAAATCCGCCGCTTGCAGGGTTTTGATTCCCGCCGCCGGGGCCTCGGTGGCCCACGAGCGGTAGCCCGGACTGCGGGATTTCGCCACCGGCAATAGCACCTGCCGGATTGGCAACAATGACCATACCGCAGCCCCGCCGCCGAGGTGGCCACCGTCCGGGTGACTCAGCACCACCGCATCCGGCGCGATGCCGAGCCGCCGCAACGAAGGCGCTACCCGCCGCCTAAAACTGTATCGATCCGCGCAATCCAGCAGCACCACGCCGCTCTTGCCGCCAGAAAAACATGCCGCCCCGTCCCCACGATCCAGATCATAAACCAGCAGGAACGGCCGATTTTCCTGCCCCACCTGGAAATGCCCGCCTGGGACCGCCGAAAAGCCTTCCGCCGTCACCACGCAGCCCTTGGCCGCATACGCGTTCAGCCGATTCACCCAGCGCGCCGCTGGGGGAAACACCGGGTGCAACGCCGCAGACACCAAGGACGCATTCAGCAAAACAAACACCAGCGGCACGAAAACCACCCCCGCCACGACCGACACCGGCGTCACCAAGCCGAAGTGCCAGGCCGTCAGCGGCGTCGAGCCGATCCCCGCCGCCAGCGACACGCCGAGCGATTGCGCGACGTGCCGACGCAGCCACAACCATACCGTTTGCCGCCGGTTCATCAGCGCCAGCGGCACATACAGCTCCGGCCTCGCCATCCATGCAAAGAGCCCAGTCGCCCACCCCGCGCCGACCGCGATGGCCGCCACCACGCCATAGGAAAGTTGCACGCCCGGTTGAAACAGCAAACGCCCGTCCCACAGCATCGCCGCCAGCAGCACCGCCCCCAGCGCGTTCAGCAAATCCGGTCGTCTGCGGCAAACGAAAGCCCCGAGAAACACCACCGCCATCCACGCCGAGCGCACCGCTGGCGGGCTATTTCCCGTGATCCATGAATACCCGAACACCAGCGGCAGCAAGATCAGCACCGCCCACCGCCGCGGCACACCTAACAGCCGTAATACCATCCAGCCGATGCTGCCAACCATCGCCACATGCAGCCCACTCACTGAGAACGCGTGCAAGGTCCCACTGTTGCGAAACGCCGCCACCAACTCCTCCGCGTCCGGCGGTTGCTCGCCGATGACCACCGCGCGGATCACCACCGCAGCCTGCGAATCTTCCGCCAGTCCATCCGTCACCGCTGCGCGAAATCCCCCCCGAATCCTCGCCCCCAGCGCCGCCCACCCGCCAGTCGTCACCTCGCCATTCACCCAGCCCGCATGAAAAACCGCCGCCACTCCCTGACTGCGCAGCCAGTCCGCTTGATCGAACTCCCCCGGATTCCGCATCACTGGCAAGGGGCCGAAATTGCCGCTACTCACCACCTGCGAGCCACCCACTGGGATGACTCCCCTGCCCTCCCACCACACCGTCGCACCGGCCTGCGGACCTGTTAGTAAAACTGCGGGTGCTGCCCAAGCATTTTCCCGGCCCTTCGCATCCCGCAACACCCGCGCCCGCAGCCCGCTGGCGGTCGTGCCGATCAAGGCGCGCCCCTCTGCCTCGCGCGAGCCCTTCCGCCAGGTGAAAATTCCGACTGCTAGAAAACCACAAGCCACCCACGCCAACCCCACTCGCCAACCCCGCAAATACCCACCTAACAGCCCCGCCGCCACGCTCAAGGCCAAACCCAGTCCAAGCCACCAGCCAGCCCCCGCCACGCCGCCCACCGTCACCAGCGCCGCGACGAACAAAGGATGCCGCGTGCAAAACGCCGCCGCGCCCTTACGCCAGCCGTCTGTGATTTCCCCCCTCATGCGGACTCATGGAAACCCGCCTATGCCCTCCGGTTCGGCGGACTCCCCTGCTTCATCCGCGCCAGATACTCCGCTTCTTCCTGCGCGGCTCCGGCATTGCCCAAGTCTAGCAGCTTCTGCTTGGCAAGCGCCGCGTGGCGGGTTCCGGGAAATTGTTCCACCACCTGATTGAGCATCGCCACTGCGGATTCATGATCGCCCAACGAATCCTGATAGATGTCTGCCAGTCGGTTCAGGAAATACGCCGCATCATCCGCTGGCCAGCGCTGGCTTTCCAGGACATGAAGCAGCGTCTGCACCGCCGCTGCGGGCACCTCCATCTGGTCCTTTTGGATTTTGACAATTTCCATCCACGGAATCCGGTTCGTCGGATCTGCGGCGGCGGCCTGCCGGAAGGCGACCAGCGCCCCGCCGTAATCCCCCTGCGCCACCAGTGACCGCGCCTTGCGCATGCCGTCATCCTCCACCGTCGCCCCGCTGCCCGTCATCCCTTGCGATATCTGCTGCGCAAACAGCGGCACGATCGTCAGCACAAAGAACCCTCCGACCAAGGCCGTACCGAGGAACGTCATCAGGATGCCATTGAAAGTCCGTTCCCCATCCATCCCCTGCAGCTTGGACTTCATGTTCGGCAGTTGCCCCTCCGGATCGTCCTTGGCCTGCACTTGGGCGATCTGCGTTTTCAAATCGTCCATGGTTTTGCCCTTTTTCTCATAAATTTTCCAGGCACCCGCCACGAGCCCCGCCAGCACCACATACATGATCCATTTCATCATGCCTCACGATGCCCGCCCGACTAGCCGACTGGAAGCAAAATCAACCGAATCTCACAGCCGCCGCGCATTCCGGCCCTCGTCGATGAGTTTCCAGAAATGCTTGGAATTCGCCACCGCCTCGTCCTCCGCGAGCGGCAGCTTCGAGCGAAACTTAAAATCCGAAAACGTCCCCTTGTGCAGCACCCGGTGGACAATCACCGAGCCCTCCTTCACCTCGAAATAAAATCGGTATTCCTTCGCGCGGAACCGATACAACACCCGCCCGTCGCGCTCGATTCTGCCAAACCGCTCCCCGGTTAGATTTGCCAGATCCTTCTCGCCCACCTTAAATTCTTCTAACAACTCAAGCTGCTCTAAGGTCCCCAGAGCAGAGAGTTCCGCCGCGCTGATTTCGTTGAAAACGATTTGAAACACCCCGTCACGCTAGCCGCCCACAGGCGCTTTGCCAGTGCCAAGTTCAGGGGCGTGCGATTCAGCTCTCGAAGTAGGTGTAGCCGGACAGGCCCTCGCGGAACAGGTCGAGGATTTCTCGCCGCTCCTTGGGCGAGATGCGGCCTTCCGTTACTGCCTTCTCAGCAAAATTGCGGAAGCGGGTGACGAGTTCCTTAGGGTCGAACTCGACGTAGCTCAAGACATCCGCCACGGTATCGCCCTCGACCTCGTGGGTGTAAACCGGCTTGCCGTTTTCGAGGTGGACGCCCACAACATTGGTATCGCCTAACAGATTGTGCAAATCACCGAGAGTTTCCTGATAGGCTCCGACGAGGAAGACGGCGAGGTAATACGGCTCGTCGGGTTTGAAGTCGTGGAGTGGGAGGATTTTGGCGACGTCCTCCTTGTCGATGAAGCGGTCGATTTTTCCATCGCAATCACAGGTGATATCGGCGAGGACCGCGCGGTGCCGGGGTTTTTCATCGAGCCGATGGATGGGCATGACGGGGAACACCTGATCGATCGCCCACGAGTCCGGCAGAGATTGGAAGAGCGAGAAATTTCCGTAATAGAAATCGACCAACGTGGAGGACAACTCGCGGAGATCTTCCGGGATATCATCGTCGAGATCGGCAATGATGTTGGAGATGCGTGTTAGAATGTGCCAGAACCAAGCTTCCGCCAAGCCGCGCTCGCGGAGCGTGGCGGCACCGTAGAAGAACTGGGCGCGCATCTGATCGCGATAATACATGGCATCATTGAAGCACTCCTGGAGGTTCTTTTTGTTAATGACCTTGTTGACCTCGATGATGTTCATGAGGTTTTGCGGGGCGTTTTCCGGGATCGGCGGAGCCTCCTCGCTGGTCTGGGCGCTGGTCACATCGAGGATGTTGAAAACGAGCACCGAGTAGTAGGCAACCACGGCGCGACCGGACTCGGAAATGAGGTTCGGATGTTGGACGCCCGCCTTGTCGCAAATCTGTGAGATAACCTCCACAATGTCGGTACAATACTCAGCAACCGAGTAGTTGCACGACGAGTGGAAATTCGTGTGCGAGCCATCATAATCGACCGCCATGCCGCCACCGATGTCGAGCACGCCCATCGGCGCACCTTCCTTGACGAGATCGCAATACATCCTAACAGCCTCGGTCGCGCCTTCGCGGATCGCGGCGATGTTAGGAATCTGGCTGCCTTGGTGATAGTGCAGCATTTGCAAGCAGCCGATGTAGCCGGTGTCCTTCAGGTGATCGACGACGGCGATGACTTGCGCGGCGCTGAGACCGAAGACGGACTTATCCCCAGCGCTGTCCTGCCAATGGCCGGAACCCTTGGTGGAAAGCCGGACGCGGACGCCGAGGTTTGGAAGAATGCCAAGTTTCCGCGAGCGTTCGAGGATGAGGTCAAGCTCGCTGGGCATTTCTAACACCAGCATGATCCGCAGGCCCATTTTCTGGGATTGCAGGGCGAGGTCGATGAATTCCTCGTCCTTGTAGCCATTGCAAATCAAATAGGCCTCGGGGTCGTGCATGTGGGCCAGGGCGGCGATCAACTCGGGCTTCGAACCCGCTTCGAGGCCGTAGTGGTATTTTTTCCCGAACTCGGAAATTTCCTCAATGACCTGGCGCTGCTGGTTGACCTTGATCGGATAGACGCCACGGTATTCGCCCCGGTATTTGGTTTCCTTGATCGCCTTGCGGAAGGACTCGTTGATTTCCGTAATGCGGGAATGCAGGAGATCGCGAAAACGCAGCAGCACCGGCAGGTGGGTGCCACGGTCACGGAGTCCGTCGATGACCTCAAACAGCGAGACCTCGGCCTGGGCATGCTCATCCTCAAGGCGGACAGTGACGTGGCCTTTTTTGTTCACGCCGAAAAAGCCGTGGCCCCAGGTCTCCACGCCGTAGAGCTCGGAGGATTTCTCAGGCGACCACGAGGGATCGGACTTGCGCTTGGCAGGTTTGGGAAGAGTGGCGGACGGCGGAACCATGGGGCGGAAAGTGAACACCGAGCCGAAAAATTTCAACAGCGAATTGAAAGCGGGACGGCGGTTTGGAGAATCCCACCGGGATGCAAATCTTGATCCATTAGAGCATTTCGAGCATTTCTATCAATTTGGCCACCACAGGATCGGTCAATTCAAAGTTGCCTGCTGCCGCCGGATGAACTTGCCTAACAAAGGAACCGCGAAGGCGTATTTCCCGTAGCGGTTTTTGTAAACCAATCCGCTATCGCTGAGCGTGGAAAGCATCTGGTTCACATGACTGCTGCTGAAGGGCTTCATCCCGGATTCCTTGGATTGAGTTACGATCTCGCTCACTGCGAACTCGTCATCGCAGTTGGTCAGCATCGCCACCACGGAGAGCAGTTCGCGCTGGCGGTCCGTCACGCGGTTCCACCGTCCTGCGAAGAAATCCGTATCCAGTTTCCGCACCACTTGGGCCACCGTGACGACGGGGTCCATCACTCCCGAGGCTTTCTGCTGGAGATACGAATCATACATCTCTCGGCAAAGGAACTGCACGAAATACGGGTAACCGCCGGAGTTTTTGGTGATCGCCACAATGGCAGGCTCGGTGATCGTTACAGGGCAACTTTTCTGCTTCACGGGAATCGTGATGGCTTGGCGACATTCATCCTCGTTCAAACGGCCCAGCACGACTACATGGAACATCCGCTCGGCAAAGGTACGCGCTCCCACCAGCTTCGGGAACAAGGTGGGCAGGCCGGTAAGAACCAGCAGATAGGGCAGGCCTTTTTTCTGAAGCGATTGGAAAACATCGAGCAGCAGCGAGAGCGGGTATTGATTCCGCTCTGCCTGATCGCCGAGATTCTGAGCCTCGTCGTAAGCGAGCACGATGCCCTTGCAAGGCGTGGAAACCAGACAGCTCCACACCAACTCCAGCACGGCTTTCAGCTTGTCCGCGGACAGACCGGGCGTGGTGTCATAGACTCGCTTGAGCAGATCGAAATCGAGCCGGATCTGGATCTTCTCCGGCTGCGCACCAAAGCCGAGCTTCTGCTTTTCCACTTCCTGCACCACCACGCCGGACACCAGCGGCGACAGGTCGGCGAGAATCCGAATGGCGATGTTGTCCTCGCTCACGCTGGCGGATTCGGAAAGATCTGTACCCGCCCACAGCCAATCCGCGGCCATGGCGATGGGCTTGAAGGTTTCTAGCAGGACGGTCTTGCCCACCCCGCGCAGGCCGGTGAGCACCATGTTGGTCATCACCGGGTTCTGGGTCAGCAGCTTCGCAAATTCGGCCTTCTCGTCTTCACGACCGGCCAAGTAAGGTGGCGGATGGCCCGCACCCGGACGGAATGGATTCTGGAATGGAGTGGTGCTCATGGTTTCAGTCGTTATTAAACAATAAGCTAAAATTAGTGCAATGGCTAATTTTAGCTCATTGGCGTAAATGGACTAATTCAGTGTGCAGGGGCCTTCCAGTTCGGGAACTCAGTTTTGAGTTGGAGCCGGTATTTTTCCGCGCCGGGTTTGTCGCCTTGTTGGTCGAGGGCTTGGATGAGTCTGGAGAGGGCGAGGGGCTTGAGCTCCTTGTCGTCATGAAACTCGACGACGATCAGATATTTCGCGGCGGCGGTCTTGGGATCGCCGGCCTTGAGTTCAAGATCGCCGGAGAGAATATTCAGCCCGGCGCTGGTGTGGCCTTGGGGGTGGAGGGCGAGCGCCTCGTCGGTGGATTTACGGGCTTCTGGAGCGCGGTCGAGCATGAGCAGCGAACGGCCACGGTCAAGCAGGCCATCCGCTTTCCAGCCGGGGTTGTCTTCCACGGCGAGGACGTTTTCCGCCGCGCTGAGCGCGCCCTCGGGATCGGCGGATTCGAGACGGGCCTTGGCGAGGTAGCGCCAGACTTCCTTGGGCGTCTCGCGGGGTTCTTTTGGATTGGAGACGAGGGCGAGGGACTTGGCTGCGGAGGTGAAATCGCCAGCGTTATAGGACTGCATACCCGACCATTGGATGAGTTGGTCCGGGAGGTCGTCCTCGTATTTTCCGGCGATGGCGAGATTGATCTCGACGGCGAGTTTCACCGGGTCTTGGGCGGCGAAATAGGCGAGAGCTAACAGTAAACCGGCGTGTTTGCCGTAGGCGTCTGGGCGTAGGGTACGGGCTTTTTCGAGGTAGGTGACGCCATCCTTGGCGGCGTTGGTTTTCACCATGCCCCAGCCGATGTAGTAGTTGGCCTCCGCCTGGAGATTTTCTGTGAGGCTTTTGACGTTTTGCAAGAGTCCCTGATAGCGGACGATCATGTCCGGGAAATTGTTCTCGGTGCGGCGCAGGCGGGCGGATTCTAACCAGGCAAATGAGGTGAGATCGTCCGGGGTGCCGGGGGCGGCGATCAGGCGGTCGTAGTCGGCGACGGCCTTAATGGGTTCTGCCGTCTCAGCGTAGGCCTTGGCGCGCTTGGCGAGGGCGGATGGAATGCGGGCGTCTTGGGGATATTTGGTGATGAACTCCGTGAGCGAACGGATCGCGCCCTGGGCATCGCCAGCTTCGGCCAGACACCAGCCGCGTTGATAGAACAGAGACGGGCGATTGCTCTCGCTGACGGCGGCGGCGTTGATCTCACTGTAAACCTTGGCAGCAGCGGCGGTCTCCTTGTTAGTATATAGCGTTTCCGCCTTCATCATCAGCGCCATGTGGATGTGGGGATCTTCCGGCCGGGACTTTCGATACAACTGGAGGAAAGCATCCACCTGGTCCGGCACATGGCGACCCTCGATGTCGAAAAAGCAGAGTAGTCGGTAATAGGACGCTTGGAATGCCATGTCGGTTTCCGGTTTCAGCAGGCGCTCGATTTCGCGGAACAGTTGCAGAGCCTCGGTCGGTTGTTTCAGCCGCATGTAGGCACGCCCGGCGAGCATCAGGCGGTTGCCTTCCTTATCGTCAGTGGCTTTGACCGCGCTGCGGCGGAAGGCGTCGATCACCTCGCGGTATTGGTTTTTTGCGAATAAATTGGCCATCAACGCGGTCTGGGCATCCGGCCGGAAATCTTCCATGCCGGGCGTGGTGAGGACGGTTTGGAGATACTTATCCGAGACTTCCGAGTGGTCGAGTTTGGTAGCGGTGAGCGCGGCGTGGAGGGCCGCCTCACCCCGGACTTTCGCGGAGTAGGTGGCGGTGGCGATGACTTCCTCGAACTGGGCGAGGGCTTCCTGGAGTTTTCCCGCCTTGAGTGATAGATGGCCGAGGGCGACCTTGGATTGTGGGGCGTAAAGGCCGCCAGCCGGATCTTGGATGACTTTCTTGAAAGCCCCGATCGCCTCGCGGTCACGGCCAAGAAAGCGGTAACAATTTCCCGCCAGATAGTTCCCGTGTGGGCGCTCTTCGGGTTTGGCGGCATTCGCGGCAAAGCGCTCGAACAGGGGGGCGGCAAAGACATATTCGCCTTTGTTGTAATGGTCTGCGGCGAGGGTATAAGCAGCGGCAGCGGCCCACTTGCTGTTGCCGTAGCGGTTCATCAAGGTGCTGAAACAACGCTTCCCGTCGTCAATCTGGCCAGATTGATAGAAACTGTTACCGAGATACCACCAAGCCATTTCCGCGTTCGGGTGGTTGGGAAAGGAGGTGAGGTAATCGGCGAAAATCTGGGCCGCACGTTGGAAGAAATCCAGCCGTCCGTCTTGGGTGGTGGCGGCCTGGGCAGAGTCGTAGAGATTTTTTCCCCGGAGGAAAAAGTCATTTCCAGCATCCGGGCTTAACGCGGGATCGACGGCTCCGGCCCGCGGCGCTTGGGCGTTCAGCGGGGCGGCGGCAAGGAGCAGGAGAGCGAGGGCGCGTTTCAAAGTGCGGAGAGAATGGACCGGTTGCGGGCGTTTGCCAAGTGAATCACTTTTCGGGAGTCGAGCGTTGAGTAGCAAAGGAGATATTCCAAATCCCGGCTTTTTGACAAATGTCGATGACCTCGACTATGCGCTGATAGGCCACGCCCCCATCACCACGGAGCCGGACCGGCTGGTTTTGATATTGCTTGGCGATAGCGGAAAGTTTTTCAAATAGCTGCCGCGCATCCACGGTGAGCCCCTCGACCCGGATCGTGCCATCGGCGAGCACGTTGATGATGATTTCCCCGCGCGGCCGCTCGGACTCCGCACCTTCCTGGGCGGTCGGGACCTTGACTTGCAACTCCGTCTCGGATTTGCTGAACTGATAGCTGATGATGAAAAAACTCAGCAGCAGCAGGAGAATGTCGATCATCGGCGCCAACTGGATGGCGATCGCTGGTGGCTGACGGTTTGAGAATTTCATCCCTAGATCGGTTAGATTCCGTGGAGGTCGGGCCGCTCGCCGGCGAGGGGGGATGCGACCGGCATGGCATAGTCCTCACGGGCTCGTTGTTGCACCGGGTTGGCATAAAGCTGGGGCTGGGGAGCTTGGCTGGGCTGACGTTCGAACTGGATCTGGAGCAGGGCAATGAAGTGAGTGGCTCCGGCTTCGAGTTCCGCAACGTATTTTTGCACGCGACCCCGGAAGATCGAATAAAACGCTAGTGCCGGGATGCTGATCGCAAGGCCGCCTGCGGTGGCGATTAGGGCCTTGGAAACCCCTTCTGCTAGGCCCATCTGGCGGACCCCGGCAACCTCACCGTTAGAAATCTCGATGAAGGCCTCGATCATCCCGAGCACGGTGCCGAGCAAGCCGACCATCGGGGCGATCGCACCAATATCCGCGAGGTAGGTGATTCTGGAAGTCAGCATTCCCGCCTGATGGGAGCCCTCGACTTGGGCAACTTCGCGGATGTTTTCAAAGGCGGCCCCCGGATTGGCGGTGATGAAATCCAGAGTTTTCTGGACGATGCGGGCCATGCACTCGTTGCGGCGATGGCTCAGGGCGACGAGGCCGAGATAGTCCCGCTTGCGGATCAGCGAGTCGGCGGTGTTCATGAAGCGATCGCTGATGATCGCGTTGCGCCGGATCGTTAGAATGAAAATGAAAATTAACAGCACCGTGAAGATCGACAGCAGACCTAGCGGATACATCATGATGCCACCCTTCGCGAGGATTTCGAGGAAGTTCATTTCCTTGGCGACCGGAGCTGGAGTTTCCGCCGCAGCGGACGCGAGAAGTGCGGAGTAGGAAAAAACCGCGATTGAGAGGTGGCTGCACTTCATGAAGGTTGGAGAGTTTACCGATGTCGCGAGCGAACGCAAGCCCAAGGGCGTGGACACGTCCCGAGTTACGCGCAAAAGGCCGCAGGCATTTCACCAATCCCCTGCATCCTGAGAGAAAAAATCTCAAATCCGGCGCGGTCCGCCCATGATACCACCACCACCACCACCACCACCGCTGGTGCTGAGGAAGCGGTAATACACTTCGAGCATCAGGGTGCAGAACGCATTGCGGTAAATATCAATGTCACCGCCATGCCCCGCGAAACCGGTCGGCTTCCATGAGCCATCGGCATTCTGGTTGTTGAGCAACTGATCGCGGAAAATAGCATTGTAACTCGCCCAATTTTCACCACCGGACTGCATCATTGCTTGCGACATGTAGTAATGAGAGTAGAGATCCGATTCCGGCGTGTTCCAATTCAACTTGGCGTTTTCCTTAATGTATTTCACCCCTTTGCGGACTTCGGAACCATTCCCCTTGTCCCACATCTGGAGACAGAGCGCACCCACTCCGGTCAGCGAGAAAAACTTGCCATTGCCAGCCGGACCACCCGGACCGGAATAGCCGAAGCCTCCATTTTGATTCTGACAACTGATCATGTACTTGAGTCCTTTTTCTTTGCAGCCAATCAATCCATTGTATTTAAGTCCGGTATGGCTGCATGCCTTGAGGGCTTGGAGTTGCCAACCGGCGACCGAGGTGTCCGTGTGTTGTCCGGCGGACTTGGCGTAGGCGTAGGCCCATCCACCGTTAATGTTTTGGTTGTCGATGATGAACTGGCCTGCCTTCTGGGCGACTTCTGAGAGATAGGGGATCTCCGGTTTGAGATTTTTGCAAAATGTCTGAGCCTCAGCGATGGCGTAGGTGGCGATGCCGTGCTCGTAAACCCAGCTATTGGCGGTGAAATTGGAAGCCATCTTGCCATTGTTTTTCATCCCCATGTCGATCAAATAAAGGATACCCTTGGTGCACGAGTCGCCAAATTCCTCAGAGTTCGGGGTTTCACAATGGCCGAAGTAGGCGAGCAGAACGAGACCCGTCATTGCGGGCTGGGCGGCGTTGCCCCATGAGCCGTCGGTATTTTGATGGGCCTTGAGCCAGCGCAGAGATTTCATGACGGCCTCCTCACAGGCAGGGTTTCCGCCATTTTGCGCGAGGCGTTGGAGACGGTCCTCCTTCGAGCAGCGCTTGCCCATGGTGTCGGGAAGAATTCCAAACAATTTACCTCTGCCGCCACCATTGCCGAGGCCACCGCCGGCACCCGATCCATGGCCGAAACCTCTGCCATTGCCGGTGCCGCCAAGGCCACCGCTCATGCCACCGCCGCTCAGAGAACTGAGGGTGGACATTTCCCCGAAGTTATCACCCTGTTCGGGGATGGCGTAGGTGGCAGCCGCGCCCTCGGCGAAGACCCGCTTGACGTTGGTCGTCGGGGTGATTTGCGACCGCTTTTTCTGGTTGACCTGGTGTTCAGCGCTGCGCTCACCACCACCGCCGCCGGGTGGCATGAAATCGACTTTTTTCTCGGGTTCATGGATGACTTGGAAGATCCAAAACGCGCCGATGATTAACAGAATCAAGTGGAACAGCGCGGCAAACATCAGTGAGCCACCACCGATTTTTTGCCAGAGACCCGATTTGCTTTCTTCAATAACAATCGGATTTCCTTCTTCATCATAAATTTCCATGGTCGTATTAGGTTGAAGTTGGGGTAGTAGGTCTGAAGTGAATCATTGTTCGGGATTTCCGGCTTGGAAGGTCACGTCTGAAATTTGCGC
Organism: Akkermansiaceae bacterium; assembly: GCA_043758445.1. GTDB lineage: Bacteria > Verrucomicrobiota > Verrucomicrobiia > Verrucomicrobiales > Akkermansiaceae > Luteolibacter. Next base: position 7,786 of record JAYVNM010000177.1, on the reverse strand, counting down.
CTGACTGAGGGCATCGAGAACATCCACCACTCTTTCGTAGCGCGCAAGCTCGTTAGCATAAATCGTCACCAAAACTTTGGATTTCGCGGCCTCGCTGCTGGTGTGCAGGTCCACGAGGTTTTTGGTGAGCTCCGGCAGTTCTTTGCTGGTTGGGCCATCGAGAGGATCCTCGTTCAGATAGACTTGGCCATCGTCCTCGATGCGGATGGCGATTTCATCCGGAACTACCGAGTCTGGTTTCGCAGGTTCGACCGTGCCGGGGAGCTTGGTGTTGTGGGCGTTTTCCACCTGCACTGCGCCGGCCATGACCATGAAATAAAGCATGATAACGAAGACCACGTCGATCATCGGCGCGATCTGGAACCCGAGGTTGACCTCGGCAGAGGCCTTGCGTTTGTGGGGTTTTCTCATGGGGTTATTTGTTGGAGGCGGAGAATGAAATATCAGCGATACCGCCATCACCGACGAGGTTCATCACGCGCTGAATCTCAATTGCGGGCAGTTTGGCATCGCCCCGGACGACGACGCGGAGCTTGTCATCCTTGGCTCGGCGCTCTTTCAGGAAGGGGACGAGGTCCGTGATGTTTGGATATTCCCGGTCATCAACGAGGAGAATGGATTTGTTCGTTTGGGGATTCCAGCGGACGTTGATGGCGATCTCGTGCTTGGCCATTTCCGGGTCTCGCTTCTTCGCGTGGGGAGAAACCGGGAGCTTGATGTTCTTGTCCACTTTCAAGACCTCAGCCGACGTGATGCTCATGAAGAAGATGAGCAGCACGAGCAGCACATCGATCATGGGAGCAATCTGGAACTCAGGTTCCCCGCTCTCGCTTCCGCCGCCGCCGCCTGCCATGGTATTTGAGTGTTAGTTGTTGGGTTTTTGCGCGCGGATGCCTCAAGCGGCACCTTGTGGGCTGTCGAGCCAGTTGGGCAGGGCGGCGTAGGTTTCCTCTTGGCCGACGTCGGCGTCCTTCAGGTAGTCATAGGGCGCGTTGCGGAACAGTCGCTCAGCCTCTTCCTCAAGGTGGTGGACACCGGACTGCAATTTATTGCGCAGGAAATAGAAGCCCATGAAGGCCGGGATGGCGATGAACAGGCCGGAGGCGGTGGCGATGAGCACTTCCCCGATCTTCCCTGCAAGCAGGCTGGGATCGCCGATCCCCGAACCGCCAAGAACGGCAAACGCACCGCGCATCCCGGAGACCGTGCCAAGGAGTCCGACCATCGGGGTGCAAACCCCGATGACGGAGAGATAGTTGATGCGGGTTTGGAGCTTGGAGCTGATTTTATCCACCTCCGCGACCAGCGCCTCTTCGGTGGCGGCCTTGCCATAGCCGATGGAGGAGAGCGCGGCCCGCACCACCATGGCAAAGGGGCTGGTGGCCACTTTCATGAGCTGATAGGCCCCGATGTAGTCACCGGCGAGAAAGGATTGCTGGGCGGCCACGACATCCTGCTCGGGGACCATTTTTTTGTCATTGGTGCGCATCCAGATGTCGATGATGAGCCAGACGGTGGCGATCGAGAAACCGCCGATGGGCCACATGCACCAACCGCCGTCCTTGAGGACATCAATAAAGGTTTTCTTAACGACTGCAGGAGCCGCGCCCTCTGCGGCGGCGAAGGCTGTCATAGGCAGGAGGAAGAGCGCCGCATAGACGGCCTGGTGGATGGTTTTTTTCATGTCGTGGATAGGATGGAGAGGTTGGGATAGGGGAGATGGTGACGGATTATTTGAGGCTTTCAAGCCGCTTATTCGCTTCTGCCGCGATCATTGTCCCGGCAGAGTGTTGGATGGCGGATTTAACGATGGCGAAAGCTTCATCGCGACGGCCAAGCGCAGAGAGAAACTCCGAGGCCTTGAGCTCGGCGACGGCATTGAGGACCATCCCGCCGGAGGGGAAGAGGCAGGGCACCATGAGATAGGCCTCCATGTTTAGGGCGTCCATCTTGAGGGCTTCCGCCGCGTCAGGATTGTGCTTATAGGTTTTGAGCATATTTCCGAGGTAAATGGCTGCATAGGCGGAAACATCCGCAGGCTGTTCGCTCGTCACCAGATCACGCAGGGCTTGCTCGCGGTCCTGCGGCTTGCTCGTGGCAGACATGAGCAAGGCCTTGCCGAGGGCGACAAAAGGATCCAGACCTGATGCGGGGGTGGAGTCTGAAATTTCCTTGCCGATTTCCGTGCATTTGGCGGAGTTACCATCCACGGCATAGGCGACGAGGGCGGCGCGGGCGGCTTCCAGCCAGAAATTTCCGGGGAATTTGGCGGTGATTTTCTGAGAGGCGAGAATGGGTTCCAGCAGTTTCAAAGCATCGCCTAGTTTGTCCGAGAGCAGGAGGGCGATGGCGGGATTCAGTTGCGCCGGTTTTTCACCGTAAACATGATCGACGGATTCCACCGGGAAGATCTGGCCCTCGGTATAGCCGAGGACGGTGGCGGTGACCACGAGCGTACCGTTCTGCAGGGAGACGGCGGCAATGTTGATTGATCTACCGTTTTGGAAGACCAGAGAGATCGGCTCCTCGGCGGCACCAGCGCAGCCGAACGGGAGGGCCGCCGCGCAGGCCAGCAGGACCGACCGGAAAGTATGCGGTGAAGGGATCATGGGGTATTGGGAATCAGGGGGCACCACCGGAGGCTTTTTTGTAACGTTCGGTTTTTTTGAGCTTTGGGTCATTGAGCAGGGCTTGGAGGTTTTCATCCGCAAAGGTTTTATTGCCCATTTCCGTGGCGGTTTCATGGGCCTGCCAGTAAGCCTCGGCGCAGACTTCTGGGCTGCTCTTGTAAGCGATATAGACGTGCTGGTAGTTGGCGTAGGCTTGCTTGAGAAGCTCGATTTTAGCATCCGGGCCATCTGCCTTTTCGGCCTGCTTGCGGTAAATCTTGCTGAGAAGCAGGTAGAGTTTACCGGCGTATTCTCCCCGGAAACTCTTGTCACCGACGGTTTCTTTGGCGAATTTCTCAGCGTCAATGAGGGCCTTGGGATCACCGATTTCGATGATCGCTTGGAGTTTGCCGATCGTCGTTTCCTTGAAGCGCGACATGCCCGGGTTTTTATCCAGCGACTCTTCAAAAATCCGGAGGGCTTCCGTTGGCTTATTCCGCGCGAGGGCGATGTAGCCGAGGCCCATGGGTCCGGCATCCGCGTAGTTGCCATCAGTGTAGCGGTCGCTAAGGCGGCGATACATGGCTTCCGCCTCTTCGAGCTTGCCCTCCTTGAATAGAATATCTCCCGAAACGGCGAGCAATGCGGGGCTGAGGACGGAGGGATCCTTGGCATTGATGGTCGCTACGCCTTTGAGGTATTTGTCTGAGTCCTCTGGACGCTTGAGCAACTGGGCGAGGCGGGCGCGGGCGTAGTAGAGCCGGGCGTTGGTGGTGGCGTTCTGCTTTGTGCCGATGGCTTTGTTGAGAATATCGATGAGTTGTTTGTCCAAAGCCTCAATATCCACATCCTTGGCCTTCTTGCGCGGGACGAGAGTTTTGGCAAGTTCGTCGATGAGGAGTTCGACTTGCTCGCTGGCGGGGTTGCCGATGCGCGGTATGAGGGCGTTGGCGACCATTGCTGCAGCATCGTCCACCTTGCCCTCGCGGGCCAGAGCTTTGACAATCCAGGTGATCGAATAGAGCACCAGCGAGCTGTTGGGTTTTCGCGTGAGAAACTCGTTGTGAAGGGCGGCGATGCCTGTCCAGTCCTTGTTCTCCTGCAACATCGCGGTGGCGGCCTCGAGTGCGTATTGGACCACGTCCTCAGGGCTTTCCGACCAGACGGCTTTCTTGTAGTTTTCTATCGCTAGATTTTGGAATCTTGCGAGTTCGTCAGGCAGCTTGGAGGTCTTTTTCTTGTAGGTATCGGCCAGCAGGCAATACATGGAGCCAACGGATAGGTCTTGCGGGTGTTGGATGAGAAAGGAGGTGAGATCACGGATGATCTTGTCGGTCTGATCCACATCGGTGTCGTTGAAGTCGATGAAGGCCAGCCGATAGCGCATATCCCCGGCATAGTCACCGTCTGGGTAACGGGAGAGATATTCCTTGATGGAGGAGAGGGTTTCTTTGTAGCGGTTCACCCCTTGGAGGAAATTCGACATCGCCACGAAATAGTAACCTTTCTCGATCAAGGGGCTGCTGGGGTAATTTTTGAGGAACTTGGCAAAGATCGGGCCGGACTCCTTGAAGTTTGCGTCATAGAAGAATGCCAGAGCTTGGAAGAAAGTGAAGCGGTCCATGCTTGGCGACGTCGGAAATTTCGCTTCTAGGTCGCGGTAGAATTTCCCCACATCTGCCCAATTGCCGCTTTGCACCAGCAGTTCGCCAGCGAGCGTGGAGACTTCCTCGACGTTGTCAGCCGTCGGGTATTTCCGCAAATACGCGTCGCAGAGCACCTTGATCCCGGCGGTGTCCTTGAGCGTATTCATGATGACGATTTCCGAGTAGGCGGCGTGCTGGGCGTCCTCTGCGGTGCCGTGTTTCAAGCGGAGCGTGCGGAAACAGAGGAGGGCCTCCTCATAGCGCTTCAGATAGTAGAGACACCGCCCGCGGCGCATCAGGAGGGCCGCATCCAGATCCGCCTTGGCTTCGATCGCGGCGAGGGCCTTTTCCGCCAACGCGACGGCGGGCTTGAGATTGTTGAGGTAGTCTGAGGCATTCGAACGTTTGTTAAGCGGCAAGTTTTGCTCCGCTGCCACCCTTGTTTCCAAGATTTTCACGTCCTTGCGCTGGGATTCCAAGGCGACTTTTTGGGTTTCCAGAATCTGACCGCGCGTGGGAATGGAGCGGTAAATAGCCAGTGCGGCCTCGTAGGCTTGGGTTCCCACTAACTCATCACCGCGCACGATGACTTGATTCGTGTACCAGGCAAGGGCATCGCGGACGCCGCTTTGGTTGATCAGGCGATCCAGATAGGCAATGAGATCCTCGATTTTCCCGGTATCGGCAAGCAAGCCAATGACTTCCACGGCAGCTGTGGTCTGGGAGGGCGAGCGGATATCCGAACCCATCAGACTCTTAAAAACAACCAATGCTTCCTCCCGCTTGTGCAGTTCGAGCAGAACCTGTCCCAGCCCGAGTCCGGCCTCAGAGCGGTATCTCGGGTCCAGCGCGGCGAGCCTAAGCGCCTCGATCGCGCGTTCCTTTTTCTCCGGAGTATCTTGGATAATGCAGGCCCGTCCGACGCCAAGATAACAGCGGCTGGCGTACTCGCCCTTGGGGAAGCGCTTCAAACATTCGGTGAATGCTTCCTCCGCCTCGGGGGCCTTGCCTCCCAGCAGATATCCCAAGCCAATGTTGAAATAGAGCAGTTCGAGCGGCGCATCCTTGTTAGGACCGAGGGCCTTGAGCAGTTCTTGGATTTTCGCCACTGCCTTCTCGTAATCCTTTGCGGCGAAGGCGGCTTCTGCATCGCTGAAAAGTCGATTCAACGTGGCCGGCGAGACAAACGGCACCGGTGGCGCGGGCGTGGGTGCTTGGGCCTGCATGTGGTATGCCGGAATGCCAGCAAACAGCAGGCACACAAGGCACGCGGAAAATGATCGGGTTTTTCTTCGCAGCATACGGTCGGATGAAAAAGAGATGGCCATTAGATTCGTAGTGTCAAGCTGGATTGTCCTCGCATCTGGAAACTTTGTTGCCGGGTGTCGGCATCAACGTGCCCGGTTCGCGGAATCTCACGGGAGGATTCTGGGTTGAACTTTGCGCTTCCGGCCATTCCATATCCTTCGCAAACTCTCCGCCAATGTCCACCCCGGATTTCAAAGCCAAGCTCCGCGAGCTACCCCACCAACCGGGCGTTTATCTGATGAAAGATCGCCTCGGTGCGATCATCTACGTCGGCAAGGCCCGCGATTTGAAACGCCGTGTTTCCTCCTATTTCATGGCCTCCCAGAAAATGCGGGCAAATGTAAAAACCCGCGCCCTCATCGACTCGATCCACGACTTCGAGTTCCACACCGTCCGCAACGAAGAGGAATCCCTGCTGCTGGAAATCAAACTCATCAAGGACTATCGCCCGCGCTACAACGTCGCCCTGCGCGATGACAAGCGCTTCCTACTTGTTAGGGTCCAACTCTCGGACCCCTGGCCGCGCTTCGTGACCACCCGCGTGAAAAAAGCCGACGGCTCCCGCCACTTCGGCCCGTTTCCCCACTCCAACGCCCTCCACGGCACCCTTGAGTGGCTGAATCGCAGCCTTGGCCTGCGCGTCTGCCGCGCTCGCATTCCTGGGGAAAACGACTACCGCCACTGCAATGCCGACATCATCCGCAACTGCTCCGCCCCCTGCATCGGCCGCATCGACCACGCGGCTTACATGGAAAAAATCGCCGAAGCCTGTCGCGTGTTAGAAGGCAAGGGCAAGCGCGAGCGCTTCGACATCCTCCGCACGGAAATGACCGCCGCCGCCGGTAATCTCGATTTCGAACAAGCCGCCTGCCTCCGCGACATCCTCCAGAACCTCGAAAAAACCCTCACCCCCACCCGCCAGTTCAGCCGTGGCCGCGGTGTGCTATCCACCGTCAAACCCACCGAGGATCTCGCCGAACTCGGTGAACTGCTCCACCTCGCCGGCCCGCCCCGCGTCATGGAATGCTTCGACATTTCCAACGTCTCCTCAAACCACATCGTCGCCTCCATGGTCCGCTTCACCGATGGCAGGCCGGACAATCAGAACTACCGCCGCTACCGCATCCGCACCGTCGAGGGCCAGGACGACTTCGCCTCCATGGCCGAGGTCATCCGCCGCCGCTACTCGCGGATTTTGTTAGAAAACGCCGCCGCCGTGCCCCCTGACGAATACTCTCAGGAATCCGTAGTCGATGCCCAGCGCCGCCTCGCTCGTCATGGGCTGGCCAAAATCGTCCTCCCGGATCTGGTCATCGTGGACGGCGGCAAAGGACAACTCGGCATGGCGGTTAGAGAACTCAACGCCCTCGGCCTGCACGACCTGCCAGTCATCGGTCTCGCCAAACAGCATGAGGAAATCTTCATCCCCGCTCGCAGCGAATCCATCCGCATCCCCCACGACCGCGGCGCGCTCAAGCTCCTCCAGCGCATTCGCGACGAGGCCCACCGCTTCGCCAACGGCTACAACGCCCTGCTCTATCGCCGCCGGATGAAGGAAAGCATGTTAGACGAGTGCCCCGGCATGTCCGCGAACCGCAAACGCCAACTGCTCGAAAAATTCGGCAGCGTCGCCCGCTTGAAAAAAGTAACCGCGGAAGAAATCGCCACCCTCCCCGGGATCTCGAAAAAAGCAGCGGAAAGCCTGCTAGAATTTCTCAAGCGGGACGCCTGACTTATACAGAGGCGACGCTCCCACACGGTGTCGATGAATTGCAGGGTCTATCACCCGTTAGGAAATCCACAGTAGATCGAGGAAATCCTGGAAAAGCCTCGGGGATCCAAAATCCCTTCGAGCAATCGTTTTTCGTCATCGAGATCTGCATCGGATTTCTCACGAATGCATAGATACCATGAGTGACCAACCGCAGCGGCGGATCAAGCGGAAACGGCGTTCCGCCACCACTGTGGGCGAGATCCCTAACCGCCGTAAGTCCCGGAATCGAGCACACGATTCCACCGAGCACAAAGCAAACCCGCGCGATCACGGAAATACCGGTCCAACGCCACATGATGCCATCGATCCCAGCACAAAGTATCAGCAGAGGAATGTAACTACTCAGGTCTCTTTTGCATTGGCAAGCGATTCGCCGAGCTTGGCCGGTGAAATGATGAGTTCCTTCAGACCGTCTAACATCATTCGGCCCTGCTTGCGCACGCTCGAGA
>JAYVNM010000176.1:0-10272 GCA_043758445.1 Akkermansiaceae bacterium | reverse complement strand
GATATCTGAACCGCAAATGTGACGGCCCGCCAGGCGCTCAAGTCCTGTGGCGCGGGATGCGAAGACTTGAGGATATTGCCGAGACATATCGATTATTTTGGAACGAAGGAACTTGTGGGTAATGGGCAGGACATGTCCCCGCACTCCGAAGGTTCTTCCTCCGGTGCATTCATCCCTTGAACCTCGGCGATTGGCTTAGAAACTGGCGAGGGTTTTGATAGATTATCTTTTCAATCGCCTCGGCACTGTGCTTGCGGCGTTTCATTTCCAAGGCGCACTTGGGGATGGAGAGGGGATCGGAGTGGCCCCAGTCGCAGGCGGAGTTCATCCAGAGGCGCTCGCTGCCGTAAATTTCGAGCATGTCGATGGCGCGGTGGGGCGAGCACTTGCTTTCCGGATAGAGTGTCATGCCCGCCCAGTATCCGGCACCGAGGACGTGGGAAATGGTGTGCTCTTCCACATGGTCGATGATTACCTTGCCGCGGTCTAGCTGGGAGAAGTTCGCGAGCGAATCGAGGATCAGGCGGGTGCCCTTGAGCTTGTCTTCGAGGTGGGGCGTATGGATGAGAATGGGCAGATCGCGGTCGAGGGCGAGCTGGACGTGGGCCTCGAAAATGGCGAGTTCGTTGCGGGTGTTCTTGTTCAGGCCTATTTCGCCAATGCCCAAGACCGTCGGGCAATCGAGAAACTGCGGGATGATCGCCATGACCTCGCGGGCAAAGCCGGGATCGTCGGCCTCCTTCGGGTTGATGCAGAGCCAGGAGTAATGCCGGATGCCGTATTTCGCCGCGCGCTTGGGTTCATATTCCGTTAGCTGGCGGAAATAGTCGTAAAACCCGGCCGCCGAGGAGCGGTCGAAGCCCGCCCAGAACGCCGGTTCACAAATGGCCTCGCAGCCGGAAAGTGCGAGTTTCTCGTAGTCGTCCGTGGTCCGGCTGACCATGTGGCCGTGGGGCTCGATGTAGTTCATGGGGAAAATTTTAAATCTTAAACATCAGACTCAGCATTTAGTGCTTGGCTTCTTGTGCTGCTCCGAAGGCTCCTTGAAACGGCGCACTTTGGGCGATTTCCAGCGTGTGGTCAGAAAATGCTTCCAACACGGCGCGTGCGCGGTCGGGGCGATTGGTTAGTAGGATGGGCAGAGCGGCTTGCAGCGCGGCGAAGCGGTAGTCGTCCGCGCCGGGGTGGCGGTCGATGCGGTCGAGAAAGGCGGCGAGGTCGATGAGCTTGTGGCGCGCATCGATGAATTGGAGGTCAAGGAGTTCTTGTTTGCTCGGCATGGCGGGGAGGTTATGCGGGGAATTTCTGGAATTCCATCACGAAGCACGGAATCAGCATCTTCCGCTCAGTTGGCCACCTTGACCTCTGGCAAGTTGAATGGGATGACCACCAGTTTCCCGCCTTCGCGGAAATTGAGTTTCAGTTGCGCGCCCTTCATTTCCGCCAGCTTGGCATCTCGCGCATACGACACCTGGCCCATGGCGCTCAGGTTTGAGGTGCCGCCCTTCAGTTTTGTGCCGTCGGCCGCCACCAGTTCGATCCCGGCGAAGGCCTCCGCGCCCTTGCCGCCCAGTTCCACCCCACCGTTGCAGTGTCGCCTTGGACACTCCGGGTAAATTTCGCCACCAATCCGACTGCGGCCAATTGAGGATCGCTCAGGACCGTCGTTGGCCGCGTGAGGAGATCCTTGATTTCCAAGGTTTTCGCGGTTCCTCCCGTCAGCACCTTGACCTTGCCTATGCTGGCCCGTGGCGTCCGTCCAAGTCCGCACCGCCGCCCGTAGTGGCGTGGGAGGGGAAATCCCGATTCCAATAAGTGCTGCTGCCGCGATGCTTGCTGTTGATTTTTCATCGGGCACGGTTCTAGCGGCCAGTCAATGAAGCCACCACTTCAATCAAGCAGGCAGTTTCGAATCGCGAGGCCGGCTGGTCGAAGTGGGGGAATAAGATCGGACCTCGGGATATTCATTCCTGACTGCGTTTACGTGCCGCCTGCCAAGGGCGAAAGGGGAGCACACGCGCCCTCGCGTGTTGTCCTCGGCGCCCTCGACGAGGACTGGCCAGCATCAAGACACGGTCGGAGTTACAGAAAAACCAAGATCCTAATGCGGCGTCAGCCCATTTCCGGCGAGCGCGCTTACGCTCCCCATCCACTAACACACCATGATCGAGTCTAAATTTTCATCTCACCCTGACAAAACGCCTGTCCCTCTGTAATGTTCTAATTGGATTGTGTGGCATTACACCCAAGGGATGGGAAAGACACGTGGTTTTTCGCCTCGACATGAAGATATTCTAATGTTCACGAAGTCGCAGGATTTCTTTTTCAATCTTGATGCCACAAGAGTGCCCCAAAAGTTTTATCGTGAACGCAATAATATGAGGGGTGCCAATCCAGGGGATGTTTGGCAGTTTTCTCACGTTCATTATTGCAATGAGAATCGGCAAAACCACCCCACTCAAAAACCTGAAGGCCTCATCGAACGGATGGTTCTCGCATCAAGTTCCGAAAACGGGATAATACTTGATCCGTTTTTGGGATCTGGCACGACTCTTCGTGTCTGCCAACAACTTAATCGGTCTGGAATAGGCATTGAGCTGAATCCAGATTACATTGAATCATGCAAGGATAGACTGGCCAAGTCATTCGCAGGATTTGATAGTGTTGATCCGCGGATGGCTCGGGTTCCGAATGACCTTCGTAAAGAGGAAATTAGGAAACCATATCTAGAAAATCATAAAAAGTGGTTTTTGAACAATCACGGCGCGGCTCTAGAAGAGTTTGAGAAAGCTGTCGTAGAAAAGTATCCATCATCACCAGAGCCTCAAGTTGAACAACTACATCTCCTTGAATCACCTACAGAATACAAATGCAGAACAACAAGGCGTCGCTCCTAACGCCTGCCCCGCCTCCAGTTCCAGCCTCCATGACCGCTACAACCTCAACCCCGTGTTCCACCCTCGCCCCCGGTCAGGCGTATGAGGACTCGACGTTGCACAAGACTAAAGGCCTCACCTCTGTCATCCGCCGGTTATGGCAGGACCTTTGAGGGGTCGGTGGGTTTTTCTGGGAAAGATTGGATGACGGTGTGGCGGGTGGGGTCGCTGGGGGTCATGAGTTTCTCGCGGCGCTCGCGGACGAGGCGGACGACGAGGGAGGTCCAGCCGGTTTGGTGAGAGGCGCCGAGGCCCTCGCCGGTTTCCGCGTGGAAGTATTCGTGAAACAATAACAGATCCTGCCAGTGGGAGACATCGCTGTAACGGTAGGCGTCGCCGAAGCAGGGGCGGTAGCCTTTGGCATCCGGCAGGAAGAGGGAGATGAGGCGGTCGCAAAGGTCGATGGCGATCTCGCGGAGGGTGGCAAATTTCCCGGAGCCGGTGGGGTACTCGATTTTGAAGGTGTCGCCGTAGAAGTAGTCGTAGCGCTCGAGGGCCTCGATGATGAGGAAATTGATGGGAAACCACACCGGTCCGCGCCAGTTGGAATTCCCACCGAACATGTCGGTCGTCGCCTCGCCGGGGGTGTAGGGCACTTCGTGGCGCTGGCCCTCGTGGACGAAGACGAAGGGCTTCTCGCCATGGGCCTTGCTGAGTGAGCGGATGCCGAAGGTGGAGAGGAATTCCTTGGGATCTAACATGTAGGCGAGGCACTGGCGGAGGCGCTCTTCGGAGGGTATGGCTAAGAGGCAGCGGCCGGGGTTTTTATTTCCCGAGACGCGGCGGACGGTGATGTATTTAAGCAAATCCGGGCGATTGACGAGGAACCAGTCCATGCGTTTGCGGAAGTGGGGGAGGGCGTCGATGGTTTTTTGCTTGAGCACGGTGACGGCGCACATCGGCAAGAGGCCGACGAGGGAGCGGATGCGCAGGGGGATGGGCTCGCGGTGGTTGATGATGAGTTGGTCGTAGTAGAAGCCGTCGGTATTGTCCCATAGGCCGGTGCCGCCGAGCGAGTTGATGGCGTCGCAGATATTGACGAAGTGCTCGAAAAACTTGGAGGCGATGTCCTCGTAGGCGGGTTTTTCCAAGGCGAGTTCGAGCGACATGGCGAGCATGGTTAGGCAAAACGAAGCCATCCATGCGGTGCCGTCGGCTTGATTGAGGTGGCCACCGCCGGGCAGGGCGTGCGAGCGGTCGAAGACCCCGATGTTGTCGAGGCCGAGGAAGCCGCCGCCGAAGACGTGACGGCCTTCCACGTCCTTGCGATTGACCCACCAGGTGAAGTTGAGCAGCAATTTCTGGAAGGCGCGTTCGAGAAACAGGAGGTCGCGGCTGCCCTTGGGATCGGCGATTTTATAGACCCGCCAGACAGCCCAAGCGTGGACCGGGGGATTGACGTCGGAGAAATTCCACTCGTAGGCGGGGAGTTGGCCGTTCGGGTGCATGTACCACTCGCGCAGGAGGAGGAGCAGTTGGTTTTTCGCGAATGCGGGATCGACGGCGGCGAAGGGGATCATGTGGAAGGCGGTGTCCCATGCGGCGAACCAGGGGTATTCCCACTTGTCTGGCATCGAGAGGATGTCGCGGGCAAAGATGTTCTGCCAGTCCGCGTTGCGGCCTTTTAAGCGGGCCACGGAGGGCGGGGCGTTGTTGTCGCCCTTCAGCCACTCATCGACGACGTAGTAGAAAAACTGTTTGGTCCATAAGAGTCCGGCGTAGCCTTGGCGGCAGATCAGGCGCTCGTCGGCGGAAATTGCTTTCGGGATGACATCCTCGTAAAATGCGTCGCTCTCGCTGATGCGCTCGGTGAAAATTTCATCGAAGCCCTCGAAGCCGGGGATGCCATTGGATTCTTTCACCGCATGGAGGCGACAGCGGACGGTGATCGACTGGCCGGGGGGGATGACGAATTTCAAGTGCGCCGCAGCCTTGGTGCCGAACGGGGTGGGGGAGATGGCGGTTTGCTCGCCATGGATCAGGTAGCGGTGGAAGGCGTCCTTGACGTAGGGCGTGGGATTTTCCGTGCCGAAGACGCTGCGGAAATTCGTCTCGTTCTCGGTGAAGAGCCAAGGCGGGCTATTCGGGAAATCTGGGGAAGCCACGAGCATTCGGAAATCGCCGAGGGATTCGTGTTGGGCAGTCACGCCATGGCCATCGCGAGTGATGCTGGGTTTTTTGTGCGGGGATTCGCGGGTTTCCCCCCAACTCCAGACATTGCGGAACCAGAGGGTGGGCAGGATGTGGAGGGGGGCGGCCTGTTTGCCGTGGTTCGTCACGGTGATGCGCCACAGCAGGTCTTCGGGCGTGCGTTTGGCGACTTCTTGGAGCACATCGAAGTAATTTCCCTCGGCGAAGAGGCCCATGTCCGCGAGTTCCATCTCGGGGCCGTGGCGACCGAGGCGTTGGTTTTCCTCGCGGATCGCCGTGTAGGGATACATGGCGTGTGGGTATTTGTAGAGCGCTTTGGTGTAGGAATGGGTGGGCGTGGAATCGAGGTAGTAGTAGCATTCCTTCACGTCCTCCCCGTGATTTCCCTCGTTCCCACCGAGGCCGAAAAGGCGTTCCTTGAGAATCGTGTCCTGGCCGTTCCAGAGGGCCGGGGCGAAACACATCCGGCATTGGCGGTCCGACCAGCCCTGCAAGCCGTCCTCCCCCCAGCGGTAGGCGCGGCGGCGCGAGTGGTCATGCGGGAAACTCGCCCAACTATTGCCATGATCCGAGTAGTCCTCACGCACCGTCCCCCATTGCCGTTCGCTGAGAAATGGCCCCCAACGCCGCCATCTTTTTTCCCGTGTCTGATCTTCGTTGAGTCGCTCGTTTTCCCGCTGCATCGGGCGGCAATGAAGCAGGAACCGTGCAAGCGTGCCAGATTTAAGCTCTGGCGAGTTGGCTGATGTCCCAGGTGGGTTCGCCGAGTTCGGTGGCGATCTCATTGAACTCCGCGACTTCCGCTTCGGTGAAAAGGATGCCGCCCGCTTCGTCCGAGCGCTGCCGGGCTGCGAATTCGAGCTGGCCGGGGAGCATGGAGTTATCATTGCCGTGGCCGAGGATGTCGCCGATGACCGCTTTTAGGTTTTCCATTTGGCTGCGACCATGGGCGAAGTTTCCGCCGGAAATCGCGTCCGGGTGGATCACTTGGAAATAGAAAACCGTCGTGTTTTTCTCGCCCTCAGCAGTGAGTTTCCGACCACGGAGGGTGGGCAACGAACCGCCGATCAGGCCGCCGAAGATTTCATTGAGCAGCGACATGCCATAGCCCTTGTGACCACCGAAGGGGAGGAGGGCGGCGACCTGGTTCGGGTCGATGGTGGCCTGGCCATTGGCGTCCACGGCAGCGCCCGGCGGCAGCATTTTCCCCTCACGCTTCAAGGCTTGCACGCGCCCCATGGCGACGGTGGAGGTGGCCCAGTCCATGACGATGGGGAAGCCGTTAGCCTCGGTGCTGGGGATGCCCCACGAGTGGGGATTGGTGCCGAGGGTGGGAAATTTCCCGCCGAAGGGGACGACTTCCGCCAGCGTGGAGGTGCAATTCGTATAAGCATAGTAGCCGCGCTCGGCGGCTTCCATGACGTAGCCGCCGCCCCAGAGATAGTGGAAGGCATTGTCCACGGCGATCTGCGCGATGCCGTATTGGTCGGCTAGTTCGATGCAACGGTCGATGGCACGATAGGCGACGGATTGGCCGAGTTTTTTGTTCGCGTTCCAGCGTTCGGAGGCGGGGAAACGGGATGGCAGGACCTCAATTTCCGCGCCGGGGACGCAGCCACCGGCCTTGGAGCCGAAGAGGTGGTCGAGGTGTAGCGCCTTGAGCGCGTGGTGGGTGCGGATGCCGTGGCGGGCGGCCTCGGCGGCGAGTTTTGCGCCCTCGGCGGACTCTTGGGCGGTAAAGCCATGGGATTGGTAGGCCTTGGCAACGAGCGAGTCGTGGTCTTGACGAGGGATGACGAGGAAATCGGACATGGCGATGGGTAATTGCTGGAAACGGCGGAATCATGCCGGGCGACGGGAGATTGTCTAGATTTGCTCCGGTTAAAAATCCAGCTTATGAACCAGCGCCCTTGGTAAACGCTGCTTTTCAATTTATCGCATTCGCCGGGGCTGAGACTTCAGTGAAAAATGCCAAAACAAATAGTAACAAGAACGGAGTTAATCTGTAGTTCAATTTTCTCTTCTAGGGTAATTATTTAAGACGGGTGATCCGGTTCGGACGTGGAAAATAAGCCCGCGACGGTTCGACCTTCACGCCAACGAGGCATTCAAAGCGGCAGAAAGCGATTTCGCCGATCTCCGCTGCCCAACTTGTTTTTCCCGTACGGCAAGGGCTGGAAAACGAACCGGCCGGCGGATCGGGAGGATCATCGAGAGGGGGGAACTCGATCCTCCGATCACGCCGACCGGTTGTTTTTGCGGGGGGATTTTTTATCGGCGGATTGGCTCAATCCGAGAAGTTGACCATCGTGGCGTGGACCGAGATCGTACCATTGACGGAGAAAGTGATCGGGGGGGGCGAGCAGTTCCGTGCCATAGACGGTGGTGCTGATGAGGGCGACGGTGTAGGTGCCGCTTTTCGTAATCGCGGAACCGAGGTTCGTGCAGGTGAGCAGCGTGCTCTGCGTGGTGTCGCGGTCCACCGGGTAGGCAACGAGCGGGGTGCCTGTCACGCCATTGACCGAGGTGCCCGGATAGAGCATGAAGTAGGTGTCGCTGCGGGGATAGAGGTCTTTCAGGGTGAGCTGGATGGTGGGGATTTGAAGCCGGAGTTGCTGGCCGGAAGTGATGCCGGAGATGGCTCCAGAAGCGATGGGCAGGACCTGGACATGCGCCGAGGCGATCTGGGTCTGGGTGATGGTGCCATCCGCTAGGGCGTGGACGATGAAATGTTCCTCACCCGTGGCTTTCGTGGGATCGGTGGCCTTGAGCGATGAGGCGGCGAAGTTGAGCTTGTTGAGGCCGTTAGAGGTCAGGTAGCCGGTGCTGAACGGGGTGTTGGCAGCGACGACTGCGGGGTCGATCGTGGTTTGGCCGACGGCGTAATTTTGGATATGTTGTTCTAGCAGAACCTTGGTGGCGGCGTCGGGCAGACCGGTGCCGGCTAGCAAGCCATTCACAGTGATTTCCACGCTGAATGGCTGATCCACCCGGGTGCGTGGCCAAGCGGCGTAGGGATCGAGCGTCTTAATCTTGATGTCGGCGGTGGGCAGGTAGGCACCGACGAGTTTCTGGTCGAGGAGGTAGTCCTTGGCCGTGGTTTTCTCGATGGTCCAGAGCTGGAACAGCGCACCGCCGGAGCCGAGGGCGAGGGCGGATGGCGCGGCACCGATGGCGGCCACAGGCATGTCCCAGACGACGGTGGTCCCTTGCTGGATCTGGCGGACGAAGTTCACATAAGCAGTGGACTGCGCGACGCTGTTGAGCGAGGCGAGGGCGAGAATGAGGCTGACGAGTTTCATCGTTGGGTGGCGGCTTGCTGGTTGTTGGACAGGCGGACGGAGATCGGGCCAGCCTGATGGACGGCGATGACGACCTTGTCCTGCTTCGCCCAGAAGGCGACCCGTGTCGCCGGTAGCGACTCCGAGCCAGCGGCTTGCTCGAAGCTTACGTCCGTGGTGGTGATCCAAGCGATGTTCTTCGTTAGAAATTCCGACCATGGCAGTAGCAGGCCGACCGGACGGGCGTTGACCCTGGCTTTCAGGGCGTCTGGCAGATAGACCACCGCGCCAATGGGGACGAGGGTCCAGTTGTTGGCATCGTGGAGGATGACCGACTGCTTGATGATCGACTGCTCCGTGGGGCGGGCAACCTTGGCCTCGCCCTCATCCGGCTTTTGCAAGCTGGTCATCGGCGTCATGGCTTGGAGTTTCGCGATGGTTTCCGGGGTGACACGGACTAGGACGGGTGGTCCGGCAAGCGCACAGGTCGCTAGGGCGCACAAGATGAGGGTGGCTTTCACAGGGGGGAGATGTGAATTTGATTTTTTACTCGAACGTGACCAGGATCACGAGGTCCTGCATGTCGAAATACGTCGTGCCGGGGGCGGCAGTGGAGCATTCCCAGAGGATGATCAGATCGCGGGAACCGATCTTGATTTTGCCAGTGGTGTCGATGTAGGGGGTTAGAAATCCCTTGGCGCTGGTCTGGTTGTAGGCTGGGGCATAGGTGGGTGCGCTGTCGCCATTTTTCAACACGATGATGTATGGGTCATACTTGGTGGTGTCGTGGAAGGGGAACCACGACGAGCCGCTCCAGCCGCGCCCGCCGAAGTTGATTTTGTCGTTGGCGACGACGGTGGTGTCGATGAGCACCTTCGTGGCATCTACCGAGGGACCGGTACCATAGAAGAAGCGGGTGAAGGTACTGCCGTTTTTCGACCATTGGCCCTCGCAGGGGAGGAGGGTCGAGCCGGATTGGAAGGCCACACCGAGCGTGCGGACCCGCATTTTCATCGCAGTCTTCGCAGTGATCGTGCCGGTGGTGGTGGACACGGTGACCACATCCGTGACGAGGGGAGTCGGGTATTGGATCTGCCAGTCGAGGTTCGACTTGGTGCCAGTGCGGACTAAGGTGCGGTCCACGTTAAGTTTGCCAGTTGGAATGTCGATGGCGAGGGCGGCGTTCAATGAGCACAGGCCTGCAAGCAAGCCCATCATCAAACGGCCACCACGGGGGGAATGGTGCTGTTTCATGGAGTTGGGGGGAGTTCGTCAGTCCTTGCGGACGACGACGCAAATAAACATCGATTCCACATAAAATCAAGTAATCCGGCGTAAGTTACGTGATCGCGTGGGGGGCACCGAGAACCCGCAGCCTTTGCTTGATGATCATGTAACTAACTTAAAATAAGCAGGTAGCATTTATAAAAAAAGTTCCCCATCCCGTCATGTTAGAGCGGGATGGGGAAATGTTGATTGTTTGTAGGAGTTGACTAATATGAAATTCCGGTCTGATCAGCGATCCAGAATCGAGTTCCAATGCTCCACATGATCCTGCTGCGAGGCGAACAGCGCGGCGGCGTCGTCGTGGATGGTGATGGAGTTGATTTTATCCCCCTTGGCGATCTTGTTGACCACGTCTTGGCCTTGGGTCACTTCGCCGAACACCGCGTGTTTGCCATCGAGATGCGGAGTGGCGAGGTGGGTGATGAAGAACTGGCTGCCATTGGTGCGCGGGCCGGCATTGGCCATGGACAGCACGCCCGGCTTGTCATGGCGCAGGTCGGCGCGGGTCTCGTCCTCGAACTTGTAACCGGGGCCGCCGGTACCGGTGCCCTGCGGACAGCCGCCTTGGACCATGAAGTCCGGGATCACGCGGTGGAAGCTCAATCCATCGTAATAAC
>JAYVNM010000175.1:0-3340 GCA_043758445.1 Akkermansiaceae bacterium | reverse complement strand
ACCGCAGTCGCATAGGTTCCATAGATCGGAGCAGTTTTGTCAGAGAAGCCAGAGCTATGGCAAAAATGCCAGAGGTGCTCTGTTGACCGCTTACGCCGAAAAGGATCAAGCTGAAGTAGTTTTCCTCGAGCAACAGGCGTTCGGGGCCGCCCGGACGGGTTGCGGGCTTGGTGGCCTTGGCCTGAACGACGGCGAGACGCCTGCGGAAATTGTCTAGCAGCTTCCAACAGGAGAGCTTTTTCTCATCGATGAGAGGTTTGGAATCCGCCACAGGCCGATGAAATCACGGACAACCTAACAGTGCAAGTGTTTGTTTGAAAAATTCCAGACTTTCTCCGCATCAGCACCTAGCATGCCGAACAGTTCTGGGATTGTGGCGATTTTGACGCTTGGATTTTTGCCGTCGGTTCGCGCCGCGCGCTACGAGGTGTTTCTGCTGGCAGGACAGTCCAATATGGATGGTCGAGCATCTGTCTTGGACCTCAAGGGTGACCTCGAGAAATACGCCAAATCCAATCCCGACATCCTGATCCATTTTTCCGCTGGCGGGCTCAAACGTCCGCTGACCACCGGTTTGGGATTCAAGCCTCTGTAGCCGGGCTATAGTGGCTCGCCCGGAAATAAAAATGCCACCGCCCTACCGACCAAGACATTCGGCCCCGAGGTTTCGTTCGGCCCAACGATGGCGCAGGCGCTACCAGGCAAACGCCTTTTGTTAGTCAAATTCGCCGAAGGTGGGACCAGTCTCGCTCATGACTGGAACCCCGGCGAACAAGGCAAACTCTATGAAAATTTCATCAAATTTGTCAGGCAAACGCAGGAGATGGTCAAGCGGCAGGGGGACACCTGTGAGATTCGTGGCATGATCTGGCATCAGGGTGAAAGCGATGCCGCTATGCCTCTTGGAAAGTATCAGGCGGCTTTAACGGAATCGATCGCCAAGGTCCGCAGCGATCTTGGTGTTAGGGATTTACCCTTCGTGATCGGCCAAGTCTTTGACAATGGCAAGCGGACCGGAATTATTAACGACCAAAAGGCCACAGCCGGAGCTGTGGCCCATGTGGGATTTGCCGATGCAAACGGCTTGAAGACAATCGACAACGGAACACACTTCGATGCGGCCAGCCAGATCGAACTCGGCAAGCGGCTTGCGCATGAAATGATCCGCCTCTTAAAACCGCCTGCACGCTAAGTTAAAATGCGGTAGGCGGAGTGGGCACGGAACCCACCTATGGGCAGGTCGTCTTATCTATCATTTCCACGCCAGCACCGCCGCGACTGCGCGGATCGCCTCGTCCGTGGCAAAGGCCCCAGCGCTGAGTGCGACCTTTTCATGCGGGCGGAAATCCGCTAGATCGAGATCCCCGGCCTGTGCCACCACCACCGCTGGCTTGCCTCGGCGCAAGGCGGTTTCTAACATGGCCTCACAAGATGATTCTCCCGCTTCGCCGACGATGACCACCCGGTCGCAATCCACCAGAAGGCGTTCCAAGGCCTCCTCGCGAGCGGCCATCGCCGGCGAAACCGTATCCAGAAACGTCACCCGCGCATCCCTCCAACGCAGGCGCAATTGCTGGACCAGCCACGACACCCGGCGTGGTGAGAGAGTCGTTTGGCAAACCACGCCGAAGGCCGGGGAAAATAACAGCCGGGACGTGTCCGTGGTGTCTTGCAGGATTATCGCGCCGGAATTACCGCCGGAAATGGCCACGCTCTCGGCATCCTCATGCCGCCCGATCACTAAACCCTGCGCCCCTTCCATTTTCAACAATCCCAGCGCCACCTGCGCCCGCCGCACTTGCGGCGAGGTCAGATCCTCCATGACGTGACCCGTTTCCTCCCAGTCCCGGCGTTGCCGCGCGGGAAGGCCGCTGTAGGGAACCGCCACCGCGCCGAAGCGAAAAAAATCGGCGGACTCCACGTTTTCCGCGATCCCCTGCGAGGCTAACAGGGCGCTCAGTCCGGCGTCCGGCATGAATCGACCCGCCACCCCGATTTTGCGCGATTTTCCTAACAAAATCAGCCTCGCCAGCACCTTGCGGGCATCCTCATCCATCCCAAGCGCCGTAGCGATCCTCAATTCCACACCCCGCGTGCCGGGCGGCTTGAATCGGGTGGCGTGGAGATCGGTAGAAACTTTGTCGTGCAAAGTATTTTGGCGCGGAGTTGGGTGAAATCGTATCATGGCATGAACTTTGTAGCGCAAAGTCAAAAATCTGGCAAGCGATTATTTCCCCAAGCCGAGAATTTGTTCCAGCACCCCGAGATACGCCACGAACGCCGCGCGTCCTGCTGGGGTCAGAATGTAGAGCGTCTGCGGCCTGCCATCGCCCGTGAGCTTCTCCCCCGCGATGAACGCCGCTTTTTCAAGCGTCCGCAAATGGGTGATGAGATTCCCATCGGACATGTCCAACTGTGACTTCAGATCTTGGAACGCCCACGGCTCGACCCGCGAGGCTAACAGCGTCATGATCGACAGCCGCCCCTTCTCGTGAATCGTCCGGTCCAGTTGGGAAAAGTCGATCATGCGGAAACTTCCTCGCGCCTGCCAGTCGTTACGATCAGCGCACCATAAATCAAATGAAAGCCACCGAAGGCAACCGCCATCAGTCGCGAGGCATTAAACATCACGATCCATGCTGGCGGGAGATGGATCACCGACGAGACGGATGCCAAGCTAACCATGCCAAACAGGACAAAGCCCCAGCCCAGCCAAACCATCGACCGCGGCGCGAACTCTCGGATCGCCAACAGGGCCAGACCGTAATGCAGAATCCACAGGCAAGCCGCCGCCCGTTCGTCGCCACTGCGGACAAACAGCAGCCCCAGAAAACCACCAGCGATCACCGATGGCAACACGCCCCGCAAAGCCACGCGCAGGCCGAGACTCCAAAATGGCCGCTGGTGCGCTGCGCGCATTCGCAGCAGTTGGAATACATTGAAGGCCAGCACCAGGACCAGACCGCCCAGCCACCAACTCGCCCATGCCCAGCTATGTCGGTCCTCAGAGCGCCACGCCGCTGCCAGCGCCGCCGCCCCACCGATTAGCGCCGTTTCCCCGGATAAGGCCCGGAAAATCGTCGCCCGCTCCATCACCAAGCGGATCACCCGCAATTGTTCTGCCGCTTCCTCCTGCGTCGTCATGCCTTGCTTTGCCACACAAAGCCGACCGATGGCAAGTTTAAAGAACGATCAGTGGAGAGTTGAACACTCCAGCAACCCGCCATCTTTCGCTTCGAGCGCGAACCCTGTCGCCTAACAAATATTTCTCTAGCCATCAATCCGGTTTGATTTACCCTCAAGTTGAATCCTCATCAGCTTCGATTTTCGCTCTCGCACT
>JAYVNM010000174.1:0-10387 GCA_043758445.1 Akkermansiaceae bacterium | reverse complement strand
GGGAATCATCTGATAGCCGCCAAGATACAGGGCGGCGGCGCGCACGGCGGGTCCGTATTGGACCGGTGCGGCGACGGCTTGGGGAAAAGCGGCGGTGGCGGATTGGCAAAATTCCCCTGGTCGGAGGAAGGCTGCTTGCTGCTGGTGCGGCTGTTGCGCTGGAGTTCGGCGACTTTCGCCTCGAGCGCCTCCACCCGGCTCCACGGCGAGAGCACCAAATCCGCGATGGCTTCTGGATCGCGCTTGGCCAGCGCGATGAGTTGTTCCCGGGTGGGTCGCTCACGGCTTGGAAATAGCTCAGGATTCCAAAGAATATCAAGAAATCCGTAATGCTTGACCTCCTATGGCCCTGAGTAGTTACAATAAATGAGACATTCCTTTTCTCGCTTTTTCCCCATGTGCGGCAAGCTAAATCGTTTGGATGTGATACCTTCAATGCTTAAAAGTACCCCGGCATGGATTCGAACCATGGACCAATTGATTAATAGTCTATTGCGTTTCTGATTATCAATGACTTACGCATGAGCACGATTGATCACACTTGATCCTTGTAACCCACTGGTCAACAATCTAATACTTGCCGCATGGACACTATCACCCGCGATCAACAGCAGCCATCCATGGTGGAGAAAATTGACAGCGGATTGACAGCCGAAATAAAGAAGCCAAAAAAGAAGACCGTGCTCTCCAAGGGAGATGCGAGATACTGGTTGGAGGATGGTCGGATGTTCAAAAACCATGGCGCTGCGGAGTACTCGTGCCGATTCACTACGTTGAAAAGACGGGAGCACTTCTCCCTCGGATCTCAGAACAAGAAAACAGCAGCGGCAAAAGCAGCCGAGATCTACTCCTTCATCCAAGCTAATGGCTGGCAAAGCGCCATAGATCGCTACAAGCCTAAAGCGACCGCCGAGTTAGTTGCTGCTCCCGTTACTGTGGGGGAGTTGATCGAAGCGGCCACCAAGGTTTCCTCCGCCCGTCGTCAAACACTCGACGGCTACGTTAAGGCGTTCCGCTTGATCGTATCGGAGGTCGGTGGGATCAGCGGAGCTGGCAAGTTCGACGCCTACAAGGGAGGAATGATGAAGTGGAGAGCCAAGGTTGACGCGGTCGCCATGGACACCATTACACCGGCCGAGATCCTGTCTTGGAAGAACAAGCGCCTTCGCAGTGTCGAGTCCGATCCGCTTGCCAAGCGCCGGGCCGTCGTGACCGTGAACAGCCTCATGCGGAACGCGAAGTCATTGTTCGGGAAGAAACTCCTCCCCTTCATTGAGCAGTCAGTCACACTCCCTCGACCTCTACCCTTTGACGGTGTCGCACTCGAAAAAGAGCCGTCCCTGCGCTACATCAGCAAGATAGACCCTGTCGCCATTCTTTCGAAGGCCAGGGAGGAGTTAGCCGAAACAGAGCCAGAGGCCTTCAAGGTGATGATCTTAGCGCTTGTCTGCGGGCTGCGCCGGGCGGAGATCGACAACCTCCTGTGGCGTGCCTTCGACTTCGCCAATTCTTCCATGCGGGTGGAGTCATCTGAATTCCATGAACTCAAGAGCGAGGATAGCGCCGGGAAGATGGACCTCGACGCAGACACACTTGCATTGTTCCAAGCCTACCGAGCCAAGAAGCCTAAGGCGGTATTCGTGGTCGAAAGCCCGCTGAAACACCAAAGCAACGCGAAGGCCGGTCGCTACCGATGCAATCCGGTGTTCAAGAAGGTACTCGCATGGCTGCGCAAGCACGGCGTGGACGGTCACAAGCCGCTCCACACCCTCCGGAAGGAAATCGGCAGCATCATCGCCAGCGAGCACGGCATCTTCGAGGCCAGCCGTTACCTGCGCCATGCCGACATCCACATCACGTCCGCATTCTATGCCGACAAGAAGAAAACGATAACGCCCAAGGCCTTCGCGGGGATGCTTGGAAATCCAGAGCAAAGTGAACCAACGCCACCATAAATGTCACAGAGCTAAAACAGCCAACGGGCAGAAGTGCAAACGATCATAAATGATTTCCAATGACAGCTGACGATAGTGATTGAACCAAGCAAGAAGCTAAAATTCAACCATGGACACCTCAAGCGTCCCCAAATATCCCCCAAAAATCCACCCATGAATTCTGAAGAAGGACCCAATTTCGACGAAGACAACGCTAACACACAGGAATTAGAGAATAAAATGCTCGAAGATGATGAGCGTTCTCTGGCCCAAGTCCGGGCCTACTTGCGATTGAGAGGCACCGTTGAAACGGCCAGACTCGCCGCTGCGTTGGCGCCTAAAGCGGATACGTTCGATCCAGCAGCATTGATTGATCAAGCGTTGATACTGCAAACTGAAGTCGAGGCCGGATTGCTCCGGCGCCGAAAATCCATGGTCGAGCGCATGGACTACTCCACCCTCGCCATCTTGCTCAATGAGTTGGGAGTAGTGGGTCTAGGCGAGATGATCGTTAAGAACGATGAAAGGCTGCTCGATCCCATCATTGGTCCCGCCCTCAATGCGTTCCGTCATTATGGGCAGCAAGACTATCTGAAACTCGCGGCCGAATGGAAAGTCGCCGATGCTTTGAACGCTGCCGACAGCCGAACTACCCTCCCACGCCCTGGCCTTCCATGTAAGTTGGAAGAAGCGTTGCGCTATGCGGCAAATGCCCCCGATGCTTCATGGACCGCTTTGGAAAAAGCACACGCTGAGTATCAACAACTCTCTATACCCTTCAATGACAACGGCGAGGGAATGGCGTATCTGAGAAGCCTGCCACTCAGAACGCAACTCAAGCTTCTTAAATCGGCAAAAACCACTGAACTCTCGCCATTTGTTCCGGTCGGCCCCCCTCCTGAAATTCCCGATGCGATCCTTCCCGAATTCGCCGATTTGATTCCGGTTGATGACAAAACCGAAATGGTATTTTCAGAGATGTCTCTGGCAGATCTTGCATCTGGTTTCCACTCGCATTGGCAGCAACATGGGACGTCTTATGAAAACCAGGAAAACCTATTCAAAGAAAAGGGCAGCACCGGACCATCAATCCGTGACCGCGAATTGTGGATACAGCGGACCCAAGACTTCATTGCGTCAGACACCTTTAATGAATACCTATCGAGTGAACAGCGATTACAATCGAGAATCTCCTTCGAGACGGCGGTGGCCATTTTCCTCCAGTCATGCAACGTAGCCAAGACTAAGGCACCCCCAGCAAAAGCGAAGGCGGAAAAGTTTCTCCTGACTCTATTTGCTTACCGGGATCAAAAAATGACCTCTGCGAACCTCAAAAAATTCAAAGGAACCCTGAATAATTCTGGCATTTCCGCAATTTCCGAGGACATTATCGTAAGATGTCATGGGCTTTTGAAAGCGAGGCTCGACGAGGGATTGCGGTTCAAGCCAAAAAAAAGTAAAAATTAATCTTGCGTTGACCCCGCTCGGCTTTGCCGTCCGGTGGGGATCGTGAACCACACTGATTTTCGAGCATGGGATCGTGCTATGCGCTCTCCACCACCAAAAGCGTGGTGAACAGGGATCGCAAAAACCACTCTCTTCCATGGTGGGGGATCGTAAACGCCGGCATCTTTCGAATACGCTGACGCGAACCGTTTGTGATCTGAGTGGGATCGAACTCAAACCCTTCCCATTATTGTTAGACATGATGATTGCGCCATGAGCAATCATCAATACACAAGGACTCAATTAGACAATACCACCGCGCGCACTTCGGAATCCGAACCGTGGGTAAATACTGCCAATGCGTGCAAACACTTGGGAATCTCCACTCCTACGATCCGCCGATGGATAAAAGTCGGCCGTTTGAAGCCGAAGCGCACTCCAACCGGCGAATACCGCTTCCGACTTTCCGAACTCGATCAACTCATTAGCTGAAACTGCCGGGCCGACCCTCTGAGGTATCGACCCGGCGGACCTGAGAGCCCGCAAGATCGTAACTGCTCAGTGGACGGCCTGCAACTTCAAAACTTGCAGATTACCATGAACGCAAAGAACAAATCAAAGTCCGGACCCCGTCCGGTCACCATTAAGGCACTAACACCAGAGGATGCATTGGACAGATCACAGCACCCGGTGACTTTGGCAATGGACGCCCTCTCCTCGGTCGAGCACGCCCAGCTTCTCGAACTAGCAGCCGAATACTTCGACTACCCTATGGAAGAGTCTGATGATAAAGGAGGCGACAAGGGATCTACTCCTCGCATTCAAGAGCAACCTGAAATCATCGTGCTTGTCGTTGAGCATCTGAAGAGCTCCCTTGAGGACCTTGGACTTGGTGCATCCGTCATAAACGGATCCCCTCAGTTGTATTGCGGAACCCACTGGGTAGCCATGACTGAGGGTGAATGCACCCAGCTTCTGGGATGGTTTGCCGAGCATCTCGGATACAACATCGTTCAGTCTCGATTCTTCTTACTCCGCGAAAAGCTGCTTCAGCAGTTTCTATCGCAATTCTCAGACCAAGGGGCGTTGACTGAGGACACTTCGAAACGCATCCTCATCAACTTCAAAAATGGCACCCTGGAAATCGCAAACGGTAAGGAGTTGCTACGCGAATTTCGTATGGAGGACTACCTTACCTATCAGTTGCCTTTCGCTTACCATGAAACCGCAGGCTGCCCTATGTTCGACCGATTCGTCGCGCGCGTTCTGCCTGATCCTACGTCACAAGCTGTGGTCGCTGAGTTCTTCGGCTGGCTGTTTCTGAGAGAACTGAAGCTCGAAAAAATTCTCGTGCTGTTTGGCGACGGCCATAACGGCAAATCGGTGCTGTTTGAAATCACCAACGCGCTGCTTGGAGAACAAAACGTCAGTAATATGGGACTGTCGTCACTCACCAAGCCAGAAAACCGGGTGATGCTCGCCAACGCTCTTCTCAATTTCGGCTCGGAAATCAGTTCACGCTGCGATGTCGATCTGCTCAAGAAATTGGCTAGTGGAGAACCTATCGAGGCTCGCAAGCTTTACCGGGATGTCTTCATCATGCGGAACTACGCACGGCTCGCCTTCAACGCGAATGTGCTACCCCGCAACACCGAACAAACAACGGGATTTTTTCGGCGTTTCCTTATTATTCCGTTCAATGTTACCATCACAGAGGAGGAGAAAGACCCGGATCTTGCATCGAAAATCATCACTGGGGAATTACCAGGGGTTTTTAACTGGGTAATGCGCGGCCTTCGCCGCCTGCGGGATACACGCAAGTTTACGGAATGCCAAGCAGCGCTGGAGGCCTTGGACACATATCGCAAGGAGGCGGATTCAGTGGCCATGTTCTTGGAGGATAACTCCTTCGAGTCGTCAATCGATGGTCGTCTCGGCAAGGACGATCTTTATGTGGAGTATCGAAACTACTGCTCAGTTTCTGGCTACCACTCGCTCAGTAAAAACAACTTCGGGAAGCGTATAAAAAGTCAGCACCATATCACTGAGTCTAAGTCCGGGGCGTGTCGATTCTGGCACCTCATCCGCGGTCGAGAGGAGGAATGAAACTCTTTTTCGATCTGTCCCATTCGTCCCTCGCGTCCCATTTCCGATTTTCGAAACCGACGCCTGGGCGAATGAGAGGCGCGTCAACAATATCACCAGACATCTTCCATGACCGAATCTCACCTCAACCTCCAACTTCTTGAAAAAGTCCGAAAATCCGTTAACAAGACCACTGCCCGCTGTCCGGCTTGCGCTGCGGGCGGTGGTGATCGGAGTGGAAATCATCTCGTCATTTACCCCAGTGGAAAGTTTGGTTGCGCTGCGTTTCCGGGCGATGCTGACCATCGGCGGCAAGTATTCGCAATAGCTGGGGTCCGTGGCACAAATCCAGAGGCTCACAGAAGTAAGTCCAACTGGCGTTTAGAGCGAGTCCGCGAGCGGAACGCCGAACAAAAAAAACAGCGTCTGATGAAAACCGCGAGATTAAACAGAGAATCCATTGCCAGGCACTACGAATGGGGATTAGCGGATTTATGGGAGAATTCTCCTCAGCGAATCGACTGCTGGAAGGTTGAGTCCTCTCCCCTGCACTTTCTTGATTCGCTCTTCTCACCAGATGATCTCGTCTGGACCGGCAAGGTCCACGAAAGTGGAAATACGCGTTACGGACGGCACTGGCAAACCTGCCGTGACTGGGTTTCAGGATGTCACAAGTCTGTCGGGCCAATGGTCTCGCCTGCCGTCTGGAATCCCGGCACAATTTCCAGATCTGCGGCCAATGTTCTGAAGGCTCCGTACGTTGTCCTCGATTTCGACGGTTTTGATGGAGTGAAGCCCGAATCGCCACTAGAAGTTGAGAACCATCTCCGTGCTTCGGGTGGGATCATTCGCTGGTTGCGGGAGCATCTCGATTGGAATCTCGCTGCAATTTTATGGACCGGCTCGAAAAGTTTGCACGCGTGGTTCCAGACTCCTCCGCCTGAAGTTTTGAATTCCCTGAAGCAGGTCGCAGTCGAACTCGGACTTGATCCGGGCTTAATAGGCCGACCTGAACATCCTTGTCGGCTCCCGGGGCAAATCCACGAGAAGACCGGGCAGGAGTCTAAGGTGCTTTGGCTCCAAACTCAGGAGGTAAATATAAGCGGAGATTTCCAGACTCCCCCATATTGACAAGCCACCACCGATCTCGGTCAGGTAACAGCGAAGATATTTGAACCGGAGCTTTGCATCGTGGCAACAGTGATGGATGAGATTTCGGCGATTGTGGCGGCACTATGCAGGTCTAGTGGCGCTGATTTTCCCCAAACCTGCGGATGCTTGCCGCCCGCTTTTCGCTATTGCCGACGTTGCCGTTAGTGCTGATGTAATGACTTGATTGCGGATGTCCCCAGTGTTTCGGCAGCTCGGCACTTCATCTTTGCGCGGTGGTGCTTGTCGGTGTCATTAAAAGCCGTTCCGCCGCAATGCCGGCGATATACCCCTGATAGCGGCGTTGTCGGTGCTGTCGGCGGCGGTTTTTGGTGTGGACGGCTCCCGGGAGGCTTCGATTTCCGTGCGAAATGGGCATTATTCCACCACGAATCATTCACAAGTCGTTCACAACAAATGCATTCAGTCCATGGAAATGCCTGTGCAAGAGGCGTCCTAATCAGCCATGACCCGAACCTTCGGCGGGCGACGTATGCCTCACGCAGCCGGTTGGCGCTGCTTGGCCGCCGCCGTCCAGTCACTTGGTGGCAGCGGGAACTCCTTGCGGGCATGAAGCGCCTCGACGAATTCGAGGAAGGTCGTCGCCCGGATTTTCCCGCCGTCCATCCGCGCTAGATCCTCTTCAAGGAATCGCCCGATCAGGGCATCGCGCATTCCCTTGTTTTTGAGGTGTGCGCTCCGCCGTAGCTCAGCTGCCGTCATGGGCGGTTTTTGTCGCAAATACTTGAGCACCCGGGCGACCTCCTCGCCTGGACAGCCGGCATCGAATCCGAGGCCGTGCCAGGCGAGTCCCGCCGTGCTGATCGTCAGACAGCGGAGGGTGTGTGCGCTCAGGTCGAGGGCGAGCGACTCGATCTCCCGAGGGCTGGTTGGTTTCTGCGGGCTGATCCGGGCGGCATAAATGACCAGTCGCATGCAGGCCGGATAGAGCTGCCGGGCCAGTCGTTGTATCGTGTGGTCGTAATCACCCGGCAGATGGCGAAGGCGCTTCCGTAGCTCCGCTGCGCAGTGGCTAAACCAAGGATGCGGCGGGAAGTTGTCCGGCTCTTCAATCGTGCCCGTGAAGGCGTGTTGGAGCGAGCCGGTGATTGGCGTGATGAGCTTCGTATCCGGCAGCCTGAGCGGAGACTTGGTGGCATGTGGCAGCACCAGCATCGGAAGCGGCAGGTTGACCAGTCCCCTGGCAAAGTCGGCATCCCATAGGTCCTCCTCAATGACTCCAGAAACGCCGAAGTGTTTCGGCAGCCACTTCAGTCCGGCACCGAATCCTGCGGGGTCGAGCAGCCTCTTGCTTCCTGCAACAACATCCTTTCGGAATGCCATCCCATCTTCAAGGGTTCCCAGGCGCAGGATCACCCGGCAGTCGCGCTCGCTGAGCAGGCCGAATTGGTCGTGCCACGCCGTGGTGTATGGTCGGCACCGCCCGCTGCCAAATCCGCTCCGCTGGGCATCAAAGTAGAGCGACTCCAGAGCATGGTGTTGTTCGGCTTTGAACAGATTCGTGCCCTCGACCTCCCTCATTTGGCGGGCCGCATACTCCATGGATTGCGGAGCCTCCTCCGGTTTGCGCAACGCGAAGGCACCCGTATCGTAAACCTGAGGCGGACGGCAGTGTGTGTCGGTGACCAGGCGGCTTACGAAATCGTCCACTGGATCGTCCTCAAAACCATGGGCGTTGACCCCTATCATGGAGGGAGTGCGCAGGGTTAGCCCCTTGTCGGCGAGCTGGCAGCAACTGATCACGAACATGGCCACTGCCACCGAGCGGTCGGTCGGGTTCACCGACCCGCCATGCATCAACTCGGTTAGGATGCTGATGGGAGAATTGCCGGGCATCGCGATTCTTTCCAAGCCGGGCCATTCGCATGCCTTGGTGGGTGGTGGGAAGCCTTTTGGATTACGGAGATTCATCGACTCGTGCGGGTCAGACTTCTAGCAGCGGAAGCTTGCAATGATTGAAGTCGAGGCGAGCCCCTTCACAGGGCACCCATCCCTCGCTCCCCCGGAAAACAAGTCCGGCCTCTACAAGCCATCGCAGGCATTTGTCACCCTCGACTGCGGCAATCTTGTGATTCTTGAAGATCCTGCGTTCGCAGCTCACCCCGCTGGAGATCTTGCCGAAGATTTTTCCAACCAGTTGCTGCATGCGGGCGATTTCACCGGCACACAGAATCGTCATGCGGGCGTTTGCCATGCGGCGCACCAGATAGCGGGCAAACGCCTCGACGCCGGCCACCGTGAACTTCAGGGCCTTTTCAATCCTGGCCATCTCACCGAGGCCGAAAACCAATGAGGTCAGCAGATTGCGGCAAGCACCCGAGATTCCGGGGAGGCTCGGCTCCATCTTCCGCAGGAAGTGCGTCCAGCGCTTGTTGGCCGGTTCGACCCCGGCAGCGAGCTTCAGGGGTTTCAGGGGTTCGTCCTGGTAGCTGCTGAGCCGCCGGGCCATCAGGTTGGTGAGGGCTGCCTGGAATCGCTCGATGATCATCGGGTTGGCACCGGGGGCGTGGTGGATTTCGCCGCCGGAAGGCTGCGGGCCGGCTTCTCCGTCGGTCAGCCAGAGCAACTGTCCAAGCCAGCCGGACTTTACGTTGGGATCGCTGGCAGCGGCCTCAAGGACCCGCATCGGATCCGTGACGATGATGTTGCCACGGACGACCCCGCCCTCCAGCGGATAGCGGCTCTCCAGCAAGGCGGGAACTGTCTCCGAAAACGTCGTCAGATCTTGGGGGCCGGAGAAACCCAGATGCACCAGCGGACGCCCGGGACGCAACCCTTTGAGCTGGCTATCGAGTTCCCCAGGCTTTCCGGCGCTGATCAGAAACTTCGGTCGCGCCGCCAGATACAGGTCGCCTTCGTTCGGTGCTGTTAGCATCGCATCCTTCCAGAAATCCGCACGTTGCCCAAAGACCGGTTGTTCGGGGTGCAAGGCATTCAGGAACAAGTTCGCCGCGTCGGATTCACTGCGGTTCTTTGGAATGACGGCATGGGGATTGTCCTGATTTTTTACCCGCAATCCGAGATACGTCTGACAATGGAGAGTGAGATTCGCCTGCCTCGTGATCACCTCACTGATGATCCCGTCCACCACCCCGCCTGCGCTGGCACCGCCATGCACCAACAGGCTGGTTCCGAGCCGGGCCACGAGACAGTTATCATGGATCACGGAGCCGTCGTCAGGAGCCAGATTGGCCAGCGTGCAGGCCTTTGCTGCCAGCACGTTGAACCCGACCACCGGGTCGCCGGAACCAAGGGCTGTGACATCGAATGTATCTTGCAATGTGGAAAGCGCGGAAGCTTCGTCCTGCGGATTCATGATTGTTGGTGGGTGTGTGGGAAATTAAACGGATCGTCCCGATTCACAGGGCGGGGCATCCTGCCTCTTCGGCCCAAGAGCCGGGCTTTCTGCCCTCTGCCGCGAGTCTCTCAAAGGTTACCTGCTCCACTTCGGTTTGAACCTTTGCTCCCAGCGGGGTGAGGATCTTATTCGTGATTTCAGTCTCGATCATCGAGGGTCCGAGGGCGCGCAACTTGTTGGAGAGAATCCCGGGCAGCGGAGTGTTGCCTGTCAGGTGGGCGAACGGCTCCTTCCTGCCCCGGGAGACACGCACGTCCCAAAACAGTCTCAGGTCATCCGCTGTGGCATTCTCGACCTGAGGCGGACCCCGAAATTCGGGCCAGGGGCTAAGCTATGATTGTGGTGGTCGGGGGCGGGCATTAACCCGAACCTGAACCACACAAAATGAAAGCAA
>JAYVNM010000173.1:0-3366 GCA_043758445.1 Akkermansiaceae bacterium | reverse complement strand
TATCTCGACGGTTCGCAAGAAAGGGCTGGATCTTATGGCCTCGATCAAAGCCGCCTTCACCGATGCCCCGCTGGAGTGCTGAATAGTTACGAAAATTTAAAGAACAAGATCCAAGTATTGACACCTCCCGGCTTCCGCCGTACCCACTCGTCCCGCGCCAGCGAATGGCGGAGTAGCCAAGTGGTAAGGCAATGGTTTGCAAAACCGTCATTCGAGGGTTCGATTCCCTCCTCCGCCTCCAGTCTTTTCAGCTTAAAATAAGCGAGTTACGAAGACTAAAGGACCTTCCGAGACCTGCCAAATGTTGCCAACTTTGACCATTTTTTGCCCGGTTTTGCCACCGTTACCGATACTTTAGCGATACCCTGCTAGAATGGATATTTACCCTTCTCGGGGCGAAGGGGGATAATACCCGCCCCGAGCTTGCGGAGTTCTGAATTTTCCGGGTGACAAACGCGGCGGGCGTGATGAGGGCTGTCAGCACCCTTTGGGAGCGTTTTGCCTCGATCCCTGACGGGCCCTTCTGATAAAAGCGGGCATGTTCAACCCTGCACCTTGTGATCCCACCAGTGGCTTCTGGGATGACGGCGACTGGATCACTTGGGATGATCTTGAGGAATATCGCCACGACTACGAAATCCGCGACGCCTTCCCGAAATCCTCGGTCGCACTCGTCAGAAATTTTGAAGCACTGGTCGATGCTGCCATCGAATTCCACTCACTGACCGGTTGTTATCTCCAGATTTGGGGCGAGTTGGGTGAATTCTACGCCGAAGTTAAATTCGGCATTGAACGTCACCGCCCTCATACACCGGGCTCCGATGGTCGTCTCGGTAACGACTTCGTCGAAGTGAAGACGATTTCACCGGAAAAAGCGGGAAACGTCGTTCAGGTGAAGCGGTCCGGGAACTTCAGTAAGCTCTTGGTCGTTCGGATCACCCTCGACTGGCGATTCGAGGCCCGGATGATCAATCGCAAAGACATCGGAAAGGGAGTCGGCAAAATGGCCAAGGTCAAATGGCAGGATCAGAGTTAAGGCCCGCTCATGGCATAATCCAGAGGTCAAAAACAAGGAGTCGCACATGCCCCAGACCCGATAAACTTGGGTTATTCTATTTAGCGAATAAAAGTATTTTATGCGCCATTCCCGGTATTGACAATTTAGTGAAATTGGCTAACAATCCGCCTAATGAATCCATTGGCCCGTGATCCCAAGCAGATCGGCAACCTGATTCGGCGCGCCCGCAAAAAACAGGAGCTGAGCCAAAGTGACCTGGGTTCCAAGGCCGGCTTGCGGCAGGAAACGATTTCCCTGATCGAAAACGGCCATCCGGCCGCCAAGTTGGAGACTCTGCTGGCCATTTTGGTCGCCTTGGATCTGGAGTTTCGGATCGTCCCACGTTCCAAGGGGAGTGAACAGGAAATCGAGGATCTGTTCTGATGCCGCGCAAACGCCAACACGCCCCTCTGCGGGTGCTGATGAACAACCGCCTCATCGGCCATTTTTCGAAAGAGCCGGGCGGTGCGGTAGAGTTCCGTTATGAGGAAAGCTGGATCGACAGGGAATCCGCCATTCCCGTTTCTCTTTCCCTGCCGCTGCGAGAAGACGCCTACCGCGGTACTCCCGTTCTCGCCGTTTTTGAGAATCTTCTGCCCGATTCCGATGCCCTTCGGCGACGAGTGGCTGGAAAAGTAGGAGCGGAAGGCACGGATGCTTATAGCCTTCTTGCGAAAATCGGTCGCGACTGCGTGGGAGCGCTGCAATTTCTCCCTGGGGACGTGGATCTGGAAACTGGCGACACCACCCGCATCGACGGCATTCCCGTCAGCGATCAGGAGATCGAAGACTTGTTGAAAAATCTCGTCCAGGCCCCCTTGGGATTGGGGCGGGATGAGGATTTCCGCATTTCCGTGGCTGGGGCGCAGGAAAAGACCGCTTTACTCTGGCATGAGGGCCGATGGCTCAAGCCCCGTGGAACCACGCCGACCACCCATCTTCTGAAAACACAGATGGGCACACTCCCCAATGGATTGGATCTCTCCCTCAGCGTGGAGAACGAGTATTACTGTCTCAAACTGATGGAAGCCTTCGGCTTGCCGGTGAACGCCGCCGAAATCCGGATGTTCGGGCAAACCAAAGCGCTGGTGGTGGAACGCTTCGACCGCCGATGGACTCGGGACGGGCGCTTGCTGCGGCTGCCGCAGGAGGATTGCTGCCAGGCGCTTTCGGTGCCGCCGACTCTGAAATACCAAAGCGACGGCGGCCCAGGCATGGTGGCAATTCTGCGGTTTTTGCAGGGCAGCGACTCTCCAGCCGTAGATCAAATGCGATTCCTGAAAGCGCAAATGATCTTCTGGCTGATCGGTGCCACAGACGGGCACGCCAAAAACTTCAGTCTCTTTCTCCGCCCCGAAGGAAGATTTTCCCTAACTCCGCTTTATGACGTGCTAACCGCCCAACCCAGTCTGGAAGCTCGCCAGATCGAGAAGAAGCAAATGAAGCTGGCCATGTCTGTCGGGGATAGTCGGCACTACGTGCTGAATCGCATCGCCGGGAGGCACTTCCGGCAAACTGCGAAGAAGGCTGGCGTTCCAAATGCACTGGTTGAGAATGCGATCGTGGAAATCAGGGAGCATGCGGAGCCTGCGTTGCGAGCGGTCGAGACCCTACTACCTGCTAGTTTCCCGGAATCCATTCACGCGGCAGTGAGTCATAGTGTGAGGGAACGCTTGGCACTTTTATCGTAAACGAGTTCCATTCGATCCAGCTTTACAACCTCAGCCTTCACCTCAATTTCAACACAGAAGGAGCGCTGATCCAGTCCAGTAGATCCAATTCCGCTCAAGACACAAGTAACTGACATATTGCCATGCGTTTTCAAATCAAAACACAGCCTTCCCGAGGGGCGGCTGTTCTTCAAGAACCCGAAGTCCCGCGACGTGCTCGCGTCCGTTTAGGTGTAGCTCTCCGGACCGTGCCGTTGCCTGCCAATTGCACTTTCAGCGAAAGGGTGACTTCCAGCACAACTTTGTAATGTTAGGCTACTTTCTATCGCGATAGCATGACCCCCACCGAACAAACTCCCGACGAATTGCAAGGACAACCCTCGTTCATTGGTTTCGACTACCAGATTTTGGTGACCACGGCAGATGTATCGGCAGATTTGAATCCGCACTGCATTTCCGAAATCGGTCAAAAATCACAGGCTGATGGCTTTAGCCTAAAGAGGAAAATGGAAAGCTCGCCAAAACGCGGCAAGTGACGTAATAGCAAGGTCATGGAAGCTCTGGTGACCGTGATATCCGCTAACCCTACGGGTGAGACAAAAACTCCCCCGCAATACCCATCTGGAACCTGGCCGTTGG
>JAYVNM010000172.1:0-10414 GCA_043758445.1 Akkermansiaceae bacterium | reverse complement strand
TACCGCTGGCAGGTCGAGTTATTTTTCAAGTGGTTCAAAAGCATCCTCGGCTGCCGCCACTTGATGGCCGAATCGCCCGACGGTGTGGCCATCCAGATTTACAGCGCACTCATCGCCGCGCTGATGTTGCAACTTCTCACCGGTAAACGCCCCGGCAAGCGGGCCATGGAACTCATCCGCCTTTACATGATGGGCTATGCGGATCTCGACGAGGTCATCACGCTGTTAGCTCCGAAGATTCCGAAAAAATCAAACGGTTGAGACTCCCCCAGGTGCCTGCCGCGCAAACGGCAGGCGGGGCTTATCGTGCCCGGATGGCAAGCCCGCTCCAAACCCGCCTTGCTATAACTTCCCCCCGAAGCAGTCATTCCAAAAAACAGGGGCATCCAGCAGATTTTCCCCAACGAAGCATTGAGCATGCCGAACAGTTCTGCTCCTCACCTCCCTCGTGGCCGCGCTTTTCAGCGTCGCCCTCATCTCCACGCCGGCCATCGGCCAAGTGCCGCAAATGCTCAACTACCTGGGCCGCGTGGTCGTTGGCACGACTAACTTCAACAGCGGCCTCACGCCAAAAACTTTTAGCCGGGAGTCGAATCGAACATACCGCGCCACGCGAGATGCCGGAGCCATGGCTCGAAGGCCAGCTCGGGACAATGGCTGCGGGAAAATGTGACGAGTTCCGGAATGCTGCGGGTCCCGTCCATCCTCGCCAGCACTGCGAAATGCCGCTCTGGAAACAGACACGGCTGGTGCCACGCGTCCACCAGCGGCAGCATTTCCCGCGCACAAAGCAGCCGAAAAGCATTCAGTCGGGGGAAATCGCCCGGCTGGGAAGCATATTCACGCGGCTCGATCCTTGGTAAAATCCACCCATTGGTGATGCCATCATAAACCATCCCAGCCATCTCCCGCAGATCCCATTCCGGCAAATTTACCAGCACTTCACGCAGCGGCACGCAAGCCGGTGCGAACGAGGCGATCGCCCGCCAAATTTCCAATGCCCCGCTCTCGGTCGGCTCCTTTCCCGCTCTAACGGAATAGTCTAACACCATGCCCAGTGGAATCGGATCTACCAGCGGCGCATCATCGCGGCACAGGATGCCCGAACGAAACGTTCTCCCGGCCGCCGCATCCGCAGCCATTTGAAACGCCAGCGGGTCCTTGATCGTCTCCGCTAGAGTTTCCACCACCTCATCACTGAGAGTGGACGGGATGTTTTCCGCCGGGTCCGTTTCACCCAGCCAGCGCAGCCCCACGTTCAACGCCGCTTGGGCGAAACGATCCAGCGGCCATGGATCATTGATCGGCCCGAAATCATCGAAAGCCAGAATCGCCGACCCCTTGGCTAACATGTCATCGATGATCGCGATTTCCGGCGAGTCCGGCTCGGTCACGAAGCGCAAAATTTCGAGCGCCGAGATGATATCCCCGCCCCTCGCCTGCTGGATCGCGCAACCCTTTTGAATCACTGGCAGGCGCGCCGCCCAGCCGCATTCCAGATTAAAACTCACCGTCGCAATACCCGTTGGACTCAGGTTTTCCCGGCAGAAAACCAGCAGCGCCGCCTTCACCTCATCCGGCACCCATGAGAAAAAACCATGCGCGATGATAAAGTCGAACGGCCCGCCATCCGCGATGAAATCCCGCAGATCCGCAGCGTGGAAACTCACATTCGAAACGCCCGCCGCAGTCGCCCGCGCGCGCGCTTCCCGGATCGATGTTTCTGCCAGATCAATACCAATGCATTCGCTCTCCGGCCAGCGCAGGGCCAGCGGAATCAGATTGTGCCCGGAACAACAACCGATTTCCAAAATCCGAGCCCGCGCAGGATGCGGCGTTTGCAAGCCACCCAGCCGAGCCGCCACCGCACTCACCGCTGGATCCGATAGAGGATGGCTCATCGCTGGATAGGCGTGCCTTTCATAGAGCTCGTGGATCGGGTCAGGCATAATCTATCAAATCCGTCGCACCGCCACCCGGTCCCAATACATTCGGTCCCGCCAATCTTTGAAAACCTCGTTGTAAGGATCGAGTTGGTGGCGAGTCTTCACGGCTTCGCCAGCCACCAGCACCTCATTCATTCCTGCCTCTGTCGTGAGACTTCTAACTACCGGGAACGCCTCGCTCAGAATTTTCCGGGTATGGGATTGCATCGTCCGGTGCCCGGCCCCGGTCACCAAATTCACCGCCAGCAAACCGCCGGGTGCCATGGCCCGTCGGAGATGAACTAACAGCTCGGGATTCCACACCTGCGGACGAAAGACGTCGGTTTTTCCCGCGAGGTAAATATCGTCAAACACCACGTCGAATTTCCGCTGGTTCCGCGCCAGCCATGGGTAGGCGTCGGTGGTGATGACCTCGATGTCCAGAGCATCCAGTGCCATGTGCTCACGCGCTAGCGCCACGATCTCCGCATCGATGTCGATGGCGGTCAGGCTGCAGTCTGGCAGCAAATGCCGGAGCACCCGATACGCCGTCCCACCCGCCAGCCCGAGCATCAGAACCGAGCGCGGCGGCCCCGCCTCGCGCAGCAACGCCGCCGCCGCGATCAGATCCCACGCCAAACCCGTTAGATAGCGCTGGCGGTGAAACCACGCATGCAACGCCCCCGCCACCCGGAACTCCGTCGCCAGTTCCGACTTCCAGATTTCCAGCGATTGATAGCGGGTATGAACGATTCCCGTGCGGCGCATCGCCAACCACCCTGAACCGTCACAGCGCCGATGGAAGCGTGAAATTCCGCGCCTGAGTTAAGCGCCCCCTCCGCACTACAGCTTGCTCCGCCAGAAATCCAAGCGCTCCTTGATGCGCTTTTCCATGCCCTGCTCGCCGGGCTGATAGTATGTCCGGCCCTCTGGCAGATAGGCTTGGGGAATGTATGCACCCTCGTAGTCATGGGCGTAGAGATATTTCATCGCCTCTTCGGTCTCGCCAGACGCGGCGGCGATTTTCTTGCGGGTGGTGGTCCGGAGGTGCACCGGCACAGCGAGGGTGCGACCGTTTTCCACGTCCTCCATCGCCCTGCCAAGTGCGGCATAGGCGGTGTTCGACTTCGGTGCTGTGGCCAAATAGACGGTCGCGTGAGCCAGCGCAATCCGACCCTCGGGCATCCCGATGAATTCGAAAGCGGCGTGGGCATCCAGCGCCACCCGCAACGCCAGCGAATCCGCCAAACCAATGTCTTCCGAAGCGGAAATCACCAGTCGCCGCGTGATAAAACGCGGATCCTCCCCGGCGTGCAGCATTTTCGCCAACCAATACAGCGCGGCATCGGGATCTGACCCGCGGATGGATTTGATGAAGGCAGAAATCGTGTCGTGATGTGCGTCGCCATCGGTATCATAGACCACCGCCTTGCGTTGGATGGACTCTTCCGCGACGGCCAAGGTCAACCGCACCGCGCCCTCGTCGCCGGTCGGAGTGGTTAGTGCCGCCAGTTCGAGCGCGCTCAAGGCCTTCCTAACATCACCGTCGGATTTCTCCGCGAGATGTCGCAGCGCCCCGGGTTCGGCTTCTATCTGATAGTTTCCCAACCCGCGTTCCACATCCGCAATCGCCCGCTCCAATACCGTGATGACATCCTCCACCGGCACCGGCTCCAACTGAAATATCTGCGACCGCGAGACCAGCGGCGAGTTCACATGGAAATAAGGATTGTGCGTCGTCGCGCCGATGAACCGCACCACCCCGCGCTCGATGTGCGGCAGCAACACGTCCTGCTGGGCCTTGTTGAAACGGTGGATCTCGTCGATGAACAGAATGGTCGTCTCGCCACGCAGGTCACGCCAAGTCCGGGCCTGGTCGATCTTTGCCCGGATTTCCGCGACGTTAGATTCCACGCCATTGAGCGATTCGAATCGGGAGCCAGTCGTTCGGGCGATCACGCTGGCGAGGGTAGTTTTTCCCGTTCCTGGCGGCCCATAAAAAATCAGCGAGGTAAAACGGTCCGATTCAATTGCCCGCCGCAGCAGTTTTCCCGGAGCGAGAATATGTTGCTGGCCGGCCACCTCGTCGAGCGAGCGGGGCCGCATCCTCGCCGCTAACGGTTCGGCGGGGTTTGGCTTGTGGGACGAGGCCGCTGGAGTGGTAAAAAGATCGGACAAGGTGGCTGGGTGGCAGCATCACCGCATGCCCACCGCCATTCCAGCGAATTTTCCTCACGCCACATTCCAGATTTTCTACTTTTCCGAACTTTCAACCCAGATTTTCGGACTTATGGCCGATTCTGGGACCACTTGGCCGATATCGAGACCCTAAAAAGCTTCCGATCTCCTGATTTTCAGGTAATTTGATTTCGTTCTGAGGCGCTTCGGCCCCCCAAGAATACTCAGCCAAGAAACCGAGCCAAAAAGTTTCGCCATTGACATCCGGGGGGAAGTCAACCGAACAGGTAAGGTCGAGTGGCTCTGAAAAAAGCGCGCGTTGTGAGATCCGGGGGGATATTACGGCGCGCGCTTTTTCTTGTCCGCATGGTGCCCGAATTTGATCCTGATACAGTCGATAGAACGGTCTGTGCACAACGTATCCTGCGGTCATGAAATGGCTTGCGATTCTCGCCACCCTCTGCGGTGGAAGCCTCTTCGCAGCCGATGAAATCACGGCCACCCGCGAGGGCCGACAGTTGGTGCTGCGCGCGGGGAAAAACGAAATCCTTCGCTATCAGGCGGAACCCGGCGATCTGCCGCGACCGGATATTCCGCAAGCCTATCTCCGCGGCGGCTATATCCAGTCGCTCCACACGCCATCGGGACGCCTGATCACCGATGATTTCCCGGCGAATCACTTGCATCATCACGGCGTCTGGAGTCCGTGGACGAAAACTGAATTTGAAGGCCGCCACCCGGATTTCTGGAACATGGGCGACAAGACGGGAACCGTTGAGTTCGTCGCGCTCGATACGGTTTGGCAAAACGCTAGCATGGCCGGCTTCAAGGCCCGGCACCGCTTCGTCGATCTCACGGCGAGCCCCGCTAAAGTCACCTTGCTAGAGACCTGGGATCTCAATGTTTCCGCTGCGGATCAGCGCTATATCATCGACTTCACCTCGACCCAGACTTGCGCCAGCGACTCCCCGCTCAAGCTGCCGGAATACCGATACGGCGGCTTCGGATTCCGGGGCAGCAAGGCTTGGAATGGCCCGGAAAATTGCAAATTCCTCGCAGCATCCGGCATCACGGATCGGGCAAAGCTCAACACTTCACGCGAAAAATGGTGCTGGATTGGCGGCACGGTCGATGGCCAAACCTGCGGCCTAACAATCTTAGACCATCCTAGAAATTTCCGTTTTCCCCAACCGATCCGCGCCCATCCCGACCAGCCGTTTTTCTGTTATGCACCCCAACAGCTCGGCGACATGGGAATCCTCCCCGGCGAAAAATACATCGCCCGCTACCGATTGGTCGTCGCCGATGGCCCACCGGATGCCAAAGCGGCGGAATCCTGGTGGCAGGAATACGCAAAGCCATAGGTAGAGTGCAGCCGCAAAAAAAAGCAAAAACCCGGGGCAAAAATCCTGTTTCGCCACCGAACCCCGAATGGCTTCGAGATCATTTGGAACCCTGATCCCTAATGGATCGGGTGCTGGGAAACATCATCAGAATTTCCGCAACACCGTATCCGCGCATAGCCGGTCCTCGGTATTTGGATGATCCAACGTGTAATGCAGTCCGCGCGACTCTTTACGGCGGGTGGCGCTTTCGACAATGAGGCCCGCCACGGCGACGAGATTTCGCAACTCGAGTATGTCCGCATTCACCCGGTGGCCCCAGTAAAACTCGCGGACCTCATTTTTCAAATTCCGCAGCCGGGCAGTCGCGCGGCGCAGACGGTTGTCGGTACGGACGATGGAAACATAGTCCCACATGAGCCGCCGGATCTCGTCCCAGTTGTGATAGATCACCACCAGTTCGTCCGGCTCCGCAGTGTCGCCATGTTCCCACGCCGGGATTTCCGGCGGCGGCGAGACGAATTTGCCGGGCGGATAGAGCCGCATCATTTCCTCCAACGCACGGCGGGCGATGACATTGCCTTCTAGCAGCGAGTTAGAAGCCAGCCGGTTCGCGCCATGCAAGCCGGTGCAGCCGACCTCCCCCACCGCGAACAGGCCGCGAATGGTGGTCTTGCCGTTCACATCGGTTAGAACACCGCCGCATTGGTAATGGGCCGCCGGCACCACCGGGATCGGCTGGGTCTCACAGTCGAGGCCGAATTTAAGCAATGTCTGATAGATATAGGGAAAGCGTTCCTTCATGAAGCCCGGAGGCTTGTGGGTGACATCCAGATAGACGCAGTTCGCACCGGTGCGCTTGATCTCGCGGTCGATGGCGCGGGCAACGATGTCACGCGGGGCCAGCGAGCCGCGCGGATCGATTTTTTTGGTGAAATCCTGACCCTTTGCGTTGATCAAAATTCCGCCCTCACCGCGCACTGCCTCGCTGACTAAAAATGACCGCGCTTCCGGGCCGGTCGCACCTGGATTGTAGAAACAGGTTGGGTGAAATTGGATGAATTCCATGTTGGCAATGGCCGCCCCCGCCCGCCAGCCCAAGGCCACGCCATCGCCGGTCGCGGAGTCGGGATTGGTCGTGTAGAGATAAACTTTGCCGCAACCGCCCGCCGCGAGGATGACCCGGTCGGCGCGGAAAACCTTTACCTCGTTGGTCTTCGTCGCGAGCACATAGGCTCCAAGCACGCGGTCGTCCACCGCCGCGCCGAGCTTGGCGGTGGTGATAAGGTCGATGACGAAATGATCCTCCAGCAAGGTTAGGTTCGGCGTCTTGCGGGCTGTCTCGATGAGTGCCCTCGCCACTTCCCGCCCGGTCGTGTCGCGCGCATGGAGAATCCGCCGGTGCGAGTGGCCCCCCTCTTTCCCGAGCAGGAAATGGTCGCCTTCCCGGTCGAACGCAACCCCGTAATCCACCAGATCCTCAATCGCCGCAGCACCCTCACCGATGATCGTCCTAACAGCATCCTCCTTGCACAGCCCTGCCCCCGCGTCGAGCGTGTCGGCCACATGCAACTCTACCGAATCGTCTGGATCGCGCAGGGCTTCCGGCAGCACCGAGGCGATGCCGCCCTGCGCCCAGGCCGTGTTTGATTCATAGGCCGAGCCCTTCGTGAGCACGATCACCGAGCCATACCGCGCTGCCCGCAGCGCGAAGGAAAGCCCACCAATACCGGCACCGATCACGAGGAAATCCGCTGTCATCTGGCGAAAGCATGAACCGGTATCTCCCACGGAAAAGGCAAATTTGTCACAGGCGCGGCTTGACCCATCCGCCCCGGCAAGCCACGCCTCGGCCATGAGCATTTTCATCACTGGCACCGATACTGGAGTCGGGAAAACTTACGTGAGCCGCCTGATTCTCGAAGCTCTGCGCCACGCGGGTCACGATGCCGTCGGCTACAAGCCCGTGGCCTGCGGCGATCGTGAGGATGCGCTTATTCTATCCGCCGCTTCCGGTGAAATCGAACTGGACGCGGTGAATCCGGTTTTCCTCAAAACCGCAGTCGCGCCCTACGTTGCCGGGATGCTGGAAAACCGCACGGTCGATCCCGCAATTCTGATAGCCGGATTCCACCACCTCGCCGCCCGCCACGCCATCGTCCTAGTCGAGGGCGCGGGTGGGTGGGAAGTCCCGCTAGCAGCGAACTACCGCGTCTCCGATCTGGCGGCGGACTTGAAACTGCCCGTCGTCATCGTCGCCGCGAACCGCCTCGGCGCGCTCAACCACATTTTACTCACCGTGAACGCCATCCGCACCAAAGGCCTGGTCTGCGCGGGCATCGTCCTCAATCAACTGGAGGACGAAATGGACACGGCCATGATTACCAACAAAAGCGTGATTGAAGATCTGACTGGAGTTCCGCTGCTCGATCACCTGATCCACGGACAGGATTTTCTTGAGGCGGAAACGTATCTTTTTGGCTCTGCCACGGTTTGATTCGCGAGCCCGTTTGAGGTGCCTCGTGCGGACTCTGGACAGCAGCCCCCGCTAGCTTCATCTTGCCCCCGTCAATTGCCTCTCACTACTTTTAAAAACACTGGAAAGCGTTCCCGGACCTCTCTAGCGTCACGCCATGGCAACACGGATTTATTGTCGCCGGCCTGACTGCAGGGACGAGAAGGGCTTACCTCCCACTTCGTTCAGAATTTAATACTTAAGTTTTAGTGCTTCATCTTACCCCCACTCCCCTCACCCTTTGGCTCGGCATCTGCGCCCTGCTCCTCATCGGTGCCTTGTCCTTCGTTTCGTGGAAACGCAGCCCCCACCCGAGGCGCACCGCCTTGTTAGAATGCCTGCGTTGTCTCGCCACCCTCGTCGTCGTCATCTTGCTCTGGCAGCCGGAGTGGCTGACCACCATCCATCCCGACAGCAAACCGCAGATCGCGATTCTGTGGGACGATTCCAAGTCGATGACCACCGTCGATGCCACCCTGCCACCTATTCTATCTGCCAAATCCGAGGTCGTCTCCCGCGCCGATTGGGTGAAAAAAGCCCTCGCCTCCGAGCTCTGGAAACCCCTCGAAGCCAAGGGCGCGAACGAAGTCACCGCCCTCCCCTTCGCCACCCCTT
Organism: Akkermansiaceae bacterium; assembly: GCA_043758445.1. Lineage (GTDB taxonomy): Bacteria > Verrucomicrobiota > Verrucomicrobiia > Verrucomicrobiales > Akkermansiaceae > Luteolibacter. The sequence goes on along the minus strand of JAYVNM010000172.1, from coordinate 1,838 downwards.
CTGATTCTTCCCCCTCAACCCTCAACTCTCAACCCTCAACCTCTGCAACCCTATCCGGCACCGACCTCGAAGCACCCCTAACCGATCTCCTCGCCAAACAAACCAACCTCCGCGCCGTCGTCCTGCTCAGCGATGGCGACTACAACCTCGGTCAACCGCCCGTCGCCGCCGCCCAAAAAATGCGCCTGCGGGGCGTGCCGCTGTTTCCCATCCCTGTCGGCAGCAAGGTCCGCCTGCCCGATCTCGATCTCCTATCCGTCACCGCGCCCACCTATGGCATCGTCGGCGAAAATGTGCAAATCCCCTTCACCATCCGCTCCTCGCTCGACCGCCAAGTCCGCACCATTGTTCGCCTCCGTGACGAAGCCGGGCACGAGCACACCAAGGATATCGTCATCCCGCCGAATGCCGAGACTTACGACTCCATCCTCTGGCGCTTGGACAAGGAAGGCTCTTCCACCCTCGAACTCTCCATCCCGGTGGCCGATGGCGAACTCGTCGCTTCTAATAACTCCCGCAAATTCACCATCGCCGGTCGCCCGGAAAAAATCCGCGTCCTGCTCATCGAGAGCCTGCCACGCTGGGAATACCGCTTCCTGCGCAACGCCCTCTCGCGCGATCCCGGCGTCGAGCTTTCCTGCCTGCTCTTCCACCCCGCGCTCGGCCCCGGCGAGGGCAAGGACTATCTCAAAGAGTTCCCGCCGAAAATCGAAGACCTCTCGAAATACGATGTCATTTTCATCGGCGATGTCGGCATCGGCAACAACCAACTCACCAAAGAGCAATGCACTCTCATCCGCGGCCTCGTGGAAAACCAAGCGTCCGGCCTCATCTTCATGCCCGGCTCCCAAGGTAACGAATTTTCCCTGCTAGATACCGATCTATCAGACTTGATGCCCGTCATTCTCGACGACACGAACAAACTCGGCCTGGCCGAGTCCATCCCCTCCCCGCTCACCCTCACCACCGAGGGCCGCGCCTCGCTGCTCACCATGTTAGGCAGCAACGAGGAGGAAAATCCCGAGATCTGGCGTCGCCTTCCCGGCTTCTACTGGCACGCCCCCGTCATCAAAGCCAAGGGCGGTGCCGAGGTGCTCGCCGTCCATGGCAACCGGCGCGGAAAATTTGGCCCCATCCCGCTGTTAGTCACCAAGCCTGCAGGCAGCGGCAAGGTGCTGTTCATGGGCATCGACTCCGCTTGGCGCTGGCGGCGCGGCGTCGAGGATCTCTATCACTACCGGTTCTGGGGCCAAGTCGCGCGCTGGATGTCCTATCAGCGCAACATGGCCGCCGGCCAACGCGTCAGGCTCTTCTTCAACCCCGAGCGCCCCCAACCCGGCTCCACCGTCACCCTCAATGCCAACGCCTTCGACCCCAACGGCGCGCCCCTCAAGGAAGGCACTGTAGCAGTCGATCTAACCGCTCCCGACGGCCACACCCAGCGCCTCGAACTCCAGAAAAACGATACCGCATGGGGTGCCTTCAGCGGACGCTTTAAGACCGACCTCCCAGGAGCTTGGAAACTCCGCGCCACCGCCACCGGAGCCGAAGACAAGCCACTCGAAACTACCATCCTCGTCCAAGGTGCGGAAATCGAAAAAACCGGCCAACCCGCCCGCCCCGAGGTGCTTGAGGAAATGGCCAAGGTCTCCCGTGGCCGCGTCATCCAGCCCGCCCAGCTCGCCGATCTCATCAAGGAAATCACCGCCCTGCCCGAGCCTCGACCGTTAGAAAACCGTATTCCACTCTGGTCCCACTGGGCAACCGTCGCCGCGCTGGTAGTTTTGTTGGGAACCTTCTGGATCGGCCGCAAGTTGAACGGGGCGTTTTGATTACAG
>JAYVNM010000171.1:0-10531 GCA_043758445.1 Akkermansiaceae bacterium | reverse complement strand
GTGGTTTTTGTTTTCCACACTCCAATGCTCGCGCACCGCCCGCCCAAGGCGCTGCGAGCGGGTGACTGGATCCCAGCCGATCATCGCATCGCGGTCCTAGAGATGCCAGGCGGCAGCACACCAGATGCCCTGTTAGCTTGTCACCAAGGGGCGCGATGGCCGGTTCTTCGCGGCGCGCCAAGCGATGCCTAGGCCGCCGATCAAGAACAAGCCGGGGAACCAGATCGCGTAGCCGGGCGCGAGGGAATCCGGCTTCAGGACGGCAAAGTCCGGGTTCGCGGGATCGACGTGGCAGACGGTGGTTTTGCCGACGGGAAATTCCGCCACCCGGGATTCCACCGGCTCGCGGTTCGAGGATGACGGGCTGCCGCGCCAGGTCAGATGATCGCCGGTGTGGGCCACGCCTTGCCACTCATAGCCGAAGCTCAGGAGCTGGCGAAACTCCATGCCGGAAATTTCATCATGTTTGAATTCCTTGACCTCGGAAACCAGGATCACGCAAGGGACTTCCGGCCAGCCTCGCATTTCCCTAGCCCGTTGGAAACTCCGCGCCATCAGCCAGACGAACAGCCCACCAAGCATCGCCAGTACTAGGCCGAGGACGATCAGGAACCAACGCCCGGCGGCATTCGTGTGAGTGGATGGTGTCATGGCGATAGCTATCCCCCACGGCGGGGCGATCTGTCATGTGAAATTATTAGCTGCCGTTTCCCGCTTGCTGGTGTTTAGTCTGCGCCATGCGCCGTCGCCATCTGCTATTGCTTCTGGGTTTCGCGGTGGTCATGTGGCTGGGTTACTGGCTGGCTGGGACTGCGGCCAAGCAGCCGACGAGCGCGGAAACCCGGCCGAAAGCAACCGCCCGGCCGAAACGGACAGTGATGATTGACGAGCCGGCCCCCATGTTCCGCCGCGTAGAGCGTGGTCCAGCATACCGCCGAGATGACGATGCGCTGAAAAATGGCGCACTAGCAGGACAGCGGATTCTCATTTTCAAAGACCAGGCGGCCTTGGAAAATTTTCTCAAACGGGCGGGCGACCGGCTACACCTGCTAGACCGCCTCGATGCGCTCCATGCCTTGCGAGTCGGATTTCTCAACCCGGATGATCTCGCCTCCCTGCTCGATAGCGAGGAGCACGCGTCCTTCGTTTTCCCGGTGGACACCCCGCCTGGCGCGAACGGCAAGGCCCAGGCCGGAGCCGTGGCATTGGGCGCAGGACTGCTCGATTGGCTCGGCGTCACCACGGATAATTCGGCATGGGGAAAAGGCGTGCTCGTCGCTATTCTCGACACCGGTGTGGCTGCCAGCCCGGCGTTTACTAGCAGGATTTCCTCGCTCAATTTGATCCCCCTGCCTGACGATCTATCTAGAATGAATGGCCACGGAACGGCGGTGGCATCCATGATCATTGGGCAAAATCCACTCACCCCCGGCGTAGCGCCCGGCGCGGATATTTACTCGATCCGCATCGCTAACGATCTTGGACAATCGGATAGTTATCTATTAGCAAAAGGCATTGTTGCGGCGGTCGATGCAGGCGCGCAACTGATTAATATTTCCATGGGCAGTGTCGGCGATAGCCAGTTGGTTAGAAATGCCATCGCCTATGCGCAAGCCGCTGGCTCGCTGATCGTGGCGGCTGCTGGCAATAACGGCACGGATCAGGTGTCCTATCCCGCCGCGAACACCGGGGTCATCGCGGTGGGCGCGGTGGATGCCAATAACGATCACATGGATTTCTCGAACACCGGCAGCCAAGTCGCTATTTCAGCTCCGGGCTTCGGGGTCAACGCTGCGTGGACCGGCGGCGAAGCAGCCAGCGTCAGCGGCACCTCGTTCAGCAGCCCCATCGTGATCGGATCGCTCGCTGCGCTGATGAGTCAGCCAGGCGGGACGCCGCTCACCACCGGCCAGGCTAAGACGCTGCTATTTTCCTATCTGGACGATGGCGGCGCGGCGGGTGCCGATCCGCAGTTAGGCGCGGGGATGCCGGATTTGGGACGTGCCTTGAGCGGCAATACGCCGGGAATCTATGACGCCGCTCTCGCCTCCCAGCGGCTCATTCCGCCGGATGCTGGCTACCCGAACGGCCAGATTGAAGTGCTGGTCCAAAACCGTGGGACAGAAACTTTGATCAACAGCAATGTCCAGATTTCTACGCCCTATGGGATCGTCAATTCTAACATCACCTTGCTCGCCGCCAATGCCGTGCAGGCGATCCGCGTGCCGCTAAATGGTGCCTCGGCGGACGGCATGAGCATCGTCTCCCAAGTCATTCTCTCCAATGGCCGCAAGGATGCGAAGCCTGCTAACGACCGTCGCGTTGTCACCTATGTCCCGGCTGGCGCTAAATAGTCTCTGCCTCGTGCTCTGCGGGACCGCCATGGCGGAGCTGCCCAACCGCGAGGCTCCCAATCCCACGGCGGTCGCCGCCAACCAACTCGTCGTCGCCGGCAACGCCTGTGGCCCCGCCGCCTTGCTCAATGCATTCCGCTTCGGCAATCCAGACTGGCAACGCGCGGCAGGCGCCATCACTGGCGACACCGATAAGCAGCGCATTTCCACCATCATCCTCGAATACGGCATGAGGCCCTCCACCAATCTTAAGGACCGTTCCCGCTGGTCGCGAAAAGGGGTGAACCTCGCCGATCTAACTGACATCGCTAACGAAATCACCCGTGGCCAATTCCTACCCGTCATTAGTCAGGCAGTCCTCTTCGCCAAGCCCGGCGAGAACGGGGAAAAACTCCTCAAGCGCGTCCATCAATATTTCAACACATCTCTAACGAAAGGTCTGCCCCCGGTCATCAGTCTCCGCCGCTACACCAAGCGGGCCGGGCAGTGGCTGGTGATCGACGGCCATTTCGTCACCCTCACCACCATCCCAAAGCATCTGGAAAAGGGCGCGGTTTCCTTTCCCGTCACCTATCTCGATCCCTGGGGCGGTAAAATCTATCAGGGCAGCATCGCCATTCCCGACCGCGGCATCCTCGCCGACACGCCCGCCGCCTCGCCCTGCTTGGAGGCCGTTTTCCCGCAGTCTTCGGTGGGAAAAAAACTCGTCCGCCCCGGTGAGTCCGGCGCTCTAACCGTCGCCGCCGTGCTTGGCCGATGGTGATCGCACGAGGAAATTGCCGCGACATGAAAGCCGGACTGGACGGCGGATCGGGATTGGGCATAACTCTCCGCGCAGTCGCCACCCGGCACTGTCAAAATGCCGCCGTGGCGGAATGGTAGACGCCCCGGACTTAAAATCCGTTGACTTCACGGTCGTGCCGGTTCGAGTCCGGCCGGCGGCACTTTGCACATCTAACTCTTCCTCCGATGATAACCCGCAACTCCCCCACCCGCCTGCTCGCACTCGGCGCATCCGCAGCTTTCACCCTCGCCGGGACGCCTTGTCAGGCACAAGCCACACCGCCGCCGGGCATCACCCGCCTGCCGCTGTGGCCCGCAGGCAGCATCCCCGCCGGACCGGATAAGGAAAGCGATCCAGCCATCCCCACCGTCGATGTCCACCCGCCCGCGCCCGGGACCAGCAACGGCACCGCCGTCGTCGTCCTGCCCGGTGGCGGCTACGGCGGAGTTTCCATGGACTATGAAGCACCGATCGCCGCGAAATTTCTCACAGAAAATGGCATCACAGCCTTTGTCGTGCGTTATCGCCATGCGCCGAGGTTCATGCACCCATTGCCGCTCCAAGATGCCCAACAGGCGATGCGCCTGGTGCGCTCGCGGGCGGCGGAGTTCCAGATCGATCCAAAGCGCATCGGCCTGATGGGCTTTTCTGCAGGCGGCCACCTCGCGGCCAGCGTCATCACCCAGCTCGACCCCGGCAACCCCGCCGCCACCGAACCGCTGGCCCGCGTTTCGGCCCGCCCGGACTTCGCGATGCTTATCTATCCGGTCATCACCTTCACCGAGGAAGCCTTCGTTCACAAGGGGTCGCGCCAGAATCTAACTGCGGATAAGCAGGCTTTATGGCCGGAACTCTCGTGCGAGCAACACGTTTCCAAGGATACGCCGCCAGTCGTCCTCGTCCACGGCGGGATGGACACGGGGGTGCCGCCGGAGAACTCGATGATGTTCGCCGCAGCCTGCCGGAAAGCGGGCGTGAGCGTGGAATTGCACGTCCTCTCGCAAGGCGAGCACGCCTTCCGCGACGAAGCGATCCGCAACGAGGCCTACGATGACCTCCATCATTGGTTGGGCCGGAATGGCTGGTTGAAAAAGCCAGCACCCTGAGTGCAGGCCGCTGGCTTAGGCGAAATTTTGCCACGCCATGCCGGGTATTTGCCAGTGGGTCGCAGCGCGGGTTCGAACGGCGGGGAGCGTGTCCACCCTAACAGTCACCACCTCGCCGGGCACGGCGTAGAGTCCGGTTTCCTGCCAGGCGTCCGGCCCGGTCGCCCGGTCGGGTGCGTTGCCGGCCGTGGGGTCCCAGCGGTGGCGGAGATTGGCGTCGTAGGAAACCGTCGAATTCACCCGCTCCTTGGACTCGACCGCACCGGGAAAATCCACCGCCGCCGGATGCGCCCCGAATTCCCCCGGTTCTAACGCTATGTAGGCACGGATCGCCTTGTGCAACTCCGCCCGCTGGGCTTCTGCGCCTTGCACAAAGGGCGACCTTTCTGGCATTCCCCCGCCCTAACTATTTTAGCCGATGACTTCGGGCCAGTCGGTGTGGAACATTTCGCCGCGTGGCTTGTCGGTGCGTTCGTAGGTGTGGGCGCCGAAAAAGTCGCGCTGGGCTTGCAGGAGATTCGCGGGGAGGACGGCGCTACGATAACTGTCGTAGTAACCGAGCGAGGCCGAGAAGGCGGGGACCGGGATGCCGGCGAGGGTGGCGAGGCTCACCACTTCGCGCCAGTTTTCTTGGAAGCCATTGAGCAGGTCCGTGAAGAAGGGGGCGAGCATGAGGTTGCTGAGTTTCGCATCGGTGCGATAGGCCTCGGTGATATCGTTGAGGAAACGGGCGCGGATGATGCAGCCGCCGCGCCAGATGGCGGCGATTTTCGCAAGGTCGAGATCCCAGCCTTTTTCCGCGCCCATGGTGGCGATGAGGTCTAGGCCCTGGGCGTAGGAGATGATTTTGGAGGCGAAGAGCGCGTCGTGGACTTTTTTCACGAGCTTCTTTTTCTTGATGTCGATTTCCGCCTTCGGGCCTTCGAGGATCTTGCTGGCGCTCACGCGTTTGTCCTTCATCGAGGATAGGATGCGGGCTTCGACGGCGGCGTTGATGGTGGAGATGACCACGGCGTTTTCCACTGCGTTGATGAGCGTCCATTTGCCAGTGCCCTTTTGGCCGGCGGTGTCGAGGATGAGATCGACGAGGGCGTTTTTGGTGCCGGGATCTTGCTGGGCGAAAATTTTCGAGGTGATCTGGATGAGGTAGCTTTCGAGGTCACCTTCGTTCCACTCGGTGAAGACTTCGGCGAGTTCCTTCGGCGTGAAGCCAGCGGCTTTGAAGATGTTGTAAGCCTCGCAGATGAGCTGCATGTCGCCGTATTCGATGCCGTTGTGGATCATTTTCACGTAGTGGCCCGCGCCGCCGGGGCCGATGTGGAAAACGCAAGGCTCGCCATTCACTTTTGCGGCGATGGATTCGAAGATCGGCTTCATGACTTCCCAGGTGGAGGCCGGGCCACCGGGCATGATGGACGGGCCTTTGCGAGCACCTTCTTCACCACCGGAAACGCCGGCTCCGATGAAGCGAAAGCCGAGATCGCCCAGCCATTTGTCGCGGCGCTCGGTGTCGGTGTAGAGCGAATTTCCGCCGTCGATGATGATGTCGCCCTTGTCGAGAAGCGGGATGAGTGACTCGATCACGGCATCGACCGGACCACCGGCTTTCACCATGATCATGACCTTGCGCGGGGATGAGAGAGATTTCACAAAGCCTTCGAGCGTGTGCTCGCCGACGATTTTTTTGTCAGCATGTTTGCTGGTGAATTCGTCGGTGACTGAGGTGGTGCGGTTGTAAACCGAGACCTGGAAGCCGCGGGATTCCACGTTGAGAACGAGATTCTGGCCCATGACGGCCAGACCAATGAGTCCGAAATCGCTATTGCTCATAATAAGATGCCGCAGTGTGTGGGCGGGGAGGGTGTAGGGGGATCGGACGTTTCGTGCAACCCCTTGTTGCCATTTGGCGATGCATTTCCCACATTGCGGGTGTGAACTTACCGAATGCGATCACGTTTTCACGTTTAATCATGACGGCGGCCTTCGTGGTGGCGGTGTCCCAGCGCTCGCTAACAGGTTATGGCACGGGCTTAGCGCTGTTCATCGTGGCTGCGGCCAGCGATTGGTTAGACGGCTATCTGGCGCGGAAAATGGGTCTGGTCACGCCGCTGGGAAAACTGATGGACCCGTTGGCAGATAAGATTCTGGTGAGCGCGGCATTTGTGTTTTTCACGGAGCAGAAACTCTGCCCGGTGTGGGTCACGTCCTTGATTATTGGTCGCGAATTTCTGGTGACGGGTCTGCGCCAGATCGCGGTGGAGGCGGGACAAGTGTTGGCGGCGGACAGCTTGGGAAAATGGAAGACCACTTTTCAACTCGCTTATCTCATTACCGGTCTGGTCTGGTTGACGGGGGATAAAGCGGGAAAAATTTTCCCCCTGCTGGACTCCTTGAAATACCTCGCCCGGCCTTATGAAAAAGGTGGTTGGATGCAACCGGTCTTCCTCTGGGCCGCCGTCGCTCTAACTGTGATCTCCGGATGGAACTATCTGTGGGGCTCCCGCAAGTTGCTCCGGGGGAAATAGCCGGGCGGATTTCGCGAAACGAAATGGAGCGTTGACTTTATTCGGCCTGGCAGCAAATTCACCCTAAACCCTCGCCATGAGGTGAACCGTTGAAACAAAAATTACTGAAAAACTGATGGAACGATGACAGGGAACAAGCCGAAAGATGCTGGACCACGTCAAATTCGTGTCTTTGGCGGAAGCTACCCCAGTGACGATGTTTTCATCGTGCCTCCCACGCAAATACGTAAATCCAAGGACCCAAAAGACGCCAACCATTCAAGCCTCTATTCCACTTCACTAATCCGTCTCCATCCCATTCATGAAACTCGTCTGTACGATCCTCGCCTCCATTTCCACGCTAACTGCTACCGGTTTGCCGGAATCCTATCAAATCACCTGGACCACCCCATCGATCGACTCCCTTGATTCCATGCCGCTCTCCGGCCGCATGGGCGTGGGCGCGAATGTCTGGGTGCAGGACGGTTCTATCTGGCTCTATCTGGCACACAACGGTGCCTACGATGAAAACGGCCGCCTGCTCAAACTCGGGTGCATGCGTCTAACACCGAAAGATGTGAAACTCGGCGATACCGGATTTACCCAGGAACTCGATCCTGCCACTAGCACGATAATGATCCGCCAAGGAAATTTTAAGGCCGGGCTCTGGTTTGCGGGCGAGACGCTGGTTTACGAATCCGAATCCGCCACCGCCGCCCCGCTTGATGTCGCGTTTGGCACCTGGCGTGAGAAAACCAAGGACGGCATCCGCAACGACATGATGGGCACAAAAACCACGTTTACCGGCGACCAGATTACGCCATCTGTCAGTGGTTTCCTCTGGTTCCACCGTAATGCGGACCATCCGTTTGACCTCGCCGGTCTGGCGAAGAGCCAGGGCACCTCGCAGGAAATGATGCCGGATGTCACCGCCCGTCGGGTTTCTGGAGCGGCGGTCTGCGTGGAAGGTGGAATATCCCAACCCATGGAATCCGAAGTGCGCTGGCAGTTCTGGAATGGCAAGGCGTGGACCGGAACCACTGCGGCCCGCAACAAACAACTCATCACCATGCGTCTCGCAGGCGCGGTGGATGCGGACCCTCAAAAATGGCCAGCCGAGGCGAAGTCCATGCTCGATGCCAAGACCCGCGATGCGGCGAAAGCCGCTGAGCTGAAACGCTGGGGCGAATTCTGGACGCGCAGTCATGTCATCATCAATCCGACAGCCGGCGAGAAAGATCCAGGATTCCTGATCGGCCGGAACTATCAGCTCTTCCGCTACATGCTCGCCTGCAACCGCGATGGTGAACTGCCGCTGCTTTTCAACGGTGGCATTTTCACCACCGACAACAACGGCCGTATCAAGGGCAATAACAACGACGAATTGCCGACCTTCGAAGGCGAACCGATCACCCCGGACTTCCGCCGCTGGATGGGCTGTTATTTTATGTCGCAAAACCAACGCTGGCTCGGCTGGCCGACACTCGCGAATGGCGACGCGGACCTGCTTTCCCCGACCACCCGTTTCTATCGGGATCGCGCGAAAATCGCCGCTGATCGTGCGAAAAACCAGGGCGCGGATGGAGTCGTTTATACCGAACCACTCAACATCTGGGGCCTCTGCCCGCTCGCCCCGCGTCCTGATGGGCTCTGCGGCGCGCATCATCTACTCTATCACTTTTCGATGGGGGTCGAAAACGCGTGGATGAATCTCCAGGCGCACGATGTCATGGGCACCCCGCTCGACAAGGACCTCGGCTGGATCGCCGGAACCGTGCTTTTCTATGACAGCTTTTATCGCTCCGAACACAAGAAGCGCACCGGCAAGGAACTCGGTGATGACGGCAAGCTCGTGATGTATCCCGGCAATGGATTGGAATTCGCCGCCGACTCCACCAACTCCATCGACGCCGTGGCAGGTTTCACCCGCGTCACCGACAGCCTGCTGAAACTCAAGGAGCTGCGGCCCGCACTGCGCACCCGGCTCGCATCGATCCAGAAAACCATCCCGCCACTGCCAGTCGCGCGCCGCAACGGTGTGATGTCGCTGCAACCCGCCAAGTCATGGAACGGCGATTACAATAAATGGGAGCCTATCGAAATGTATGCTTACTGGCCCTATCGCCTCGCCGGAATCACCAAGCCCGAGACTCTACAACTCGCCCGCGACACATGGGACACCATTCCTGCGGATCGTGCGAAGTTATGCAAACAAGATTACTCATGGATGGCCAACCTCGCCAATATGGCCTCGCTAGCCTCGCCGGAAAAAGCCAGGGAGCGTGCGATTTACAAAATGGCCAACACCGCTGCGCCACAAGCCCGCTTTCCCGCCTTCTTCGGCCCCGGCCACGATTGGATGCCCGACCACAACTGGGGCGGCTCCGGCTCGACTGGTATCCAAGAAATGTTGTTAGTTCCCGAACCGGGTGCGACCGGCAAACTCCACCTTTTCCCCGCCTGGCCCGCCGAGTGGGATGTCGATTTCAAACTCCATGCGCCCGGCAAAACTATCGTGGAAGGCGTGCTTAAAGGCGGCAAGCTGGTTTCACTCATAGTCACCCCAAGTTCGCGTGAGAAAGACATCGTCAACTGGCTTGGCAAACAACCGGAGTGGAAACCATTCACCCCGCCTGTCTCCCTCGGCCAAGGCAAGCCGATCACCGCATCCAGCCAGTTCGTCGAACCCGGCTACGATGCGAAACTCGCGAACGACGGCGATCCGAAAACCCGTTGGGCATCCGACTTTGCCGCGCGCTCGGGCTGGCTGGAGATTGACCTCGGCGAGGAAAAGGAAATCGGCTCGTTCCTCGTTTCCGAAATCGAATGGAAAGAAACCCGCGAGTTCACCATCGAGGTGAAACAAGGCGAGTCATGGAAGGAAGTCGCCAAGGGCACCACCATCGGCACCGACAAGGAAATCCCGATTTCCCCGACCAAAGCCCGTTACGTGCGCCTCAACCTCAAGCAGGCCACCAATGCGATTAACATCAACGAATTCCAAGTGTTCAGTCGGTAACTCCAACCCAGCCGACTCCAATTCTATTAGATGAACATACCGGACAAGGATCGGGCATGGATCGCCGAACAGAAAAAACTGCGCAAGATGTAGTGATGGACGAAACTTGGGCTACGGCGAGACTGTCTTCTCGGGTGCTGCCATGCGGAAATCCGCGAAGCCCATCACGCGCGGTACTTTTTCGCCATTCTCGTTGAAGACAAACATCACCATCCGCGTGGCGGGGTTTTTTATGCTGCCATTGGGTTTCACAGATCGGCCGCAACACCTTTTCACTGGGGATAACGTAATCGATTTTCACCCGATAGGGCGAGGCCGAGGATGCCGGAGCATTGAGGATTTTTCGCGAATTGGGGCCCAAGTGCAGTTGTTCGGAACCGATCAGCCCGCCGACATCGTTGGCGCTCAGGTTGAACCAGAGCATCTGGCCTTTTTTGAAATGATCCGCCCCCGCGTTGACCACCTGGATGCGAACCGGTGCCACCTTGTTAGCGGGATGATGACAAAAGGCCGATGACAAGATGACAAAAGGCCTGTCCCTCTGTGAGATGACAAAAGGCCTGTCCCTCTGTGATGCGCGCCGTTGACGTGTACAGACGGTGAGGAGGCCGCCGCGCCATAGGTGTTTTTCTTCGCGATAACAAAAGGCCTGTCCCTCTGTGATGTTTTGCAATAAGGAGTCGCGACACTCTTGTCCCGTCTTCCATGCCCTCGGACCCGCATATCTCCTAGAGCATCCCACCCGGAAACGTTCGACCAGAATC
>JAYVNM010000170.1:0-10541 GCA_043758445.1 Akkermansiaceae bacterium | reverse complement strand
TGGCCAGCGCGATGAGTTGTTCCCGGGTGGGTCGAGGGTCGCTCACGGCTTGGAAATAGCTCGGGATCCAAAGAAAATCAAGAAATCCGTAATGCTTGACCTCCTATGGACCTGAGTAGTTACCTTTGAGTTGCCTTGATATTGGGCTTCCAAATGATGCTGCGGTTTCTGTATGAAGAAGGGGTTTTGAACACCTTTCACTGGCCGAGCCAAAAACCTATCCTTCGCAAAGGGGTTAAAAACCCCTTCTCCATAATCTCATGATCGATTCTCATCACCACCTTTGGCGCTACTCCTCGGAAGAATATCCATGGATTCCACCGGGTTCACCATTGGCGCAGGACCAACTCCTACCCGAGCTGGAAAAGGCAACCACCGCCGCCGAGGTGGATGCCACAGTGGTCGTGCAGGCGCGACAGGTGTTGGCGGAATCCGACTGGCTACTCTCACTAGCGGATTCCACGGACCTCATCGCCGGCGTCATCGGCTGGGTGCCACTGATCGATGCCAACGTCAGTGAACCACTCGGCCGCCTCGCCGCGCATCCGAAATTCAAAGCCGTTAGACACGTCCTCCAAGGCGAGCCGGACAGCTACTTTTTACGTGACGATTTCCATCACGGCCTATCCCTCTTGCCCGATCTCGATCTCCGCTACGACCTACTGTTGCTTCAACGTCAGCTCCCCGTCGCCATTCAACTCGTGGATCGCCAACCGGACCTAGGCATCATCATCGACCACATCGCCAAACCGGAAATCCGCAACGGAAAAATCGACCCCGCTTGGCAAGTCGGCATGACCGAACTGGCGAAGCGCTACAATATCCTCGGCGTGAAAATCTCCGGCATGGTCACCGAGGTGCTCGACCCGGAACTCGACGAACTCACCCTCCGCGCCTACTTCGCAGAGACCCTTGCCCTCTTCGGCCCCGACCGCCTCATGTTCGGCACCGATTGGCCAGTCTGCCTGCTTCGCATCGACTCGTACAAGACTTGGGCCGACATAGTCCGCCGGTTCGTCGCCGACCTAACACCTGACGAACAGCACGCCATCCTCCACGCGAACGCCGTCCGCTGCTACGATCTCTGAGGTCTTTCCCCCGCTCAGTCATTCAAAACCGTCGCCAAGCGCTTCACGAGGAATACGCCAAAGCCGTTTAAGAAATCCCAGATAGGTTGGTATCTTTGATGAGGTGGCGCTTCAATTTCTATCCCCGCTCTACCACATTCCTGCGGCGGGTTTCCCGTCCGCCCAAAAATCCACTTCCCTTCTGGACAAAGCAGAGTCGCCTCTTAGCTTCGCAGCACTTACCTAGCATCCATGGAATCCCATCTCGACCTGCACAATCAGCTTCCGCCCGATGACGTCGCCGCCATCGACGAACTTGGAAAAACCTACCAGTCCTTCCGGGCCGAACTCGGCAAGGTGATCGTCGGCCAGGAACAAGTCATCGAGCAACTCGCGATCTGTCTCTTCGCCCGTGGCCACGCCCTGCTGATGGGCGTCCCCGGTCTGGCGAAAACCCTGCTCGTTTCATCGGTGGCCCAGACCTTCGACCTCTCGTTCAACCGCATCCAGTTCACCCCGGATCTCATGCCCGCCGACATCACCGGCACCGACATCATTCAGGAATCCGGCGTCGGTGGACGGCGGGAATTTGAGTTCATCAAAGGTCCGGTCTTCGCCAACATCGTCCTCGCCGACGAAATCAACCGCGCTCCGGCAAAAACCCAATCCGCCATGTTGGAGGCGATGCAGGAAAACAAAGTCACCGTTCTCGGCACGACCTATACGCTGCAGCCTCCATTTTTCGTCCTCGCCACGCAAAACCCAATCGAACAAGAAGGCACCTACCCATTGCCAGAAGCCCAGCTCGACCGCTTCATGTTCCTCATCGAGGTCGGCTACCCCTCCGCTGCCGAGGAAAAGGAAATCGCTCGCTCCACCACCGGCAGCGCCCGCCAAGCACTCAGCCATCTCCTCGACGGCGAAAAAGTCATCGCCTATCAGCAACTCGTCCGCCGCGTCCCGGTTCCCGAGCACCTCTACGATTACGCGGTGAAAATCGTCCGCATGACCCGCCCCGGCGAACCCGAGTCGCCCCAGTGGATCAAGGACACCGTCGGCTGGGGAGCCGGTCCCCGCGCGGTGCAATATCTCATCCTCGGCGCCAAATCCCGCGCCGCCCTACGCGGTGCCTACATGGCTTCGTTAGAGGATCTCGAAGCCATCGCCTCGTCCGTGCTCACCCACCGTGTCATCACGAATTTCTCCGCTGAATCCCAAGGCATGACTTCGAAGAAAATCGTCGAACGACTTATTAAAGAAATGCGGGAGGAGTGAATAGGCCCATTCATCAAAAGGTTATGACATTCTCTGGAGGCGCAAGTATCGGATGGTTCAATGCATCCTGGCCACTCGCTAAGTTGAGTCTCAGCGACGGTATGCTGTCTCTGAAAATTCTTTGGACGACCTATGACTTGAAAACTGAAGAATTGAGTCGCTTGGAATCTTTCAAGGGCTGGTTTTCCGCAGGCATTAGAATCGTCCACTCTTCCCGAACATTGGATCCGAAAGTGATTTTTTGGATGCCTACCCCTGAAAAGGTTTTAGTAGCAGCTAAAGACTTCGGATTCTCCACATAGAAAGTAGTTTATTCTCCGTGTCTCACTCCTTCATCGACAACGTTTTGCTCTCCCGCCTCGGCTCGCTGCCCATCGAGTCGCGTAAACCCATGATGGGAAATGTCGCAGGCAAGCATCGCTCGCCTCACCGCGGCTCTTCGGTCGAATTTGCAGAATATCGGAAATACGTCCCCGGCGACGACACTCGCCGGTTAGATTGGAAAGCCTTCGCCCGCTCAGACCGCTATTATATCAAAGAATTCGAGGCCGACACCAACCTCCGCGCCTACTTCGTCGTCGATGCATCCGGCTCGATGAACTTCGCGGGAAAGGGCGAAGCAAAAATCCAATGCGCCCGCCGCATCGCCGCATCCCTCGCTTATCTGTTAGTCAATCAGGGCGATGCCGCAGGACTTTCGATTTGCACCGACAAGCTCCATCTCGAAGTCCCGCCCAGCCGCCGCGCCGCCCACCTCGAGCGTTTCTTTACCACCCTCGGTAGCATCCAGCCCACTGGCGAAACCGGCCTGTTAGCAGCCCTTCACACCATCGCGGAAAAAATCAGCCAGCGCGCCTTCGTCGTCATTTTATCCGATTTATTCACCGACACCGCAGCTCTTGGCGATGCCCTTCAACACCTTCGCTACCGCAAGCACGACATTTCGGTTTTTCACCTGATGGACCCGCTAGAAATCGGCTTCGAGTTCGACCGCCCCCATCGCTTTGTCGATCTCGAAGACGGCACCACGCTCGTCGCCGAACCCAACCTCATCGCAGACGAATACAAAGCCGCGCTTCGAGATTTCCTGATATCCGTCCGCGCGAAATGCCACGACGCCGCCGCGGACTATCAACTCGTCACCACCGACACTCCGCTGGAGCCACTGCTGCGGGATTTTCTAACTGCGCGGTTGCCCAAATCCAAACATTGAACTGAGAATCCGGAAGCATATACCCACCGTAACCAAACCATTCACGGACAAACAGAAGGCGGAGATCTTCGTCAGGGATCGCGCCACCTGCTGTTTCTCCGGCGCTAATCTCTGGCTGCTCGACGCCCCGCTACGGCACGGTTGGGAATCCGATTGGGCCGACCATGTCAAACCGCTATCCCGTGGGGGAAAATCCGAACCAGACAAAAACGGCGTTTGTGCCTCTGCCACATTCACCGTAAGAAATCTTACCATAAATCCACCTCGATCCAGAATAAACTGAACCAGGATACATTTGACTGCATACAATTCGACTACCAAATTCGTTACAGAGGTCACTGACCTCTGCGTCCCTCTCCCCGACCTCCGCGCCTCCGCGTTTCGCTTCAATCCAAATACCAATTCATCATACCGTCTTCCTTCGCGCCCCTTTGCGACCTCTGCGACCTCTGCGCCTTTGCGGTAAACTCTTAATCTACCATGCTTTTTCTCAATCCACTCTTGCTCTGGGGACTGCTCGCCGCAGTTGTCCCTATTGCAATTCATCTACTAAACAGAAGACGCCACAAGACGATCCAATGGGCGGCCATGCAATTTCTCCTCAAGGCCACCCGTGAATCACGCGGCAAGAAAAAGCTCCGCCACATCCTCATTCTCACCTGCCGCGCCCTCGCCCTTGCCGCCCTTGCCTTCGCCGCCGCGCGGCCCATCGTTTCCGGCCTGATCGGCTGGGGTAGCGGTTCCATCGACACTGTAGTCCTGCTGCTAGACCGCTCCGCCTCAATGGATATCAAACCCGGTGACGGCCTCGATCCCCGCAGGCAGATCGTGATCAAAAAAGTCCGCGACTCCATGGCCAGCCTCGGTGGTGCCCGACTCGTCCTCATCGACAGCGCCAGCAAGAGCCCCCAAGAAATCCCCTCACCCGACACCCTTGCCGAGCTATCCGCCACCGCCGCCACCGACACCGCCGCCGATTTTCCCACCCTGCTCGCCCGCGCTGCCGAGTTTCTAGCAGATTCCACCGGTCGTTCGGAAATCTGGCTCGCCTCCGATCTCCAAACCTCTAACTGGCGGCCCGATGACGAACGCTGGGCCGCTGCCCGCGCCAGTATCGCCGCACTGCCGCAAAAGCCCGCCATCCGCGTGCTCTCGCTCACCGGTCCGACCGCGCCGAACACCGCCGTCCGCTTGCTAGGCTCACGCCGTGCAGGCGATGAGATGCTGCTCGATCTCGAAGTCCTCCGCGCCGCCGACTCACGTGGAACCGCCACCCTCCCGCTTACCACCAATCTCAACGGCACCCGCACCACCGAAACCCTAACACTTCCCGGCCAGTCCCTGCGCTTTCAAAAACGCGTCGCTCTCCCCCCTGCCAGCGAAACCGGCTCCGGCTGGTTCTCCATCCCCGCCGATGGCAATTCCCGCGACAACGCCGCCTTCTTCGCCTACGGCCCCGCCCGTCCCATCAAGTCCGTCATCGTTGCTCCCACCGGGGAAACCGCCGACTATCTCGCACTTGCCGCCGCGCCACCCGGCTTCGGCAATCAATCGGTCCAACGCATCGACCCCGCCGCCGCCGCCACCCTAGCTACGGGCGACCTCGCCGCTATTCTCTGGGCCGCGCCTCTGCCCACCGGACCGGCATACGAACTCATCAACCGCTTTCTAACATCCGGCGGCCACGTCATTTTTTTCCCGCCAGGCGCGGCCTCGGATGCCTCATTTGTCGATCTGAAATGGTCCAATCCCTCCGAAGCCCCGAGCGGTAAATTTTTCATCCTCAAAGACTGGAACCACAGCGATGGCCCGCTCCGCGACGGTGTCGATGGTACCCCCATCCCTGCCGAGCGGCTCAAAGCCATCCGCCGCCAACTTCCGTTAGGCGATGCCACCGCGCTGGCTCGCTGGGAAGATGGCGAACCACTCATCACCCGCCGCATCGTCGATCACGGCACCGCCTGGTTCGTCGGCTCGCTGCCTGATTACACCTGGTCGAACTTAGGCGACGCCGATGTCCTGCTACCCACCGTCCAGCGCATCATCGCTGCGGGAGCTGATCGCTTCGATGCCTCTTACCTCGCTACGGTCGGCAGTGATGCCGCCCAACCACTGCCCGGTGAAACCCGCACTCGCCTCGACGACTACGGCACACCCGATCCCGCCAACGCCGCCTACCAGTCCGGGGTTTTCCGACTTGGCGACCGCCTGTTAGCCATCAACCGTCCCGCCCAAGAAGACAATCCAGAAATCCTCTCCCGCGAGTCGCTCGACCAAGCTCTCGAAGGTACCCACTACACTCTTCTCGACCAAGCAGGCCAAGCCAACGACCCCTCACTCTCCCGCGATGTCTGGCGGGCATTTCTCATCGCCGTGCTTTGTTTTCTCATCGCCGAAGCAATGCTTTGCCTGCCGAAAAAATCCCATCCGCAAGTGCTTCCGCAAAAAGCCGTCGCCTGAAGCGCTCACAGTCTGAGTGCCCACTGCATGTTAGCGAACCGCGTGTTCGATGTGGTCGCCGGTGTTTTCGACGTCACGGCCTACGCCCTTGATAGTGTTCCGACAGGATGATGCAGCTCCGGCGAGCAGCAACAGAGCAACTCCGGTGGCGATCATGAACCGGCGTGAGGTGGATGATTTCAAATTCCGACAATGGTTGTTTTTAATGATGATTGGATTCATGGTAAAATGCCATATCGCACGCGCTACGCCATTCCCCATGAAAGCCACAAGCCGTTAATTTTGAATCGTTTTTGAAATTTTTACTAGCCTCCGTAACGGGTTCGGAGCTTGCATGTTGCACGAAGGCGCAGGCGGGCGTAGCATTTTGCACGAATAGCCGGTGAGGACTACCTTTGGCTGAGTCTTCAAAGAACTTGTAATGAAGCACTTGCCGATTCACGCGCTGACGGCACACAGACTGTTAAGATACAACAACCCATCATTTCAAACGCACATGGATATTTTGATCGTTGACGACGAGAAGTCAATCCGCCTCACCACCAAGATCGCTCTTGAGGCAGAGGGACACTATGTGGAAACCGCAGAAGATGGGGGGCTGGCAATGCGCCGAATCAAGGAGGAAAACTTCGATCTGGTGTTCCTCGATCTCCGGTTAGGTGAAGAGGATGGGTTGGAAATTTTGCAAAAAATCGTGGCGCTCAAGCCGCAGCAACTGGTGACCATTTTCACCGCCCATGCGTCCATTTCCACGGCGGTCAAGGCGACCCAACTCGGGGCCTTCGACTACCTGGAAAAGCCTTTCACACCCGATCAGTTGCGAGCGATTCTGATCAAGGCGCAAAAAGCCCTCAGGACTCAAGGCGAAGTCGTCCGTCTAACCGAAACGGTGAAGGAGTTGAAAAGCGAGGTTCGTCACGCATCGCCACCGCTGCGATTTTCCTCAGACGACTCCCGGACGCGGGAAGAATTCGACATCCTGTTCCGTGCGGCGGCGACCTCCGCCTCGATCCTGATCCTTGGCGAGAGCGGCACCGGTAAAAGTGTGATCGCCCGGGAAATCCACGACCGCAGCCACTTGCGGGACAAGCCGTTCGTGACGGTGAGTTGCCCAAGCCTATCCAAAGAGTTGCTAGAAAGTGTGCTGTTCGGCCACATGAAAGGCTCCTTCACCGGTGCTGTCAGGGACACTTGGGGTAAGGTCCACGCGGCGGATGGCGGCACGTTGTTTCTCGACGAAATCGGTGAATTGCCGCTGGAAATCCAACCCAAGCTGCTACGACTCCTGCAAGAACTGGAATACGAGCGCCTTGGCGAAAACAAAGTCCGCACGGCGAATGTGCGGGTCATCGCTGCGACCAATCGCGACCTGAAGGCGGGCATCCTTGCTGGGACATTCCGCGAGGATTTATTTTATCGGCTCAATGTCATCAGCGTCACGGTGCCGCCGCTGCGAGAGCGACTGGCCGACCTCGGGCGCTTCGCTAGGGATTACCTGGAGTTCTTCGTCGGCCAACTTGGACGAAAAATCGACGGCTTCAGCGAGGCCGGTGGCGCTGCCCTCATGCGCCATCCGTGGCAGGGAAATTTACGCGAACTCCGCAATGCAATCGAACGCGCCGCCATCCTCGCCCGCGGCGCGAAAATCGAGGCAGAAGACTTGCCTCGCCCAAGCACTGGCATCATTTCCGCCGTTGCAGGCCCGGGCCTTGGCGGCGAACACACGCTGGATGAAATCGAGCAGACCCACCTTACTCAAGTCCTCGCCTGGGCACCCTCCTTGCAAGACGCCGCCACCGTGCTCGGCATCGACAAGGCCACGCTCTACCGCAAACGTAAACTCTACGGAATCGACTGACGCTACCCTCATCCGCCCATGCTCCGCCTCCGGCTTTTTTATGGTCTGTTCACCATCATCCTTCTCCTCTGGGGCGTGGGGGCCACCGCTTTGCTCTTGATGCGAGATTCGGTGACGCGCTTTGACACCCGCTTGCGCACGGATTATCGGTCCATCGATGCCTCTCAATCCATGCGGACGTTCGTCGTCACACTGAATGTCCATTATTTCCCCACCCTCGCCGGTCCGCCGCGGGAACACCCCATGGACCGCGCACTCTATGACAAGCTCAAACCAGAACTCCAACAGAAGCTTTGGAATATCCATGCCGTCGAGAACCTCGAGGAGCACTGGCAAGGCGTGGTGACTAGACTGGATCAGGCGACGGCTAGTTACTTCGACAGCTACGAGGATTATTTTAAGGGTTCCGCCGTCGAGCGCACCGATCGGGAAAAACAACTTCAGTCCATGGCCGCGCAAACCCAGCGGATCATCGATCTCACGGAAAATATAATGACTCTTGCCGAGGAGAAACTCTTCTCAGGTGTTAGCCAAGTCAGCGCGGACTCTGGGAAAAATACCCTGTTCGTTGCTACACTGGTCCTGTTAGGCACTGGCATTGCCATGTTGATCTATTTCCAGCTCGTACACTATCTGGTAGATCCGGTCGGAGCACTGCATCGTTCTATCGAGGAAATTAGCAAGGGCAACTTCGAACTCTCGCTGCCGGAACCCAGCCACAGGAGTGATTTTTCTAAAGTAATCGCCGCCTTCAATGACATGGCCGCCGAGCTGAAAGTCCGGCGCGGCGAGAGCGATGAAAGCCTGCGCCGGGCGAACATGATCAACCGCGCGATCCTTGCCGCGATCCCGTCACCGATGTTTGTTCTTGGCGACGATACCGGTATTCTCCAAATCAATCCAGCGGCGGAGATCCTGACGGAAAAACTCGGCATCACCGGTCGTCTGCCGCTGAAAATCCAGCGAATTTTCGACGAGTGCCGGGCCACGCTCACCCACTTCATGCCGGAAGATCCGCGCGAGGCGCTGCTGTTCCGTATTGATGAAGAGGAGTTCTACTACCTGCCGCGGATTTTCCATTTCGATTCCGAAGACAGCTCGCGCTCCGGTTGGGCAATTCTGCTGCACAACGTGAGCCGCATTCGTTGGCTCGATGACATGAAGACGAACTTGCTATCAACAGTTAGCCATGAAATCAAAACGCCACTAACAGGCATCCGCATGGTGCTTCACCTCCTGCTAGAAGAACGCTCCAGCCCGCTTGATGAGATGCAGAAAATCATGGTCACTTCCGCCAATGAGGACTGTGAACGCTTGTTGTCCACCCTGAATACTTTGCTAGATCTCTCCCGCGCCGAGAGCGGAGCTACCCATTTAGACTGTGTGCCCATGTCACTCAAAGCGAGCATGGCGCGTGCGGTCCAGCTCTATGCCAGCGCTGCCGCCGCCGCAGAAATCGACTTGCTGATACAATGTGATAGTGAGGATTTCCCGGAAGTATTGGCCGATCCCATGCGCCTCGATGAGGTCCTCAACAACCTCGTTTCTAACGCCATCAAACACAGCCCGCACGGCGGCAAAATCATCCTCCGCCTCACTAAGCCGGACGCCGGGCATCTCCGCATTTCCGTGATCGATGAAGGGCCGGGCGTTCCCGAAGACAGCCAAAGCCGCATCTTCGAGCGGTTCTATCAGGCACCCGGGCAACGCGTGGAGGGCGTCGGCTTGGGCCTGTTCATTTCCCGTGAAATCATGCGCGCCCATGAAGGCCGAATTGGTCTGCTAGAACGCACTCACAACCAAACTGAGTTTTATATCGATGTCCCACTCGCCTGACAACCAGAAGCCACCGGATCATGACTCGCTCAAAGTGCTCGTCGTGGATGACGAGGCGACGTTGCGTTTCGGCTTCTCCTACGCCCTGACCAGCACGACGACATCTGTTGAAACTGCCGCCAGCGGACGCGAGGCCTTGGAAAAAATCGCTGCGACCCGCTACGACATTATGATCCTCGACCTGCGGATGCCGGACTTGGATGGCATTGGCGTCATCGCCGCCCTGCATGGCGAGGGCAATCCCATCCCGATCATCCTCTGTAGCGCCGCGCTGCTGCCGGATACAGCCATATCTGCCATCCAACATGGCGTGGTCGATTTCCTGCTCAAACCGGTGCGCCCGGTGGACCTGCGCCAAGTGATCGAGTTCGTCCTCCACCCGGAACCCAGACCGCTCCCGCTGGCACTGCAAGCTGCTAGAGACGGACGTTTCGACGAGGCGATCCAAATTTTCGAAAACCAGGCCACGCCGAGTAGGCAGGCCATGCACTGGTTGATGGTGCTCAAAGCCATCCGGGATGCCGAGCCTGAAACGGAGCTTGCCCACACCCAGCAAATGATCCGCAGCAGTCTCTCCATCCTGGCCTTCAACGCGCCCACGCTGGCTTGAGTCGCAGGCGTTTGCCACTCTGGCAGGGCCGCGAAATTGCAAGTATGCCTGCACCGTGGGCCGGCACGTCGGTTGCAAAATCCTAATGGAAAACACCAAGCCCCATTCTGGACCGCAGAACGCGGATTGAGGCGGACCCGAAAGTTCGGCCACGGAGGGGCTAAACTAAGCTATGGTGGCGGGGTGCGGGAAAGTGATAGGAGATCATAGATTGGGGATCAA
>JAYVNM010000169.1:0-28850 GCA_043758445.1 Akkermansiaceae bacterium | reverse complement strand
GAGGTTTGGAATCCGCCACGGGCCGATGAAATCACGGACAACCTAACAGTACAAGTGTTTGTTTGAAAAATTCCAGACTTTCTCCGCATCAGCACCTAGCATGTCGAACAGTTCTGAATCTGACCCCATTCTCTGACCCCATTCTTTCTTTAAAACTCCCCCACTCTCCTGTCGAAAATGATTTTTCACCGCACCGCCGCGACACTTCTTCTAACCGGGCTGCTTGCCGTCGCGGCGCCACCCGAGCGGATGTTCGGCAGATCCCCGAGGTTCCATGATCCCTCGACACCGATCCGCCAAGGGACGATGTGGGTCGTCTTCGCCACCGGCAACGGAATCCTCACCCGCTACTCGCAGGATTTGAAAACGTGGACCGAAGGCGAGCGAGTCTTCAAAGAATTTCCCGCCTGGCACAAGGAAGTCGTTTCATCCCAGAAAGGCCATCTCTGGGCACCCGATGTCATTTATCTTGGCAATCGCTATCTGCTTTATTATTCCGTCTCCGGCTGGGGGAAAAACGTCTCGGCCATCGGCCTTGCCAGCAGTCCCACGCTCGATCCGAAGAGCCACGACTATCAGTGGAAAGATGAGGGCATCGTCATCCGCTCCGACGACAAGTCGCCCTACAACGCAATCGACCCGCAACTGTTAGCCGACTCCGATGGCAGCGTGTGGATGGTCTTCGGCTCGTTCTGGACCGGCATCCAGCTCATCGAGCTTGACCCGCAAACCGGCCTCCGCAAAGGCGATAAAATCCAACAGCTCGCGTGGCACGAAACTATCGAATCCGCCGCCCTGCTCAAGCACGACGGTTACTACTATCTGTTTGTCAACTGGGGCCTCTGTTGCCGCGGCGTGAACAGCACCTACGAGATCCGCATCGGTCGCAGCAAGAAGATCACCGGCCCTTATCTCGACACCAGCGGCGACGACCTGGCAACTGGCGGCGGCACGGTTTTCCTCAAGTCCGAGGGTGACCGGATCGGTCCCGGCCACCCTTCGTTCATCGAGGAAAAGGGCGACACCCGCATGTTCTTCCACTATTATGACCGCGCCCACGGCGGCTCCCCTGCCCTTGGCGACGTCCCGCTCAAGTGGACCGATGGCGGCTGGCCGAAGGTGGTGAATTCTCCGTAATCATCGCCACCGATTGGCTGCCCAAGGGGAATTGAGCCGAGCACGGTAAAGTCAGAACATCCAACTCACACCCGTTCATAAATCGGCAATTCTACATCCAGATAGAATTTAACTGGCGCGAGATGGATCTCAATCCCCGTGTTAGACCGCTGGATAGATCATCGGAAAAGCCGGTATAAATTCCCCGCAGCCGGATGTCCCCGAACTCGGACCAATGCAGCGATGCTGCATTATCGGTGCTGTCAAAAGTCCGCCATAGATAGGGAATTTCCACCTCCGCGCACCAACTGCGATTGAACATTGCTTGCAATCCAAAGGTGGAGATGGGGATGCTTACACGACGGCGAAGGACGCTTACGACGAGGCAGTGTCGGGGCTTTCAGCCTTCCCCTGGCGGGGTGACCACCACGACGCGTTCCACCCCGCGTTTTGAAAATTCCTCCCAGTAGCGTTTTTCCCACGCCACGGTCCGGGCGCGGCGGTCTTCCTCGCTAAGGGCCTCCCATTCCTTCATGCCGATGGCACGGGCGAGATCGCGGTCGGCCAGCCTAACAGCCAACTCGTCCCAGAAACTCTCGTTGCGGAATTCGTCATAGCATTCGTGATAGAATAGCTGCTCCTCGCGCTCTGGTTTCACCCGGAAACGCTGGCTTTCCTCGTCGAACTCGATCCAGTCACCCAGTCCTGAGTGACCGGCTTTTTCGAGGATCTTGCTCTCTAGGATTTCAAAGGCGGTCACCTGATCGTTGGCAGTTTCCTTTTGATTCCACGACGCGACATTGGCCGCGAGGCTTACCATTTCCACCAGCGTGGCGAGTTCTTGATCCGAGAGGCGCAGATGCATTCGTGCCGGGAAGAAACCACCGCCGCGCCCCGGCGGCAAGCTCGCAACACTCGGTGCTTGATCTTCGGGAAATCTGCCGACAGGTTCCCGGTCTGCCCCTGCACGAGTAGCTCAGCGGTAGAGCGGTCCGCTTACACCGGATTGGTCGGCGGTTCGATCCCGTCCTCGTGTACCATTCTCCCCGTTGGGAAATGGGATCAGAGATCAGAGATCAGAGATCAGAGTATTAATTTCAATCCACCATCTCCTATCCCCTATCTCCTATCTCCTATCTCCTATCCCCTATCCCCTATCTCCTATCCCCTATCTCCTCCTATCTCCTATCTCTTCCAAGCGCCAGACGTCGAGGGTCCGGCCCTTGCAGCAGCTATCCGGGGTCTCGTCGATCCAGCCACGGCGGAGAAAACCGTTATGCCATTCCACCCAATGCGCACGGCCCGGAGTCATGAATGAGCCGGTGTTGATGATGCGGCGGCCTTTTTTCAACCAGCAGCCCTCACGGTGAAAATGGCCGATGACGAGCATTTCCGCCTGCGGGAAATAGCGGTCGCAGAATTCGGCACCGGTCGCGCCTTGGGTCAGCCAGGCTTCGAGCATTTTCACCGCACGGCGCGGCGGGATGACGGCATCCCAGGCGCGTTGGAGAAATTTCCGCCCGGTCGGGTGCTCGACGGAACACAACTCGCGGGCGATTTTCCGGGCCACCCGCAGGCGCTCTTCCACGTCTCGCGGCGCGTCTGGATGCTCGTTCCAAAGCTCCATCACCCGTGCGCCATTGACGAGGATCTCGCGTTTCCACGGAGAGCCGTCGAAGAGCAAGGCATCGCCATGAGTGATGATGATACGCCCGCCCGCCAGCGCTACCCAGCCGGGGCCGGGCCAGCCGGGATCGTGGTTGCCTGATAGAAAAATCGCCTCTGCACCCTCCTCGCGGCACAGCACTTTCAACTCCTCTAACATCACCTGCGAGCGTTGGAAAAACGGCCGTGCCAACTCTTGCCAGGTGTCGCCGTTGAAAATCACCGTTGCCGCACCCGCGATCATGGGCCGAAGCGCCGAGACTCGCTCAAGGCGCGAGACTTTGTGGCCGAGGTGGAGATCGGACAGGATTCTAACAGGCTCATTCATGCGACATCCGGCGTTGGCGCACCGCCTCGAACAAGCAGACGCCGGTGGCTACCGAAACATTGAGGCACTCGACCTTTCCGGCCATCGGGATGGAGGCGAGGAAATCGCAGTTTTCCTCGGTCAGGCGGCGCATTCCTTTTTCTTCGGCGCCTAATACCAAGGCAAGCGGCCCTTTGAGATCCAGCTCGTAGATCGACTTCGACGCGGCATGATCCGAAGTGCCGACCAGCCACAGCCCGGCGGCTTTGAGTTTTTCCATCGTCCGCGCGAGATTGGTGACTTGCGCGAAGGGGACATGATCCGCCGCACCCACCGACACTCGGCGCACCGTTTCCGTGATGCCGACGGCCTTGTCCTTTGGCGCGACCACTGCATGGATGCCAGCCGCGTCTGCGGTGCGGAGGATGGCCCCGAGATTGTGAGGGTCTTGAACACAATCTAGAATCAGGATGAAGGGCACTGCCTGATCGGCCACGATCCGCATCAGATCATCTTCATCCAGTGACGGCGTGAGGGTTTCCACCGCTTGGACATGGCGGTTCTCGCGGGCCTGCTTGGTTGGTGTGCCGTGGGGAGGCGTGAAGCGAGGTTTCATGGCGGAAACTTTGTGGGCTTCTGGCAGCGGAGTCGAGCGCGATGGTGGGGAATGCCCGCTGAACCGCTAGCATTCCCCTGAGCCAAAAGCTGCGGATGCATGGGCATGGTGGTTACATTTACCGTGGAAGAGGAGAAACTATCGGCCATCCTGCTTTAAATCATGGATTCTTGCAATCAGGCTGGTTGACAAGGAAGGGGGGGCTTGACCAATCTGCGGAAGATGCCGAACGGGCGATGGCCCTGTTTGCTCGTTTTGATAAATCCACCTCAACGGACTCGAAGCCCAGTGTTTTCCAACGAAGAATATCTCACAGAATTGCTCACCGAAGCCGGAATGGTGAGCGCCGATGAAGTTGCACAAGCCCGCAACGCGCTCTCTGGAAGTGAAACGATCATCGAGCACCTCCTCGCGCGGACCGCGCTCTCCCAAGAAGATGTGGCCAAAACCCTAGCGGTGAACGCGGGCATCCCGTTCATGCGGCTGTCTGAAATTATCTTCGATCCGGCCATCACCGCCGTCATTTCGGACGATCTTGCCAAGCGCTACCGAGTCGTGCCAGTGCTGGATGAAGGCCGGACGCTCACCGTGGCCATCGCGGACCCGCTGGATTTCGAGACGCTTGACAGCCTGCCCCACGTCTTAGGCCGCGAACTGAATCTGGTGTGCGTGACCCAAACGGACATTCACGAACAACTCCGGCAATTTTACAATTCCGCCGAGGCCGCCGCCGCGCCGAAGGGATTTTCGGTGACCGGCGGTGACGGCGATGCAGGTGAACCCGGCGATGATGCGCCAATCATCCGGTTAGTGATGCAGACGCTAACAGAGGCATTCCGCCTTAAGGCGTCGGACATTCATATCGAGCCGTTAGAGACCTCGGTCCGCATTCGCTATCGCTTGGATGGCAAGCTCGTCCACGTCGATACGCATCCGAAGAAACTGCTGCCCGCGATGATCGCGCGGCTAAAGGTGATGAGCGGCACCATGTCCATCGCCGAAAAACGCCTGCCCCAAGACGGCCGGATCCAATTGAAAATGGGCGACAAGGAAATCGACCTCCGGGTTTCCTCGGTGCCGTCGAATCACGGGGAATCCGTGGTCATGCGGATTTTGGATAAAACCGCCTTACTACTCGGCCTGCCGGAACTTGGCTTTTTCTCGGATGACCAAAAAATCATGGAAGGGCTGCTCGGCCTGCCCGACGGTATCCTCCTCGTTACTGGACCGACGGGTTCCGGCAAAACCACGACGCTATACGCCTGCCTCAACGTCATCAACAAGCCGGATAAAAAAATCATCACTGTCGAAGATCCGGTCGAATACGAACTCCCCGGAATCAACCAGGTGATGGTGAAAACGGACATCGGGATGACCTTCGCCGCCGCCCTCCGTGCCATGCTGCGGCAGGCTCCTAACATCATCATGGTCGGAGAAATCCGGGATGCGGAAACCGCCAATATCGCGATCAACGCCTCGCTCACGGGTCACTTGGTGTTCTCCACCCTGCACACCAATGACGCGCCATCTTCCGTCGCCCGGCTTGCTGACATCGGGGTGAAGCCGTTCCTGATCGCATCTGCTGTTAGGGCGGCCTTGGCCCAGCGTCTCGTGCGCAAGCTCTGCCCCCTATGCAAGGCTCCAGCGATCTTGGATGACAAAGAAATGCGCGCGCTTTCACTCGACACCTCGCGAATGAAGGACGCTACCATCTTCGGCCCGGTGGGCTGTGAGAAATGCCGCGGTAACGGATTCAAAGGCCGGATGGGGATTTTTGAAATCTTTCTGCTCGATGATGAGGTGCGCAACATGATCAACAACGGCCTTACCACCACCCAACTCCGCCACCGCGCCCGCGAACTCGGGATGCGCACCCTGCGCGAGGACGGCATCCGCAAAGTCCTATCCGGCCTGACCGCCGGCAGCGAGGTGGTCCACGCCACCATGTCGGACCACGACTGACCCACCGCCTTTCGGCCCATTCCAAAACCTCTCGGCATCCCGTCCATGGACAATCAACAACTTCTCGAACTCTTCCAATCCCGAGGCCTCATCGACCTCGCACTCTCCCAGGAAATCCTCGCGGAGGTGGGTCACAGCGGCAAGGAGATCGCAGAAATTCTGGCCGATTTCCAAGTCATCCAAAGCCGTGACGATGTCTGGCCGATCATCGCCTCAGAGCTAGGCACTAGCCAAGTGGATCTTCGCGACTGGACGCCCTCGGAGGCGCTGCTCTCGCTGGTGCCTGCGGGAACTGCCCGCCTGCACGGAGCCCTCCCGGTCAATTTCGACGACACCGGCCTCTACGTGGTCTTGGTGGACCCCCTGAACCCGCAGACGCCGGAAGATCTTCGTTTCGCTCTCGGACGGGAAATCAACGTGGTGGTTGCTCCAGATTACCTCGTCGAAGCGAAGATCAACGAGTGCTACGGCGGTGAGGGCAAAGCGATGGCGGACATCCTTAGCCAGTTGGATGCTGGCAGCCAGAGCCTCAGCGTCGCCGAGCTGGAGTCCGAAGCGAATTCCGCGCCGATCATCCGTTATGTGGACCTCGTGCTCTATCAGGCGATTAAAGAAAAAGCCTCGGACATTCATTTTGAACCCTTTGAAAAGGACTTTAAAATCCGCTACCGGGTGGATGGTGGGCTGTTTGAAATGGCCCCGCCGCCGATTCATCTCGCCCTGCCGATCCTGTCCCGCGTGAAGGTCATGGCCAACATGAACATCGCCGAACGGCGGATTCCCCAAGACGGCCGGATCGTCAAACAAATGGGCGATAAGCAGGTGGATATGCGGGTTTCCTCGCTCCCCACCCACCACGGCGAATCCATCGTGCTGCGGGTGCTCGACCGTTCATCGGTGAATCTCTCGCTCGAAAATCTCGGCCTTACCGACCATATTTACAACTACATCACCGATACGATCGAGAAACCGAACGGCATTTTCATCGTCACCGGTCCCACCGGCGCGGGTAAAACCACCACCCTTTACGCCGCACTCCGCCGGATCAACACGATCGACTCCAAGCTGCTCACGGCAGAGGACCCGGTCGAGTACGACATCGACGGCATCATCCAGATCCCGATCAACGATGCCATCGGCCTCGATTTCCCCCGGGTCCTACGAGCCTTCCTGCGCCAAGACCCGGACCGCATCATGATCGGAGAAATGCGCGACAAGGAAACAGCGACCATCGGCATTCAGGCCGCTCTAACCGGTCACTTGGTTCTCTCCACTCTGCACACCAACGACGCACCGGGCGCGGTGACCCGGTTAGTCGATATGGGCTGCGAACCGTTCCTCATTTCCGCCTCGCTGGAAGGGATTCTCGCCCAACGCCTGGTCCGGACGATTTGTAAAGAATGCAAGTCTCCATACGAGCCGAACGAGGCGATTCTCAATCAACTCGGAATCTCGCCGCAGGAACTCGGCGACAAGCAGTTTTTCACCGGCAGCGGCTGCGATGTTTGCGGCCAGTCGGGCTACCGTGGCCGCCGCGGTCTTTATGAATTGCTCAACGTCTCCGACCCGATCCGCGAACTCATCACCGCGCGGGCTCCCTCCGTGGTGCTAAAGCAGAAGGCCGTCGAGCTCGGTATGAACACCCTCCGTGAGGACGGACTCAGAAACATCTATCTCGGACTCACCTCCATCGAAGAAGTGCTCAAATACACCTGATTTTCCTGCCTCTATCGGTATCATCGAACTTGCCGATTTTATATCCTGACCATATAGTCCCTTTACATAATTCCCTTAAACCTTTAAAAAAACCTTCCTCATGGCGAATTTCCATTATTCCGCACTCGACGCAAAAGGCGAACAGACCACCGGTACCGTGTCCGCTGCTAGCGAGACTGAGGCCGTCCAGCAGCTCCGGGCCAAGGGCCTCTATCCGACACAGATCGACGAAGAGGGTAAGTCAAAAGGCAAGGGTAAAGCTGCGGCAGGAAAATCCAAAACGAAAGCCACTGTCAAAGGGAAGACCTCCAAAGGGCATGTCGGTGGGCGCCTCAAGCCTAAGAGCTTGATGATTTTCACCCGTCAGCTCGCCACGCTTATCGACTCCGGCCTACCGCTGCTCCGTAGCCTCAACGTACTGGAAAAACAGGAACCCAATCCGGTCCTCCGTGCCACCGTCAGCGCTCTCGCGGAAAATGTTCAAGGTGGTTCGACTTTCTCCGAGTCACTTGCCCAGCACCCGAGAATTTTCAACAAACTCTACGTCAACATGGTAAAGGCCGGGGAACTCGGCGGTGTGCTCGAAGTCGTCCTCAACCGGCTTGCCGAGTACCAGGAAAAGGCCCAGAAACTCAAAAACAAGATCGTCTCCGCGATGGTCTATCCGGTGATCGTCATGTTCATCGCCGTTGGCCTGTTGGTTTTCCTGATGATCTTCATCGTGCCTAAGTTCCGCGAAATGTTCGACAGCGCGCAATCCGACCTGCCGCTGATCTCGGTGATCGTGTTTGGTATCTCGGAATTTTTCCTCGCCCGCCCCTTGTTTGTGCCCAACGTGGTTTTCGTCTTCATCGTGTTCGGCATCGGCGTCTTCCTCTTTAATCTATGGGGCAAGACGACCGGTGGGCGGAAAGTCGTCGATCAGCTCAAACTTAAGATGCCCATCCTCGGCGACATTCAACGCAAGAGCGCCGTTTCCCGCTTCGCCCGGACGCTCGGCACCCTCGTCACCTCCGGCGTGCCCATCCTCCAAGCCCTCAACATCACGCGTGACACCGCTGGCAACGTCGTCATTTCCAGCGCCATCGAAAAAGTCCATGAGGCCGTCAAGGAAGGCGAAACCATCGTCACGCCGCTCCTAGCCAGCGGTGTCTTTCCGAGCATGGTCATTTCCATGGTGGACGTCGGCGAGGAAACTGGCCAGTTGCCCGAGATGCTCCTCAAGGTCGCCGACGTTTACGACGACGAGGTCGATAATGCCGTCACCGCGCTCACCTCGATTCTCGAGCCGATCATGATCGTGATTTTGGCCGTCATCGTCGGCGCGGTAGTATTTGCATTGTTCCTACCTTTGATTAAGATGATTGCAACGATGGGCAACCAGTAATCCACTGGCCAGCACTCGTCTGCATCTTGAAAAAATCCAAGGCCATGAAAACTACCCGGCGCAGCTACCAGCCAGCCTTCACGCTCATCGAGTTGTTGGCAGTCATCACCATCATCGTTATCCTAGCCAGTCTCGTCGTCAGCAGCATGGGTTTCGTCATCGAACGGCAGAACAAGTCTAAGGCTAACGTGCAGATCGCGCTGCTTACGAGGGGGCTGGAGGAATACAAGCTGGATATGGGCACTTATCCTCTAACCGCCAATTCCACAGACGGCGCTGGCAATTCTGGGCTGCTATATGAGATGCTCTTTTATGAGGGCTACGATTATGTGAGGCAGGGTAGCCTAGCCACTTGGACGAAGTCGATCAATAGCGTTACCTACCCCAAAAGCACTAAGATGTATGTGAAGGATTTGGATCCGTCCAGCACCCGACAAGGCTGGGTGGATTTAACGACGACACCCGTTTTACCAACGCTCGTTAAAGATCCTTGGGGCAATGAGTATCGCTATCGCACCGCGCTTGCTTATGCCAGCAGTGCCACGACATCTGCAACGGCCAATGCTGCCACGATGAATCCCGATTTCGATCTTTGGTCGTGCGGCAAGGATGGTCAAACGAACCCTGGCACGCCCTCGGACAAACTCAACCTAGACGACATCAAAAATTTCTAAAAAGCCATCAGGAGCGTTCTCCGACCCTTTCTAACTTTCACGAGCCCGCCCCATTGGCGGGCTTTTTTGTTATTCACGTCACCGGCCATTCACCGCGATCTTCGAGGAGTTTACGGAGGAATATTTGGTCTATTTGATCCTTCTCCCGGAAGGTCTGCTTGGTTTTCCACAACAGGATAGGCGAGTCGAAAGGAATCGTAACTCCATCTACCACTACCGGACTTATCGAATTTTTAGCAGATTCATAATCATGACCGCATGCCTTGGCCATGAGATCCACAGTGATTTCATCGCACACTCTTACCACGACGTATTCCGCCACTTCGCCTGGTCGAAGTTCTTTGGCCGCCCCATCCGGTAACAACGAGAGCACTTCAAGGATTTTCCGCTCGTTGTCCTCTCCAGTTTCGATCAGAAGATCGATATCTTCAGTGTTTCGAGTGAATCCATGAATGTTGATCGCCATGCCGCCAACCACAACGTAGTTGACGTCTCTGAGATTCAGTTCACGGCAAATCCCAACCAAGTCGCCCATTAACGGCGGCCGGGTGCGTTCTGTATCATCAGATTCGTCTTCCATGCGTCAAATTCTTCCATGTTTTTGAATCGATGGACCCCTTTTGGGTAAGGCAGGCCGCCCCACAATTTTTGAAAATTCCGTTGGAGCCAATTGAAACTCTCCCATGAAGCTTCACCTTCACCGTCCACGGGTGGCGGACGCCGCTTGCCGACGACTTTCGCCCTAGGGTCTCCCGATTCAATCAACTCGTTCATGGCAGGACACTAAACCAACAGACATGTGATGGCGAGGGACATTTTTCTCGATCTCGTATCTTGGCTCTGTGAATATTCTCGACCCAGCGAGTGCAGCAGGGCTTGCTTCTCCTCAGCAACATGAGCGACGAAACCGCAGCCTCACCCGAAAATCTCCCAAGTCCCGCCGACGACAGCGCACCGCGTTCCCGCCGAGTTTCCACGCCCCGGCCGAAGAAGGCCGCCAAGCCCTTGGATTCGGGGGAATCAGACGCTCCAGAGAACGATGAAATTCATCCGCCAAGCGCCGATTGGCCGGACCCGGAAGCGGAATCCACTGGCGGCAGCGCGACCCAATCTGAGTCCAGCAAACGGAAACGCCGCCGCCGCAAAGGCAAGGGCCAATCCGCCAACCCGCCACCTGCGGATGGAGCCGCGCCTGAGGAAATCATTCCTCTTGCAACCCCGGAAGCCAAGCCTGCCCCCAGCCCACAGGAATCACGCCAACGCCCGAGTCCCGGCCCCCAGCAGCCACCGAATCAGGCACCGCGCCCAAAAATCGATCCCGCTCTACTCACGAAAATGGCGTGGAAAATCTATCTGGCCGAGGTCAGCGAGGAAGGCGTCGCCCTCATCGGCGACAATGATGCGAAAGATCTCTCACGCCGTTGTTTCAGGTTGGCTGAAATCTTCATTGAGGAACAGGCCAGGCGACGTTAGACCGAGCCCATTTTCGTCCTTTAGTAAACGTCCCGCAGATAGCGTTTTTCCTTCT
This sequence comes from Akkermansiaceae bacterium, assembly GCA_043758445.1. GTDB lineage: Bacteria > Verrucomicrobiota > Verrucomicrobiia > Verrucomicrobiales > Akkermansiaceae > Luteolibacter. The sequence goes on along the minus strand of JAYVNM010000169.1, from coordinate 17,879 downwards.
TCATCTTCGCGATGAAGGCCGCAGCGGCCTCTAATGTTAGGCCGCCGTGCGTTTCAGCGACTTTGAGCAAGGCGTGGTCCACATCCTTGGCCATGCGCGAGGCGTCGCCACAGACGTAGAAGGCGGCACCGCTCTCGAGCCATGACCAGAGCTCGGCCCCGTTTTGCAGCATGAGATGTTGGACGTAGAGCTTTTCCTGCTGGTCGCGCGACCATGCGAGATCGAGCTTTGCCAGAGTTCCATCCGCTAGGAAGGCGGACAGCTCTTCCTGATAGAGATAATCGGTGACTCGGTAGGGATTGCCGAAAAACAGCCAGTTCCGGCCTTTGGCGGCGGACGCCTTGCGCTCTTCGAGAAAGGCCCGGAACGGCGCGATGCCGGTGCCGGGACCGACCATGATGACGTTGGTGTCGCCGTCAGCGGGCAGCCGAAAGGCGTTGTTGCTATGGATATAAACGCGGGGGTTCACCTCACGCGTCACCTGATCTGATAGAAAAGTCGAGCAGATGCCTCCGCGTTCGCGGCCATAGCTGTTATAACGGACGATGCCGACGCAAAGATGGACCTCACCTGGATGCGCGCGCGGACTGGAGGCAATGGAGTAGAGCCGGGGCTGGAGTTTTTTGAGGACGGCAAGCAAGTCCTCCGCATCGGCGAAATCGGCGGGGTGGTCGATGACCAGGTCAATCAAATCCCGGCCCCAGCAGAAGTCCTCGTAGGCCTTTTTGTCATCCGCTGCGACCAGTGAGCGAAGGACGGGCGAATCGCTTTTCGCCTGCCATTTCTGAAGGATCGACTTGTTGAGAGAGCCGATGTCGTAGTGCTGGATCAGCGCGTCACGCAGTGAAATGTCGCTGCCGTTAGGTGCCGACACGGTACCCGCCTTGAAGGGGAGATTGGCGATGATTTCATCGACCACGCCTGTCGGGTTCATGGGGTAAACCCCGAGCGCATCGCCCACTTCGTAAACCAATCCTGAGCCTTCGAGCGAGAGGGCGATCTGATGGGTTTGCTTGTCACCCGGGCCGTTCAGATTCCGGTTTTCCACCACGGTAGCGGGGAAGGGATTGCTTTTGGAATAGCCTTCCCCAACCGACTCCACAGTCGGTTCGTGGGTGGGGATGGCCGCAGCGGCGGGCGCGAGGGCTTTTGATAGGAAATCATTGAGCCAGGCGCGTTGCTCCGCATTGAATGGGGCGTCGCTGGGAATTTGAATCGGAAAGACCATAGAACGGAGAAAAATCGGCCATAGACCGGAGGCCGACGGCGGGAGTCCGGGAGTTCAAGCCCGTTTCATGCCAATTCTGCGGGATTCCCCTCAGGAATATTTCAGATCCTTCGAGGGGTCCAATTCGTAATCCATCGCGAACTGGTTGATCGTGCTGGGCTTGATGTATTTTTCCATCAGCTTGAGATGGAATGTGTCATCCAGCGTGATCCGGAGTTTTTCCAACGAATCGACTTCGATTGAAAAATAGAACTGCCACTGGGATTCCGGGCTGATATTCCGCCCGGATCGCACTCCAAGCACCTCGGGGATTTTCAACAAAAGGCTGCGGCTCGTCCGCACGAGTTCCTCGATCGTAGCCGTATCCACCCCGGGCCGGAGTTGAAAATAGACGACGTGGAGAATCATCGGGGTGCCCTCACGATTTCCAATTCAGTGCGCCTTTCTTTAACGCGTAAACGTAGGCGAAGATCAAAATCCCCGCAAAGCCCGCCATGCTGGCCAACGCGGTGGGTCCCTGGGCGACGAGATCGCGAAACTGGACCGCCCATGGATACATGAAAACGACCTCAATGTCGAAAATCACGAACAACATCGCCACCAGATAGAATTTCACCGAGAACCGTGGTGCCCCATCGCCAATCGGCAACATGCCGCACTCGTAGGCGCTGTCCTTGATTGCATTGCGCTTGGCGGACCGCCCGAAAACGACGCTCATCGTGAGAGTCGATACGGCGAAACCGATTGCGATCAGGATTTGGAAGAGAACGGGAAGGTAGTCTTGCGGCATAAATCAACGGGGTGACGGAGGGGTCATAATGACCGGCGAGCGAAATGAGTAGAAAAAAAACCCGCGCCGTTTGACTGGCGCGGGTTTTCAGAAAAATCCAAGACGGATCAAGCCTCCTCTTGCGCGGCGGCATCCTGTGCGGCTGCATAGGCGCTCGACGCCTCATGCACGCGGGCGGTCCCCTTGTATTCCTTGCCGAGCTTTTCGACCAAGCCGCGGGTCACGAGGTTTTGCAACTTCTCGTAGGCGCGCAGGCGGAGCATTTCCTCGCCACCGCTGACGGCATTGCGAACCTTGAGATTGGCGAAAACTCGCTCGAATAGATCATTGAAGCCAAACACTTTTTTATCTGCAAGGACATTGCAGAGTTCATCGGTGACATGGTCAGGAAGGCGACGTGAGAATCGGGTACGTTTCGTGGTAATTGCCATAACGACGCCACGCTACACCCTCCTGTAACAAAAGCGACTCAAAAAAGCGATTTGGCATAACAAACTGTATAAATTATTTAGCAAGTATTAAATTCTAATTTATCCGTCACAATAAAAATTGTCCGGCGATGGCAGCTTGACAGGCGATCATTTTTCGCGATTCTCCGCGTCCCGCCGCGTCGGTAACGTGGTTGGCAATCTTACTCCCATGAAAAAGGACCTTCATCCGAAATACAATCCGGTCGTCTTCGTTGACATGACTACCGGCAAACGTTTCATCAGCCGCTCGACCAAGACCTCCGAGAAAAAGGAAGTCATCGATGGCGTGGAACACAGTCTGATCTCGATCGGTGTCACCTCGGATTCCCATCCGTTCTTCACGGGCCTCGCCCAGTTTGTGGACACCGAGGGCCGCATCGACAAATTCCAAAAACGCTTCGGTGTCGTCCGCCGTGTCGGGAAGCCGAAGGTCGATTGAGCTGGGCTTTGATCCAAATTTCGCCAAAACGCCCGTCTGCCACGCCGCAGCCGGGCGTTTTTTTCGGAAAATGGAGTCTTGGACTGATACCGCTCTTCAACGCCACGAATCAATTGAAGTCGATGACTACGCTGCCTGACTCACAGTGATTTCACACGGAGGGTGAGGGTGTGGGTGATGCCCGTAGCGGGATCGGTGGCGGTGAGGGTGTGGGTGCCGGGGGTGAGGTGGATGATGGGCTCGGGGCTGGCAGGTTGTATGCGGAGGGTGGCGGAGGCCCAGCGGGCGGTGCCGGGGAGATTGGTGACGGGGCGGAGTTGATTGGAGCCGGAGGGGATCTCTGGATCGAGGAGGTAGGTGGAGTTGTTGGCGGGGCTGATGATGCGGAGTGGCTCGCTGGCAGGGGTGGCGGGATCGAGGGCGAGGTCGTGGTGCCGGAGGTTGTAGTTGCTGGCGAACCAGGCGGCGTAGGTGGGATCTAGCAGAGCCTTGCCGGCGGCGTCGTAATCGGCGGCGGTGGCGGCTGGCGGGAGATTACCCGGAGGCGCGAGGTCGGAGTGAAGGTGAGGATTTCCGGCGGTGGCGGGGCTGAGTTTGCCATTTCTAACATCGATGCTGATATCGACGAGGTCGGGTGGCCGGGGAAACCAGGTGGGGGTGTTAGTTTGATAGAGGCGGAGCATGGTGCGGTGGAAAATGGGGCCGGCCCCGGTGATGCCCGAGATGCCTTTCATCGGCTGCTGTTCGAAATTTCCCGCCCACACGCCGACGGTGAATTCGGGCGTGAAGCCGAGGCACCAGTTGTCGTGAAAATCCGAGGAGGTGCCGGTTTTGACGGCGCAGCGGAACGGTAGATCGAGCGGCCCGCCCGGCTGGAAGGCCGGAGCACGGGCGGCGGGATCGGAAAGAATGTCGGCGATGAGGTAGGCGCTGCGAACATCGAACAGCGAATGTCCAACATCCAACTTGGAGGGCAGAAAGAGGATCGGCGGGAAATAGCGGCCTTGGCGAGCGAGAGTGGCGTAAGCGTTGGTAAGCTCGAGCAGACAGACGGGGGCATTTCCCAAGGTAAGTCCGAGACCATGGACGGAGGAATCGTCGCCGAGGGTGGTGATGCCGAGGTTTGACAAAAGTTGATAGAGTGGTCGGGGACCGCCGAGGGCATTGAGTTCGCGGAGGGCGGGGACATTGAGCGAGCAGGCGAGGGCGGTGCGGAGGGTGACGGGGCCACGGTAGGCGCGGTCGTAATTTTCCGGGAGATCGAGGCCCTGCGGAGTGCGAAATGGAGTGGGAATGTCGGCGAGGATGGAGGTGGGAATGCGGTGGTTGCGGCTGATGGCTAACAGGTAGGTGAAAGGCTTGAGGGCAGAGCCTGGCGAGCGCGGGGTGACGGCACCGTTGATTTGGCCGCCGCGCAGGTCGTGCCAATCGGCGGAAGAGACGAGGGCGAGGATTTCGCCGGTGGGGTTGTGGATGACGACGACGGCGGCGTGGCGGAGATTGGCGGCGCGAAGCTTGGCGGTTTCCTGATGGACGATGGCCTGAAGGTCGCGCTGGAGCGTGAGGTCGAGGGTGGTTTGGATTTCAGCTTTGCGCTGTGAGATTTCCGCTTGGCGGGCGAGCCAAGGGGCTGGCTGAGGTTCGGTTAGGCCGCGGAGATTGAGCGGCTCGGCGAGGGCGGCGGTGAGGCGGGCTGGATCCAGATTTCCCATGGCCGCGAGGCGCTTGAGCACGGTATCGCGGCGGTTGATGGCGCGGGCGGGGTGGGTGATGGGGTTGAGGCGGGTCGGCGCTTGGGGGAGCCCGGCGAGGGTGGCGCACTCGGCGAGGGAGAGATCGGCGAGGGGTTTTTGGTAATAAAAGCGAGCGGCCTCAGCGGTGCCGGTCCGGAGGTTGCCGTAGTCGAGGCGGTTCAGGTAGGCGGTCAGGATGCGGCGCTTGGGCCAGGACATTTCGAGGCGGCGGGCGATGAGGGCTTCGCGGAGCTTGGTGAAGAGGTTGCGTGGCGCGGGTGGTGAGGAAATTTTGACAAGCTGCTGGGTGATGGTGGAGGCCCCGGAAACGATACTGCGGCGGATGAGGCAATCGCGAGTAGCCCGCAGCGTGGCGAGCAGGTCGATGCCGCCGTGCTGGAAGAAACGCTTATCCTCGGCGGCGAGGGTGCAAGCGATGAGATCAGCGGGAATTTCCTCCAACACCACGGGCGTGGCGCGCGACGAGTCAGGCAGAACGAGGTGGAGTATCGGGGTGCCGTGACGGTCAAGGAGGACTGGAGAAGCCGGCGGATTTCCCAATAATCCGGCGGGCAGAGAAATAGCGAAGGGCAGGACGAACCAGCCTAACAGCAATACCAGTCCGCCTGCTAACAAGCAGCGGATGATCCGGCGCGGCCATTTCGAGTTGAAGTGCAAGCACTGGAAGATGCCGGAAAAGCGGGGAAAATAAACGCCAATTTTCCGGCTTGGAAAGACCGGGGGATTTCGCTCGTATTTGTGGCGCATGAAGAAACCACTATTTTTACTAAGTTGTGCGGCTGGGCTGATGTTGATGCCTGTTATCAGCGCCGAAGAAAAGGACCAGACGCCCCTCGGCAAGCAGATGGAAGCGATGAACGATGCCTACAAAGCCTTCCGCACTGAGACCGACCCGGTGAAAGGCGCTGCGCTGGCCCGGGAAGCTCAACAAGCGGCTCTCAAGTCGGCCATAGAAACTCCGGCAATGATCAAGGAGATGCCGGATGGCCCGGATAAGGTGAAGGCGGCGGTCGGTTTTCGGAAGATGATGGGCAAGTTGGTCATCTCGCTCTGCGAAGTCGAGGAAGCCTTCATCAACGGAAAACTGGAAGACGTCGCGAAGATCGTCACCACTCTGAAGGAGTTGAAAAAAGACGGCCACGAAAAGTACAAAAAAGAAGACGAGTGATCTGGCCCATTGATTGAGGGGCTCGAAATGAAAAGACCCGGACGTATTGACGTCCGGGTCTTTTTTGAAATCACCAAGCGTGCGGGAACCTCACTCGATAATGACGCGCGTGCCCTCTTTCACCTTGGAATAGATGATGGGCATGGTCGCGCTCGGACCACGGACACAGGCATGTGAGGCAGGGCGGCGACTCTTCGGCAGCGGCCCGATGTGATGGCCGACGCCGTCATTGGTCAGGCGCATCCAGTAACGCATGGAGGCACCCTCGAAATGGCAGCCTTCCGGCACGGGATCGATGCCCATGTCTGCGTTGCTGTTCACGACATCGCCGCCCGCATCGACAAATTTGCCATATTTGTTAGACTTCTTATCCACCACCTTTTCGAGAATGTAGAACGTGCCAATCGGCGTGGGCCGCGAGGGGATGCCGGAGCAGACGGGGTAATCCATGGCGATCTCATCGCCGTTATAGAAATAGGCGCGCTGGAGGGCGAGATTCACCTTGATCGAGGAGTTGGATGCGTTGGTGCGCGATAGGAGTTCCTCGTTTTTCCACACGTCGTAGGTCTTCGGGTAATTCGGTTCCGCCTTGAAATGGTCGTAGGTGCCAGCCGCATAAGGATTCTTGCCATCCTTGGTGGTGGCGGCGGGGTTTAGGTTGGCGCAGTTCGCGAGGAATAGAGTGGCGATGGCGGCGGTAATGCGGGCGGGGATACGGAACTGGTTCATGGATTGGACGCGTAGGACGCGACGGAATTAGGCAAGATTTTACGAAATTGCAACCCTCATGCGACATTGAATGCTGACATGATGATGGTGTTGTTGATTGTTGGATTGATTTGATGTGAATTAACAATGCGTGGCTATCCGGTAGAACGGATATTTCCATTATTGTGTAAGCACGTTGGCGATGTCGCCTCGCGCCGTCCATCCATTTTCCCGTGAATGAAATTCCCCCGTGCCTGCCCGTAATCTATCAAGCATTCCCATGTGCGGTGATTTTGCAGAGTGCGGTTTTGAGAAACGGTGCGGTGCGGGACGTTTTGGATTTCGCAATTTTTTCGGGTGGGCCTTGGGCGATGATTTGGCCGCCGCCGTCGCCCGCTTCGGGGCCGAGGTCGAGGATCCAGTCAGCCTCGGCGGCGACGGTCATGTGATGCTCGATGACGACGACGGTATGGCCCTCATCGACGAGGCGGTGGAGGACGTCGATGAGGCGGAGCACGTCCTCAAGGTGGAGGCCGACGGTGGGCTCTTCTATCAGATAGAGATTGCGCTGGGTCAGCGCGGCGTTGTTGAGAGTGGCCTTGGTGCCCCGGCCTTTGGTCAGTTCGGAGACGAGCTTGATGCGCTGCGCCTCGCCACCTGATAGAGTGGGCGAGGGCTGGCCGAGTTGGAGATAGCCGAGGCCGGTGTCCACCATGAGCTTGAGTGGGTGGGAAATGCGCGGCTGGGACTCGAAAAAGGCGGCGGCCTCGTCGATGGTCATGGCTAACACCTGGCCGATGTTTTTCTGGCGGAAGGTGACGTCCAAGGTGGCGGGGTTGTAGCGCTGGCCGTTGCACGACTCGCAGTGGACCCAAGTGGAGGGGAGGAAATCCATTTCCAGTTTCACCCGTCCGTTGCCCTTGCACTCGGGGCAGCGGCCGTTGTCGGTGTTGAAGGAAAATCGCGAGGCGTCGAAGCCTCTCATGCGGGCCTCAGGAAGCTGGGCGAAGAGGGCGCGGATGTGGTCGAAGACTTTGACGTAGGTGGCGGGACAGGAGCGGGAGGTTTTGCCGATGGGAGATTGATCGACTTCGTAGCAGGCTTTGATTTGTTTCTCGCCGCTGGTTTTTGAGTAAGGCTTCGTTAACTTGGGCTGGCGGTTGAAAACCGCTGCCACGCAAGAGTGCATGAGCGAGGATTTCCCGGAACCGGAGATACCTGTTAGAACAGTGAGGCGGCTGAGGGGGATGGCAGCGTCGGTGTGCTTGAGATTGTTGGCATGGCAGTCGGTGATGGTTAGAAACGGGTGATCCTTACTAACAGGACGACGCTTGCCACGGATGGGATGGACGATGACGGCAGTGAGGGCGCGGTAGGTGGGGGAGAGGACTGGGGATTGGGGATTGGGGATTGGGGATTTTGAAGAAGGAGACTTCTTACTCGTGGGCGAGACGCCCACGCTCCTTGTGGGAGGCTTGCCTTGATAGACGATTTCGCCGCCGAGCCGACCAGCTCCCGGGCCGAGGTCGATGAGGTGGTCCGCCGCGGCGATGGTGTCTTCGTCGTGCTCGACGATGATAAGGGAATTTCCCTGATCGCGGAGGGCGATGAGGGTTTTCAGGAGGGCGGCGTTGTCGCGGGGATGGAGGCCGATGGTCGGTTCGTCAAGAACGTAGAGCACGCCACGCAAATTCGAGCCGAGTTGGGCGGCGAGGCGGATGCGCTGGGATTCGCCGCCTGATAGAGTATTGCCGGAGCGGTCAAGCTGGAGGTAGCCGAGGCCGACTTCTTGGAGGAAGGCGAGACGCTGCCGGATCTCGGGGAGGATGTCGCGGGCGATGAGGGTGGCGCGGTCGGCAGAGAAGGATAGGTTTTTAAAATGGTTGGATGCGTCTTGGATGGTGAGGCGAGAGATGTCGGAGATGGCGGTGGATGAATCGCGGCGAGACGCCGCTTGCACGGCCTGCGGCGTGACGCCGGAGTTACTTGAGACGCCGCTACTTTCAAGGCGGACGGCGGAGGCGGTGGGGTTGAGGCGGGAACCGTGGCAGGCGGGGCATTCGATTAGCTCGACGTCGTCCATGCGGTCGATGGCGCGGTCCGCATCGAGCTCGGCAGCTAGCACGGAATCGAAGCGGGAGGTGTCGAGGTGTTGACGGCGTTTGGGGACGCGGCCGTGACCCCGGCATTCGAGGCACCAGCCGTGCGGGGAGTTGAAGGAGAAGAGGCGGGGATCAAGTTCTTCGAAGGATTTATTGCAGGACGGGCAGCTTGATTTGGTGGAGAGCAGGATGAATTTTTTGTCGGCGGTGTGGAGCTTGATTAGGCCTTTGCCGATGGTGAGTGCGCGTTCGATGGAGACGGGTAAGTCCGGGGACTGGCGGTTGGAAACCGCCGCCACGACGACATCGATGTCATGTTCCTTGAAGCGTTCGAGGCGGGTGAAGCCCGCGGCGTCCTTGAATTGCTTATCCACTAACAGGCGGGTGAAGCCTTGTTTAAGTGCCCACTCGGCGATCTCGTTGTGGTAGCCCTTTTTGCCCCGGATGAGCGGGGCGAGGAGGGTGACGGGTCCGGTTTTGAGATGGGCGCGAATCGTGTTTTCGATGGCTGATAGAGACTGGCGTTCGACCGGGACGTGGCAGTCCGGGCAGTGGAGCGTGCCGAGTTTCGAATAGAGCAGGCGGATGAAATTCCAGAGTTCGGTGACGGTGGCGATGGTGGATTTTCCGCCGCCTTGGGAGATGCGTTGCTCGATCGCGACGGTGGGCGGGAGACCTTGGAGTTGGTCGATCTCGGGTTTTTCCAACTGCTCGGCGAACTGGCGGGCGTAGGCGGACATCGAGTCGAGAAAGCGGCGCTGGCCCTCGGCGAAGAGGATGTCGAAGGCGAGGGTGGACTTGCCGGAACCTGATAGACCGGAGATGACGACGAGTTGGTCGCGCGGGATGTCGAGGGAGATGTTTTTCAAGTTGTGGTGGCGGGCACCGCGGAGGGTGATGGAAGTGGTTGAGGGTTGAGGGTTGATGGATGATGGAGAAGTGGAAGTGGCGGCGGAAGCTAGCGGTCCTTTGAGCGCTTGTTTGAGGAAATGGGCGGTGGGTGTATTGAGTTTAGCGACTGCTTCCGGTGGGCCTTGGGCGACGAGTTGGCCACCGTGTTGGCCGGCTTCGGGGCCGAGGTCGAGGATCCAATCGGCAGATTTGATGACGTCGAGATTGTGCTCGATGACGAGGAGGGAGTGGCCGGATGCGACGAGTTTTTGGAAGACAGCTAGCAGGTTCTCGATGTCCGAGAAGTGGAGACCGGTGGTGGGTTCGTCCAAGATGAGGAGTTTGTTGCCGGCTGAAGCCGGCGCTCCGCTGAGAAGTTGGCAGAGTTTGAGGCGCTGGGCCTCGCCGCCGGAGAGAGTGTTGAGGGGTTGTCCGAGCTTGAGGTAGCCGAGGCCGACTTCAGCAAGAGGCGCGAGGAGTTTGATGATTTGCTGGTGGCGCTTGGCGTGGGCGACGGGGATGCCAGCGAGTTCGGAGTAGAAAGCGATGGCGTCGGCGACTGTTAGATTAAGGATATCAGCCACGGATTTCCCCCGATAGAGGAGTTCCAGGGTAGAGGATTTATAGCGTTTTCCGTTGCAGTCAGGGCAGGTCACGTAGAGGTCGGAGAGAAACTGCATTTCGACTTTTTCGAAGCCGTTGCCAGCACAGCGGTCGCAGCGGCCAGCGCCGGAGTTGAATGAGAAAAAGCCGGTATTGAGCTCGCGAGCCTTGGCCTCCGGGGTGAGGGCAAAAAGCTGGCGGATGGGATCGAATGCCCCGAGGAAAACGGCGGGCGTAGAGCGCGGGGTGCGGGCAACGGCGGTTTGATCGACGAGTTCGACGCCGCTCACGTGCTGCGAGCCGTTGAGACCCTTGAGCGGGGCGGCCTCGCCATCCGCTTGTTGGCCGAGCTTGCGCGCGAGATTGAGGTAGAGGACATCGTGGGCGAAGGTGGATTTCCCGGAACCGGAGACGCCGGTTAGAACAGTGAACAGGCCGAGCGGGAGATCGACGTCGAGTTTTTTGAGATTGTGACGGGTGGCGCCTCTGATAGAAAGGATGGCTTTGGTGGGCTTGCGGCGGGTAGTGGGGATGGCGATGGATTTGGTGCCGTCAAGCCACGGGAGAGTGCCGGAGGAGATAGGAGATAGGGGATTGGAGATAGGAGATTTTTTACTCGTGGGCGAGACTCCCACGCTCCTTGAGGGTGGGCCTTGATAGATCAGGGTGCCGCCATCCGAGCCTGCGCCGGGGCCGAGATCGACGAGGTGATCGGCGGCTTGCATGACAGTTTGCTCGTGCTCGACGACGACGAGGGTGTTGCCCTTGTCGCGAAGGCCGTGCATGACGCCGACGAGGCGGTCAATGTCGCGCGGGTGGAGGCCGACGGTGGGTTCGTCGAGAACGAAGAGGGTGCCGGTCAGGGCGGCACCGAGGCAGGTAGTTAGATTCACGCGTTCGACTTCGCCGCCTGATAGAGTGCGGGTCTGACGGTCGAGGGTAAGATAACCGAGACCGACTTGATCGAGGTAGCCGAGGCGGGAGGATATTTCCGTTAGGACGAGGTCGAGGGTGGGATCGGACGGACGATTTGAAATTTCAGATTTCAGATCTGAGAACCAAGGGAGGAGGTCGGAAAGGGCGAGGGACCAGAGATCGGGGAGGGATTTGCCATTTACCTTGAAGCAGAGGGACTCGGGCTGGAGGCGCTTGCCGCGGCAGGCATCGCAGGTCGTGTAGGAGCGGTAGCGGGACAGAAAGATGCGGACCTGCATCTTGTAGGCCTTGGTTTCTAGCCAGTCAAAGAAGCCTTTGACGCCATACCAATCGCCGGATTGCCAGAGCGCTTCGAGTTCGTCGGGAGTGAGATGCGCGGACTTACGATCTCCGTAGTAGATCCATTCCTGTTCGGCTGCGGATAGATCCTCAAAGGGAAGCTTGGTGTCGATATCGCGCTCCTTGCAATTTCTAACGAGATCGCGCAGGCACTCATCGCCGCGCTCGCCTTGGAAGGGTTTGATGGCTCCTTGGGCGATGGAGAGGGATGGGTCGGGGACGGCTTTTTCGAGGTCGATGCCGATGACGCGGCCGAAGCCCCGGCATTTCGGGCAGGCACCTAACGGCGAGTTGAAAGAGAAGAGGGATGGGGTGGGTGGGCGGAGGGTGAAGCCGGTTTTCGGGTTGGTCCAACTCGTCGTGAACGACCTCGTGATCGCGGATTGGTGATCGTGGATGGTGGCGGTTCCCTTGCCGAGGGTGAAGGCGGCTTCGAGGGCTTCGAGGAGGCGTGAGTGGTTTTCGGGAGTTAGAGTCAGGCGGTCTTGGATGACTTGGATGACGGGCGGAATAAATTCCGCACTCCAGTTCTCGTCGGTGCGGACGATTTCACCGTTAATCAGGATCCGGAGGTAGCCTTGGGCGTTGAGGAAGGGGGAAATTTCCCCGGCTTTCGAAGCGGGCGGGATGGGGATGGGGAAAGTGATGAGGACGGGGCGGGTGGCTAGATTTCCGGTGGCCCAAGCGGCGGCGGATTGGGGGGAGTCGGGCTGGATGGGGTCGCCGGACTTGGGATCGTAGCCGATAGCGAGACGGGCGAAGAGGAGCTTGAGGTAGTCGTTGATCTCGGTCAGTGTGCCGACGGTGGAGCGGGTGGTGCGGACGTGGTTTTTCTGCTCGATAGCGATGGCGGGGGGGATGCCCTCGATGTGATCGACCACAGGCTTGTCCATGCGGTCGAAAAACTGCCGGACATACGGAGAAAACGTCTCGACGTAGCGGCGCTGGCCCTCGGCGTAGAGCGTGTGGAAGGCGAGCGAAGATTTCCCGGAACCGGATGGGCCGGTGACGACAGTGAGCCTGCCGAGTGGGATCTCAAGATCAAAGCCCTGCAGATTGTGTTGGTGGCAACCGTGGAGGAGGATCGCGGGTTGGGGAGCGTGGGAGGCGGATTTCTTTTCAACATTCGGCACGCCGGATGGTAAACGGAAACCTACCATCCGCCAGTGGAAGTGTGTGCCGGGCGGGTAAAAATATCCAGAGTATTTCAGCCGGGAAAAAGCCGCTGTCTAGTCACCACTCAACAAGAGGCTGAGAAAATACTCCGGGGATTCTTTGGTTTGCTCGATTTCACGCTGGATGAGCGCGATAGCTCCCGTATCGTTGTCCGTCTTCAGTCGCTCGATCTGTTTTGCTAGACCCAGTATATAGGTGAGAGCCAGCTTGGAGAGATCCTCATGGTACTGGTCATCGAGGCCGATTTCTTTCGCATGATATTCCTCACGGATGGCATCGGCATAATCCACCATGTCGAGTTTTCCCTCAAGTTCCTCGGGAATTCTACCGCTGTCATTTCGCAAACTTTCCAACTCGGTATCCAAGGCGCGATTCACGGCGGGGGCATTGGATTTTATTTTGCGAGGCTGACGTCTGAGCGCAGTTTCAAAGCCGGAAAAATTGTTAGTAAGTTTCGTGTGATAAGCGAGACTCACGGGTTTGGCACGATCCTGCATGATTTTTCTGGCCCGTGTGAAAAACTCGGTGACGTCGTATTTAGGCGCGGCGTGGTCAGCATTTACATCGCCATTTTTAGAGTCCTCGCCCCGCTTCAAATCGAGTTGGTCGCCCGGATCGGGTGGCGGGTTGGTTAGATGTGAATCGCGCAGCTCCGGGGCGACGTTCGGGTCCGGTTCCTTATCCTGTTTCTTTGGCGTAAAGTCTGGCTTGTGGGGGGGCTTGATGTCTGGAATAATCACAATCGGCACGACCTGCTTGGTGGGCTGCAACTTGCGGTAATAGGAATACGCGGCGATTACTCCGCCAGCCAGGATCAGCAGTACAACGATCATCGGAATGGGCGATGAGTTATTAGCCTTGGCCGGGGGCGGGCGGCGAACGGTTTGCACTCGTCGGGGGGCGTTGATAGGGGTCGTTCTGGGGACTTTTGGCAGGTTCTCTGCGCGCCTCCGTTCGTGAGTGGGCAAGTTAGGAGTGATTGATGCAACTCTAAGGCCTTTGCCCATCGATGTGGCGATCACCTGTAAATCGTCCGCCATTTCCTTGGCGCTGGAGTAGCGGGCGGCGGGGATGGGCTGGGTGGCGCGCCGGATGATCGTGTCGAAACGGGGATCGCAGGGGACGATCGTGGAGGCTGGCCGTGGATCCGTGGCGGGGAGTTTCCCGGTCAGGAGTTCGTGAAGCAGGACTCCGACGGAGAAAATATCGGCCCGGTAGTCCACCGAGTGCGGGGAATCAACCACCTCCGGTGCGGTATAATGAGGCGTTCCGAAAATTTCCTCACCGACCTCGATTTTCCGCTCGACGGGCCGTGCCAGGCCGAAATCGCCGATCTTGGGTTGAGCAAGTTGATCCAGTAAGATGTTAGACGGTTTGATATCGCGGTGGAGGATGCCGTTTTCATGGGCGTGGGCGAGGCCGTTGCAGATGCCGATGACGAGGCGTGCGACCTCCGCAGGGGCGATGGCGATGCCGTGGGCGGAGTGATAGATCGACTTGCCGGGGACAAACTCCATGATGATGAAGAGCATCCCCTGTACTTCGCCGAAATCGAACACGCTGATGAGGTTCGGGTGGTTCAGGCGGGCCATTGCCTTGGCCTCCGCCTCGAAGCTCGCACAGAACGCCGCGTCTTTGCTGAATTCCATGGGCAGGATTTTCAGCGCCACCGTCCGATCCAAAGACTTTTGCACTGCATAATACACCGCACCCATGCCGCCAGTGGCGATGAGTCCTTGGATTTTATAGCCCGGAAACAAGGGGGCAAGATCGGCTGGCTTCGGCGCGATAAAGCCAGAATGTAAGTGAGAACCACTCATGAGGAAGGGCAAAACAAAGACACTAGCATACAGGTGATGCTAATCTTCGTAAACCTCGTATTTCAAGACTAATGATCCGCAACACGGTTATTCCCGAGAGCGCCAATTGACCAACGGAAGCAAAGGCGGTATTGCTGATTGATGCGGATGCTGTGCTGCCCTTTACGGTCGCCAATGAGAGCTTCTAGGCGGTTGCCGGGAGGACTTTGGAGGTCGTTGAGATCGGATGCGGCATGGAGGGCAAGTAACTTGGTGCGTGCCCGCCTGCATAGGTCCGCAGGAAACGAGCGGGTGGGATTCCCAAAAAAGAGTTTCTCGGTTTCCTTGCATGCTAAGACGCGGATCACGCAATGAGGATCTACGCGAGGCATTGACAGACTGCAAGCCAATGCGTTCTGGATTTCGGGACATTTTTGATTTTTGAAAAGTGGTACAGGCATCCGGACTGCATGGGTAATACCATTGCCACCGCAAAACTGACCCGAGAGCTGGCGGCCCGCCATCGGGTGCTCATGCTCGGCGGCCTTGCCGTCATTTACCATGGGCATTCGAGACCCCGCGCGAAACTTCCACCGCCCCGGAAAAAGCTCCTTTGCCTCCGCAAGGAACCCGCTAACTTCGCGAGACATGAAAACTCACCTTCTTCTTTTACTCGCAGTTTCGCTCAGCGGCCTTTCCGGCCTGTGCGCACAATCCCAGCAAGAAATGAACCAGCAGGCGCGGGCCGAGTTCGACAAAGCGGACGCCGGGCTGAACCAAATTTACGCCAAGGTCCAAGCGAAGCTCGACAAGGAGGGCAAGGAAAAGCTCAAGGCCGCCCAGCGGGCATGGGTGACGTTCCGGGATGCCCAAGCCGATTTGGATGCGGACATCATGCACGGCGGCAGCGCGGCACCCATGCTCCACTCCGGTTCCCAAGCCCAAAGCACCCTCAAGCGCACCAACGAGCTGAAGGAATTCCTCAAACAGCTAGAGGCACTCTGACAGGGCACTATCATGCATCCATGCGTTCCCTCGGGTTATGGATACGAATTTTTCGTCACGGCACGCTTCCCGCCAATTGCTAGCCAACATCCCATGCGCGCTCTAATCATCCAATTTCCCAATACCAAATGCGCTAGTTCACGCGCACTAGCCTCGTCCGGTTCCGCCGAAACCGAGAGCGCCAATGATAAGGCCAAGGCCTGCGCGGAAGAGTGACTCAAACATGCAAGATAACATAAAGTCGGATCGGGTGGTCATCGTGGGCGGCGGAGTCATCGGGCTTTGCTCGGCTTACTATGCGCTGAAGCGTGGATTTCCGGTCACGGTCATCGAGCGCGAGGTGGCGGGTGGCGACAATTGTTCGATGGGCAATGCGGGCATGATCGTGCCAAGCCATTTCACGCCTCTCGCAGCTCCCGGCATGATTGCGAAAGGCCTGCGCTGGATGTTCAATCCTGAAAGCCCGTTTTATGTTAAGCCACGATTGAATCCGGATCTGATGCGCTGGGGGTGGCTGTTCTATCGGCATTCCACCGAGCGCCATGTCGCGGCGAGTCGCGAGCTGCTGTGCGATCTGAATTTGGATAGCCGTCGGCTGTTTGTAGAGCTCGCTGCGGATGAGGATTTCGGTCTGGCGAAACGTGGACTACTCATGCTTTGCAAGACCGCGAAGGGCTTGGATGAAGAAGCGGAAGTCTCTCATGCTGCGAACCAACTCGGACTGAAATCAAAAGTCATCGATGCGGCCGAGACCGCGAAACTCGATCCCTCGATCACGATGGACGTGGCCGGTGCGGTCTATTTTCCAGAAGACTGCCATCTGGAGCCGGCGCGTTTCATGGCCTCGATACGGCGGCGGGTGCTGGCGCTCGGCGGGGTGATAGAGAGCGGGGTAAAAATCGATGGAATCGAGACGCGGGACGGGAGGGTGATTTCAGTTAGTGGCAATGGCCGACGGTTTGATGGCGCGCGATTTGTTCTAGCAGGTGGGTCATGGACGCCGGATTTGTTAAAATTAATCGGGGTGAAATTGTCCTTGCAGGCCGGAAAAGGCTACTCGCTCACCTTGCCTGCGCCGCCGGAACTGCCGCAACTCTGCTCAATTTTCGCCGAAGCAAAGGTCGCGATCACCCCGATGGGCGACAGCCTGCGGTTTGGCGGCACGATGGAAGTCGGTGGGTTGGATCTCTCGGTTAATCCGGCCCGCGTGCGCGGCATCATCAAGTCAGTGCATGCGTATTTCCCGAATTTTTCCGAGAGTGATTTCGCAGGCATCAAGCCGTGGGCCGGACTCCGCCCGGTGTCACCCGATGGCATTCCTTATCTTGGAAAAGTGCAGGGCTTTTCCAATTTGTTAGCCGCCACCGGCCATGCGATGATGGGCCTCAGCCTCGGCCCCGTCAGTGGCAGGCTGGTCGCAGACTTGCTGGCGGAGGACACACCGTTCAGACCGATTCATCAGATGTCTCCAAGGCGGTTCTGAGAATTTCCCCCAATTTCGATTGCGAGCAGGAATAATTGATTTGCAGATTTCAGCAAAGTTCTAAAGCTATCAATATATGTCGAATGACTAACCTCCGCAATCCGAGCCGGCCCTCCCACCGCGACAAGTCACTCCATACGTGTGGCTCTGTTTGGCAGTAGGGATAGTGTCTGTTCTCTACCGGGTTTTGGTTCTCGGCCAAAAGGAACAGAACGCTCTGATGTTCATCGGATTGCCGACAGCGATGGCGATGCTGATTACCTATTTACCGCGTTCCACCAGCGCGACTGGAATGATCGCAAAGGGGATCACGCTATTTCTACTATTGCTGGGGATTCTGTTCATTGAGGGGTTTCATCTGCATTCTGATGGCTTCTCCATTTTTCTGGAGAGTGGATGAAGGGTGTCGGCTAGATGATCGTGCCATGAACACATGAGGTTGCGGGTCAGTTCGATGCCGTATGTGGCTTTGAGTTTCCATTGCTCGCGGTAGAACGGGCTGTGGTAACAGAACTTCTGGGTGAGGAGGTAGGCTCCGAGTGAGGGGGTGAGCACGCTGCCGGGAAGCAGGCATGGGGCAAGTGGCGGTGTGACGGGAGTGGCATCGATCTCGTCTTTGCGGATGTGGGTGAGCCGCTTGATGACTTCCAAGGTGAAGGCGGCGGGCTTGACGTGCAGGCGCTCGCTGATTTCTTCGCCTAACAGGCGAAACTTGTCTGGGGCGGCGAGGACATCGGGGTGGGTGATTTCGCGCACGATGGTAGGAAGGCCTTTGAGCGAGACGACTTTTTCAGTCAGGTTAGTAAAAAGAAAAGCAGCGCCGCTGAGTGGGTCGAGTTGGAGATGGTTGCGGACCAATGCGGCGAGAGTGTTGAAGCTTTTGCGCATGTCGCATGGCTCCAGCGCAACATAGACCTTGAGGCTTCCGTTGAAGGTGAGCATGGCGTCGGGATCAGGCGAGTTGACGGAGGAGTTCGACGAGTAGCGG
>JAYVNM010000168.1:0-3459 GCA_043758445.1 Akkermansiaceae bacterium | reverse complement strand
GCTTTCATTTTGTGTGGTTCAGGTTCGGGTTAATGCCCGCCCCCGACCACCACAATCATAGCTTAGCCCCTGGCCCGAATTTCGGGGTCCGCCTCAGCCGTCGCTAACAAGGATCTCTTTAAAAATTAAAGCGCGGATAGCTTGTGAGGGAGCGGATAAGCAGCTATAGCGATCAAACTTGGAAAATTCCATACACTGCGACCCATTTTTAACAGCGAATGGACGCCAATTGACTCGAATTCAATTCAATTTGGTGTGGGAAAAATCACTTTGAAAAAGTTGTTTAATGCTTGGAAGCGGATGCAGATCACTCTATCTGCCATTCGTTCATTGGTTCATTCGCGGTTACTCCCTCCCTAACTTGATCAACCTTAGCAAGGCAATCTTGCCTTTGGAGTTGAGTTGCGGCTACGGCTGGATACGTTCTGCCCCTGAACTCCATGAAGCATTTCCCGATTTTTCAAACACTGGCGCTTTTCGCCCTCATATTCCCCAGCCTCGCCTCTGCACAAGCGTCTGAAAGCGTGCTGGTGATGGAGGCCTATTCGGGAAAAATCCTGGTGGCTGCGAATGCCGACGTCAAACGCCCGATCGCCAGCCTGACGAAGATCGCCACGGCCATCGTCACCGTGGATTGGGCGACGGCAACGGGGAGCGACCTCGGCAGCACCATGATCACCGCGCCCGATACTATCAGCCTAGTGGGCGGGCCGAATCCGATGAGCCTCCAGCCGGGCGACCGCTTGAGCCTGCGCGATGCCTTGTATTCCGCCCTGCTCGGCTCGGATAATCTGGCCGCACTGTGCATCGCGGATCATGTGGGTAGGGAAATTTTAACCCGCCGGGGAAAAACCGGTGAGCCCGTAGCGGCCTTCGTCGGGGAAATGAACCAACTGGCCAAGGCGCTCGGCATGACGCAGACACGGTTTGGCAATCCCCACGGCCTCGAACGCCCGGATGCCAGGGCTTACTCGACGGCGGCGGATGTCGCCCGGCTCGCGGCCTTTGCGATGCGGCGCAATGCCATCACCTTCATCGTCCGCCAGAAGGAACGCCAGATTTCCGTGACTGGCGCAACGGGCAAACGCGGCTATCGCGTGAAAAACACCAACGAACTGGCGGGCGAACCTGGCATCCTAGGCGTGAAAACTGGCACCACGAATGCCGCCGGACCCTGTGTGGCGATTTGCATGGATCGTGAACCGCTGGTCCGCCAGAAGCCGGATGGCACGAAGGGGGCCACGCCGCGCCGTTTGATCGTGGTGGTGTTGAATAACCCGGACCGTTTCAACCGCGCCCGGAGCTTGATCGGGCAGGGCTGGGCGATTTATGATCCGTGGCTCGCTGCGGGTGCGCCGGTGGAAAACCCCAAGCGGGAAATTCTCAGCCTGCCGACTCCGCAATAAACATTCAGCCAATTTCCCCAGATGCGCATCGGTATCCTTAATAGCGGCGGCGATTGCCCGGGCCTCAATGCGGTCATCCACGGCGTCGTCGGCGCGGCGGATCAACTCGGGTGGGAGGTCATCGGATTCCGCGACGGCTTCGAAGGCCTGCTGCCACCGGGAGATTTCACCGTGCTCAAGCCCAAGGACACCATCGGCATCCTCAAGCTCGGCGGCACGATTCTCGGCACGACAAATAAGGGGCACTTCGTCGCGAAGGTCGGCACGGGCGAGATCGCGGAGGTTCCGGCGGAAGTCGTCGCTCAGGCCAAGGAAACGATGGATCGCTTGGGAATCAGTGCGCTGGTCGTGGTCGGCGGCGATGGCTCGCTGACGACTGGCTTGCAACTTTATCGCGAGGGTTGGCCGATCATCGGGGTCCCGAAAACCATCGACAATGATCTGAGCGCCACGGCCTTCACCTTCGGCTTCGACAGCGCGGTTTCCACCGTGGTCGATGCCCTCGACCGGCTGCACACCACCGGGGAAAGCCATAAACGCGTGATGGTCTTGGAAGTGATGGGTCGCCACGCCGGCTGGATCGCGCTGTGGGGCGGCATAGCCGGTGGGGCGCACGTCGTCCTCATCCCGGAAATTCCCTTCACCTTTGAAAAAATCGCCGAATACATCGACGCGCGCGATGCGCAGGGCTACCATAGCACGCTCGTCGTCGTGGCCGAGGGCGCGCACCTGCCGGACGGCCAAATGGTGACCATCGATGAGAAAGGCACAGGCGAAGTCCGGCTCGGTGGCGTGGGCGAACGAGTGGCCGCTAAAATCCAGCAACTGACGGGCAAGGAGACCCGCGCTTGCACGCTCGGCCACCTCCAACGCGGCGGCGCACCGACGGCGCTCGACCGCATCCTCGGCATGAGGTTCGGCGTCATGGCGGTGAAACTCGCGGCAGAAGGTGCCTTCGGCCGGATGGTCAGCTATCAGGCGTATCATGTCGATTCCGTCTCCATCGAGCAAGCCGTCCACCAGCTCCGCCTTGTCGAGCCGGACAGCGAACTCGTGCAAGCGGCCAAGGCTGTGGGCATTTGTTTGGGAGATTGAGGAAGTTGAGAGTTTAGAGTTGAGAGTTGAGAGTCAGAGGTAAGACTTGCGAAGCTTTCGTTTTCTTTGCTCTCAACTCTCAACCATCAACTCTCAACACTTCTTCCCATGTCCGCCGATCCCCTCCTCCAGCTTCTTCGTCGCAAAGCCCGTTTCACCGATCAGGAGCTTGCAGATCTACTGTCGTCTGACGAGTCCGCAGTGGCCCAACGTGTTGCCGCATGGGAAACCGATGGCACCATCCTCGGCTACCACGCTGTCATCGACCCTGAGGCCACGGGTGATACCTCGGTTTCCGCTTTCATCGAGGTCAAAGTGACGCCCGAACGTGGCGGCGGATTTGATCGACTGGCCATGCGCGTCGCCCGCTTTGACCAAGTAGTTTCCTGCTATCTTGCCAGCGGTGGCTATGATCTGATGGTCGTCGTCGAAGGCAGCGACCTCCGCGAAGTGGCAAGGTTCGTCTCGGAAAAACTCAGCTCGCTCGACGGCGTGATTTCCACCGCCACCCATTTCCGCCTGAAGACTTACAAGGAAAACGGCTTCCTTTTCGAGCGCACGACCCCCACGGATCGACTGGCGGTTTCCCCCTGATGGCGCGAAGTTCTTTGAACAACGCCGGATTCAATTAATTGACTTGATTGAATCGCACTTTTTGTATTTTTTAACAAAAAAACTGATCCAATGACCGGCATCGCAGCGGATCAAATATGTAATCCACAAATTATCCCTGAAAATTAAACTCATGAAAATTCAATCCAAATTTGCTCTCATCACTTCCGCCGCTGCATTAGCGGCGTCCCCCATGGTCATTTCCGCTCATTGTGCGCACGAAGTAGGCACCCCGGAATCCGGCGAGGTTTGAGGCGGACCCCGAAATTCGGGCCAGGGGCTAAGCTATGATTGTGGTGGTCGGGGGCGGGCATTAACCCGAACCTGAACCACACAAAATGAAAGC
>JAYVNM010000167.1:0-29179 GCA_043758445.1 Akkermansiaceae bacterium | reverse complement strand
GGCGGCACGGATTTGTCGTATCGCCTTCTGCTGCGGGATCCCGAGCGTGTGGAGGAAATGATCAATGAACTGCGCGAGCTGCCGGGTGTGGAGCGCATCCACTCCATCGCAGCAGAAGACGAATCCGAACTATGAACCAGTCCGATAGACAGATCCCGATCCCGTTCAAGCGGCGCGTGCAGCACTTCAAATCGAAGGTGGTGCCGCTCCTGGTGTTCGGTGTGGCCGTAATAATTGCGGCGATGCTTTGGCATGATACGCTCGCGCCCGCGATGGTGGTGGGCGAGGTGGCTGCGGTGAAAGCGAGTGTGACCAGTCCCATCGCGGCCTCTGTGGAGCGGATGCACGCGCAGAGGCTACAGCTGGTAAAAGCCGGCGAGCTCATCGCAGAGCTGCGCCCCAACGATCCACGTCAGGCTCTCGACGCCATCCAAGGCAAACTAAATTTACTGCGTTTACAAGCGGGCGCGAGCAATGCGGAACTGAGCGCAGCCACCAACCAACGCCGCGAGACAATGGACTTCGAACGTCTGCGCCTCGCTTGGCTGGTGGAGAAAGTGAACTTGGCCATAGCAGTCGCCAAGGCAACGAAGGCGTCGATGGACCTGGAGACGGCGCAAGGCATGGACTCCTCCTCCTCGACGAGTTCCAAGCGCTACCTGCAGGCGGCGGAATTGGTCAAACAATCGGCAGATGCCGAAGTGACCGAGCGCGGCATCTTGGTCGACAGCCTCAAACTCCGAATCAAGGAAATCGGCGCGTCGATGACGACTACTTCGGCAGCCGAGGATGATCGTTTGAAGGGCGAGATTGACAGCCTCGAAAAACGGCTCGCGGCCGTCGAGAGCGGCCAGAGTGCCATCATGCTTTATGCGCCGATGACGGGCATGGTTAGTGACGTGTTACGGCGCGACGGTGAGAATGTCGTGATCGGCGAGGCACTGGTCAACATCGTCGCCACGCAGCCCGAGTGCATCGTCGGCTATTTGCGCCAACCTTTCCCGCTCGAGCCTGCCGTCGGCCAGCAGGTGGAGGTGCGCACACGTGATCATGCGCGGCTGCATGGTCTGGCCTCGATCACGCGGGTCGGCACTGCATTTGTGCCCATCCTCAATCCCGCTCTTCATCCTGCCACCACGCCTGAAGTGGGGCTCCTGTTTGAAGTCTCGCTACCGCCGGATCTGCGGCTTCGTCCGGGTGAACTCGTCAGCCTCGTGATCCATCCTCTCTTGACGAACAAGCCCGCACTTTAGCAGTATCATGCGCCCTGTCCCTGCCATCCTTTTGTTGTTCAGCCTCTCTGCATCCTGTGCGCCACCAACGGTCGCTGTTCGCCAGATCGCGTCCATACCATCGGGTAAATCCATCGCCCGGATGGTACCAGCGAGCGGCAAGCTGGGCGAGCGTGAGTTGACGCTCATGGCGATTGCCCGCCGCCCCGAATTGGAAAAACTACGCGGAGCGATCACCACAGCGACGGCGCAAAAGCGGGCGGCACATGATCTTGTAAACCCCGAACTGCGTTTGACCTACGGGCAGGCTGAGGATGATCGCATAGGCACCACCACCAAAGTGGTCGCTCCCGCTAAGGAGGATGACACCTGGGGCGTGCTGCTCCGCTTTACTCTGCCGAATCCTTGGGAGCGCAAGGCCCGCATCGAGCGCGCTGCGGCAGAGATCAGCCTTGCCGAGGCCGACTACTATGCGGGTGAGGACGTCGTGGTGCGCAAGGTGCGTGGCGCCTGCCAAGAACTCGCCATCCTGCACGGCAAGCTCGACGCCCAAACTCGCCGCAAGGCCGGGTTCGAATCCTACCGCGACTGGATTGAAAAACAGAACGTGCCGCAGCTCGGGCTCGATCTGGCATCCGCACGGGCCAAGGTTTACGGCACCCTCTCTGACATCCGTGGACTTGAGAGCAACATCACCGCCATGCGTGATGACCTTGCGGCCTTCTGCGGGCTAGCCGATGCCAGCCGCATCGAAACGTCCATCAAGACACGCCTTGTTAAGAATCCCGCCGCACTCGATGTCGAGTATCTCACCAGCATTGCCATGCTCTATCGCAGTGATGTGCTGGGTGATAAGGCTCGCATCGCGATCGCCCGCGCGCAACTCTCCGCGGTCAAGGCGCAACGCATACCCGTCAGCACCTTCGTCGACTTCGGTTTCGCCCAGACCGAGACCCTCCACAGGTCGGGACAAAAAGACGAGAGTTTCGCTCGCATCGGCGTGTCGTTTCCGCTGTGGGATTGGGTCGGCTATAACAAACAACACACTGTCCATGAGGCGGCCAGCCAGTCATTGGAACGTCAGCTCGCCATGCAGCAAACCGTCATCTCCAACGAGGTGAAACAGGCTGTGAAACGTCTGGCGGCGGCGGAAGCACAGCTCGGCGTCAACGACAAAGATCTGGCTGACATCCATGCGGATCTTAAAAAATCCATGGCTGACGCACAGATCGTCACGCTCAACGTGGACGATCTCGCCAAGGGCGCGCGCATTGAGCAAGATTTCAAAGATCTCGCCCAACAGATGGAATTGAGCCGTTTCTCCTCCCTGTCCGCCTATCAGGAGGCGCTCATGGCACTGGAGAAAACCCTCGGAATCCGTCTCGAACGCGCCTTGAGTCAGGCGGGGCGGCCATGAACACGCGGCGGAATCTCGCGATGGTGATCGCCGGTGCGCTGGCCCTTCACGCCCATGCCGATGAAGCATGGCGCATTGCTGGCGGAGCCGCCGCATGGAGTGTCGAAGGCAGTGTCGACGGGTCTAACGACATCAGCGGAGCGGCCGGCATTCAAGCCGGGCGTGGCGTGCTCGTCAGCGATGAGACGCGTGTCGCGCAGCCATTTCGCTACGATTTGACGACGTGCCGGATCACCGTGGAAACTCCCGTGCCCTTGCTCGCTGGCAGCGGCAAAGAGTTGGACCTCGAAGCCATCGCCGCTTCGCCCTCCGGGGCTTGCTACTACGCGACCGGCTCGCACGGCGTCGCGCGGAAGTCGGGCAAGGTGCAGCCGGATCGCTTGCATGTTTTCCGCCTGCCAGTCGATGCGGCCACGGGTGCGATCAAGGCCGAGTCCATCGCGGTGACGACCCTGCTGCCCGTGCTCAAGTCCGACGCACTGCTACGTGATGACATCGGCAAGAGTTCCGACTTGGATGGCATCGACATCGAAGGCCTCGCGGAAAAAGACGGCACGTTGTTTTTCGGCCTGCGCTCACCCAGTCTCAAGGACCATGCCTTCATCATCGAAGTGCAGGCCGATGCATTATTCGCCCATGCCGAGACCGCCACTCATCGCACCTATCAGCTGCCCTTGGGCGCAGGCATCGGCATCCGCGACATCGCCTCTGTGCGCGATGGTTTCGTGCTCATCGCTGGACGCTCCGGCAACGACGAATCCATGCGGGGCTTCACACTGCACCACTGGTCCGGCCCGGGCGGCGCACTCACGAAGATCGGCGACCTCCCCGCAGCCACCGGCAAGGCCGAAGGCCTCATGGTGCTGGCCGAGACGGACACTGCGGTGGATGTGCTCATCATGTATGACAGCGCGGTGAATGGCGCGCCCACACACTTTCAAATTATCAAACCTGCCACGTCATCAGACCCAAAACCCATCGCACCTAACGACCACCCATGAACTCTTCCCTTCGCATCCTTGCTCTCCCGGTGCTGTGGTTTTTCAGTTGCGCCGCACCGCTCCGCGCGGCCACCGACCTCACCTTTACCATCGAAGCCAGCCCGGATCTTACCCCACTGAGCTGGGTTCCTGCGATCATTGATAGCAACACCGCCACCCAGCTCATCGCCCGCGACTCCGTAAAAACGAGCGGCTCCGCACGACGTTTCATCCGCCTGCGAGTGACGCAGCCCTGAAGATTGAACCCAAAATACCGACGTTGAAACCATCGGGATTCCAACGCTCCGGGGGATCATGGAATCCAGCCGAACAGGCGGAAGGCTTTCACCATGAGATAACCGACGATTCCTGCGCTGGGCAGGGTGAGCACCCAGGCCCAGAGGATGCGCTCGACGAGCGATAATTTAAGCGCGCTGAATCGCTTCGCGCAGCCGACGCCCATGATACTGGTGGTGATGGCGTGGGTGGTGGAAACCGTCATGCCATAGCTACCCGTAATGGCCAGCAGGGTTGCGGCGGTGGTTTCGGCGGCGAAGCCGTGGACGGGTTGCAGCTTCACCATTTTGTGGCCGAGCGTTTTAATGATCCGCCAGCCGCCCGTAGCAGTTCCGGCGGCCATCGTGAGGGAGCAGATGATCTTGATCCACGGCGGCACGTCCGGCGAGAGGTCTGCCACTTTCGAAGCAGCAACGGAGAGCGGAACTTTGCCAGCGGCAACCGCAGAAGTCATTTCCTTGGTGAGCGTTTTTTGCCAATCGGTGTATTTTCCGGCGACCATTTGCCCGAGCACCGGCACCTTCGTCAGGAACCGCCGCCCTTCGGCTGTTAGGAGCGCCTGGTGAGTCGCGGCGGCGGCATCAGCGAGGCGTTTGGCGGCGGCGGTGTCGCCGGTTGAAGCATAAGTTTGGGAAGCCAGAGATTGAAATGCTTCACGGAATTCGCCGGGCACGAGCGGGGCGCTTTCCTTCTCCAGCGTCGCTGCCGCCTCGCGCAACCGCCCGGGAGTGGCCTTGGGATTCTTGATGGCAGTCACGCTTTGATCTGCAGCCATGGATTTCCCCATGCGGAGAAATCCCAGCCAATCGGGAGCATCTTTAAAACTGCCGGCCGCTGTGGCGGTGACGAGCGCGAGGGTGATCACGCCCATCGTTTTCTGCGCGTCCGCCAAGCCGTGGGCGAATCCCATGTAGCTCGCGCTGAAGATCTGCGCTTTACCGAAAAAGCGGTTCACAAACCGCGGCCGCGCTTTTTGCAGGAGCATGTAAAGAATGCCCATCATCAGGAAGCCGCCCACAAATCCGATGATGGGCGAGGTGATCATCGGGATGACGACCTTGTGCAGGACGCCTTCCATGACTTCCTTGCCGTCCTTGATTTTTTTCACCGACCAAATGATCGCGTACCAATTGTCGTGTGCGCTCGCCACCGCCGCTCCGCAAAGGCCGCCGACGAGGGCGTGGGTGGAGCTCGACGGCAGGCCAAACCACCACGTGAGCAAATTCCAAACGATCCCTCCGCACAAGGCACAGACGATGACGAGCGGCGAGATGAATTGCGCGTCAACGAGACCCGATGACACCGTTTTCGCCACCGCATGACCGGCCAGCGCGCCGATTAGATTGGTGATGGCCGCCATCAGGATCGCCTGACGGGGAGTCATCACTTTGGTTCCCACCACGGTCGCGATCGAGTTCGCGGTGTCGTGGAAGCCGTTGATGTACTCGAAGGCCAGCGCAATGAAGATGACGAGGAAAATGATGCCGAGGCTCATGGGAAAGTGGCCTCAGGAGTTTTTCAACACGATCTGCGAAACGATGTTGCCGGCGTCGCGGCAGCGGTCGATGACTTTTTCTAACAAATCATAAAGGTCGCGCATTGCCATTGCCTTGATTGGATCCATCGCTCCCGAGTAAATCTCCTTCAAATGCCCGAGTACGATCTGGTCGGCCCGGCCCTCCAGTTCCTGCATCATGTCATTTTCCGCTTTGATCGCCTCCAGCTTCGGATTGGAGGCGAGCATGTCGATCATCCGCACCACCACCAGCGCGGCTTCCTTGGCGATCGCCATCTGCGGGGCGAAATCACCGGGGGTCACCAGACGAATTACGATTTCATAACGTTCGCCAAATTTCTCGACGGTCTTGGGAATCCGATAAAGAGCCTTCGAAAGCGCTTCGATGTCCTCCCGGTCGAGCGCCGTCACGAACACCTTCACCAGCTCCTCGCTGATCACTTCCGCGTTTTTTTTCTCATTGCGGCGGGCCACGGCGAGTTCTGCGAGGGAGATCTGACCATTGGATTCGTTAAGGAGGCGCGCGAGTGCTTCGATACTCTGGTGCGCCGATTTCGCGCTGGAGGCAAGGAGTTCAAAGAACCGGTCCGATTTTCCAAACAGCTTGGCGAGGGAGATCACAGGCTAGACTCTGACGAGCCCGCGCGATGCTGACAAGCGGAGTTTTTTCGAAGTGATGGGCCCGTTTGGAAGGGTGGACGTTCGGCCCACCCAACTCTAAGCCATGCGTTGGGAGCACGAGTTATTCTAACGCGAACTCAAAAGCCACCTCCACGGATGCGGTAACCTGCTGGACGCCCAAACCCCTGAAAGCGCGGCCCAGGAAGCCCTGACCATGATGATGGCGGCTTCCTTGATTGCCCGGCAACGTGCGACTGCGGCGGATGCCGATACCGCCCACGAATTTGTTAGTCATGCCGCGCAGCCTTTGCGACATAAAACTTCGCCGTGGTTACAAAGAGCCCGTCGTAAAAGCAATGATCTTGGCGGCGAGCGCGTTCCCGGAAAGATCCTTGAAAAGAGTGGCTGTGGACCCGAGCGGGTTTAGAGTGAATGTGATCTTCGTATTCTTTGGCCACCCACCTGGAGGGGGAGCGATACGCAATTGGTTCAGACTTGTCCATGTCAGAGTCACCAAGGAAAGATCTACCGTCGTAGGAGAAATAGAAAGGCTGACTCCATTATTGCGCATGAATTCATTGAATGTAATTGCCAGTGCTGTCGTGGAGGCGACTCCCGTGGCATTATTTGCAGGGATTGAGGAGGACACTACGGGGAGCGTCGTATCAACGACACCAGCGGTATGGAAATTAAGTGTTGTCTGCGAACAGGCTCCCGAAGCATAGGGAACACCTCCATTAGTTCCACGGGAATCCTCCCTGAAAAAGAAGACTTGGGCAGTCAAATCGACCCCGGGCGGCAGGGATTTGGCCGGTATCGTATAGCCTCTGGCCGTACCGGCCAATGCAGCAATGTCCGAGGCTTTGGGTGTCTCAATGAAGGTGTAGCCACCGGTAGATTGCACAGTGAAAACAATCCGATCGTTGGCCAAGGCGCCCGTAAATGCGGACCACGCCACGGCGAAGGGACTGGTCGTCACGATGGCCTGACAGGCGCTGTAGTTGGTGACAGTCGGCACCACCGGGAAGGTCAAACTTTTGATCGCGAGTGGAATACCCAGCGTCGTTCCGCTGGAAGAAATAAAGGAGAGATTGTAGAGCGCACTGGCTGTGCTTACCGGGCATGTGGCATTCAGCCCCGCCAAGGATTGAAAGTTTTCAGTGAACTTCCATTTATCACTGGTTCCACCGTTATCTGGCTGCGGGTCCAAGTCGAAAACACCCGTCGTTGCCAGCGTCACCTGCAAATTAGAATACGCATTGGGGGTGAATCCATAGGCGCGGACTCTAAAGTCATAGGGAAGCACTGGGGTCAAAACTGGGGCACTGGCGGATACTTGGTCGTAGGCCGCGAGCCGATACAGCATGGCCTCGGGCTGGTTTGCCGCAAAAGACTGCTGGGGCGCAAGGATTCCGAGTCCTGTTGCTGCGAGCAACCTCAACGCGGACGTGAGGTCGAGAAGACTGTTTTTGTTCTTGGGTGTGGTTTTCATGAGGTTTGTGAGCGATGCTCTGGCGTTGGTTTCTTGTTTTGAAGCTCGGTTATTCTGTCCGATTGGAAATTGGATTCAGCGAGGCGGTGCCAAACGATAGAACACCCGTGATTCAGTCGCTTGCACCGTATCAAAGAATGTGGTCTGGATGCTGGATGAAGTCACGATTCGCCGCACATCCCATGGCCCCTCAAGATCAAAACAACGCTCGACAAGATACGTTCGCCCAACCTCGCTCGGCCAGATCAACCGGCATCGGGTGGGGTCGGTCGGCAGCCATCCGAAAGCCTTGATCTCAGGAGCAGGCGGGGCGGAGCGAGCGACCGTCCGCACGTAACCGGTGTCGTTTGTGACGATCAGCACGGAGCCGCTGGGGGCCACGGTGACTGACCGCGGTTCGCTGATGCAATCGGCTCCTACGATCGGGGGATTGAGTCCTTCCCCAAGGTTTTTGTCATCCGTCCCACGGCCTTGGATGAAGAGGTGGATGTACCCGTAAGTGTCCACATACCAGATATCCCCGCCCTGATGCGTGGCCAGGAAATACGCACCATTGGGCAAAAATGAAATTCCACGCACCTGGTCAAGGAAGGTAGCGGTGGCCAGCACTCCGTCGCCTCCGGGAATCGCACTGTTGCCATTGCCAGCCACCCGGGTCTTTGTGCAGGCGGATCCATTCACACCCTCGACGTCAATTCTCCACACTTTGGACTTCGTGAGTGTGGCATCAGATTCTGCCCGGTCGGTGACATAAAGTTTCCCAGTGATCGGGTTGACATCGATGTTTCCGGGGTTGCGAAATTCGAGATTCGTCGCTGAGGGAATCGCGGGATACGCGGTGATGGCGTGGATTCCGCGTCCCGCCGTCCATTTTTTCACCACGCCACCCAGTGAACCAGAGCCCGCAGTGTCGTTCACCTCCATCGTGTAATAAATCACGGTCTTTTTCTGATTCACCCACAGGCCACGGCCCGAAGACCTCCACCGGCTGTCCAAATCGTTGACCACCGTGGACATCATCCCGGCCGGGGTGATCTTGCGGATTCGATGATTCCCCGCATCATAGACGAAGGCGGTCCCATCCGGAAGCACAAACAGCCCGTTTGGCTGATTGAGTGCGACGTTTGTCGCCAGGGTCAGTGCGTCCCTTCCGGTTCCTGCGACATGCGTGCCTGCCCATGTATGGATCAAACCATCCGGGGTCACTTTCAAGATGGAATTGCTGGTTTTGTCGGCGATATAAATATTTCCCAGCGCATCCGCTCCCACGGCGTGCGGATTGGAGAGATCACAGGATGTAGCGGGTCCGTTTTCGAATGCCGGAATCCAGTCGCTAGTCGAAAGGCTTGCATGTCCCCCGTTCCCGGCAACCGTCGAAAACACGCCGCAAGTCGCCAGGAAATTGTTCCATTCCGCCACGGCGGCACGTGGCGGCACGGCTGCCGCTGTGGTTGCCAAAATCAGACAAACTGATGCAAATATATGCGGGGATTTCATTTTATTGGATCAGTGTTGTGGCGACAATCAGCGATCCCGCACGGCAGTCAAGGAAAACTTCAATCGTTTGACATGTCATAATCCTGTGACAATCTAGTAACGTTCCGCGTGCTCAAAAACAGCATTTTGAAAATGTTTACCCCTCTACTCTCAAAACCCTACAGCATGAAAAAGACCCGTTGCTTCCTTCGCTCGCTCGCGATTCCAGTCACGCTGCTCGCCGCAGCACTCACCACCTCCGGATACGCACAGACACCGGGTGCCAGCGCCCCGGTGGGTTCGATCACTTTGAGCATCAAAGGTAATGGAGGCACGAAAGCCAGCGAATTCACGTATCTCGGCCTGAGCATGGCGCCGCCGGTGGATTTTGAAGCTGTGGCCGAGAAGGTCACCGGAACCGTTCTCACATGCAGCGCCGCCACTTGGACATCCAACCAATTCGCAAAAACTCCTCTCCCGGGATACTTCCTGGAGGTGCGGTCCGGAACCTTGACGGGCCTGATGACCCAGATCGTGAGTTGCGACGCCGCGACCAAGACGCTCACACTTGCCGAGAATCTGACGTTCCTCGGTGTCGAAACCACGAACGTTTCATTTAAGATTCGGAAAAACTGGTCGATCGGCACGATTTTCGGTGCAACCAACACCGCCGGTTTGGGGGCTGGAAGCGCCACCACGGCGGATCAGATTCTAATCTACAATCCTGAGTTAAATAGTGGCAACGGCGGCTATGACACCTATTTTTACTCGAACGACGCTTCGATTGGAGCCGGCTGGAGAAAGGTCGGAGCAAGAGCAGTCAAGCAAGTCAATACCCCGATCATCCTGGATGAGGGAATCATTGTCCAACGCTTCCAATCGACAGACCTTTCCTTCCCTCTAGCCGGTGCGGTCAAGCGTGGTGAGACACTCACGACAATCTTCTTTGGGTCGAACTTCGTCGGGAATGTTTACCCGTCCGGGCTTTTGACGCTTGGTTTGACGGCCCCGACCGCCATTCCGCCCAAGTATAGCAGCAATCTCTACACAGGCAATCCCGCAACGGGAGTTTTGGGAGGAACTTTTACTACAGGCGATCTGATTTCGATCTACAATCCGGCACTTAGTGGAGGCGCGGGCGGCTATGACTCCTATTTCTATTCGACCGGCGGGACGCTCGGAATCGGCTGGCGCAAAAATGGCACCGGAACCGTCAACCAGGCGGGGACCGTGCTGGCTTCCGGCAAGTCCATCAGGCTGACTCGTCGTGCAACGGGAAATTTCCATTGGGTGATTCCCCAGCCCTTTCCAAATCTGTGATTGGAACAATGGTTTTTCCATTATAATTGCTGTAATTGCAGTACTGACTGAAAGACATGTCGCAGGATCATTCCATACAGGAACAACGATTCGAACTGAAGTATCTCATTCCCGACAGAGAAGAGGCGGGAAAGTGCCGAGAGGGCAGTGGAAGAGGGAGAGATTGCAGAATGACGATTGTTGATTTTGATTTTTGATTGGAAGAAGATGAACCGCCAAGGAAACGCGGAGGGAAGATGAATGATGGGGGATTTTTGTATGGGAAGAGGAAGAAGGGCCGGGTGATCAGAAAAGAGAAGCGGGGTTTTTAGCGGGTCTTCTCAACCGAAGACGTAGCGGGAAATCCCCGTCGGCGAACTCGCCCACGTAACCATAGGCGACTGGCGCGGGTATGATCTGGTCGCGGCGAGGTGATAAAATTTTTTATAATTTCCCCATTGACTTAAAATCTTGGGTGCTTAGCTTTCAGTCAATCAAAACGACTTTGTAACCACATATCGTTTTGCAGAAAGCTAAACCACCACACCCAAAAAACAAAAACATGAAAACAAAAAACATCAGCAAGCTCATTTCCTATAAGGGAATCGCACTCACCGCCGCGATGGTCGCCAGCTTTGGCATCAGCAACGCACACGCCAGCACACTCCGTGACCTCGATGGTGACGGCATCGCCAACATCGCCGATACGGACGTGGACGGTGATGGCAAACTGGACGGCCAAGATTTGAACGTGGACGGCGGTGTTGCCGTTTCCGGCCCCTTCGCCGGCAAGCACATCGGCGATTTCCTGCCTAACGGCGCTCCCGCCGAACTCGACATCGATGCCGACGGCTTGCCGGACACCGGTGTCGCCGAACTGGACATCGACGGCGACGGCCTAGCGGACACTTCTAACCTCGAAACTAACATCGACGGTGACGCTGCCGGGGACGCATCCGATTTGGAAACTGACATCGATGGTGATGCCGTCTCCGACAGCACCGACAGTGATGTGGATGGCGATAGCGTGAACAATGGTGTTGACACCGACGTTGACGGCGATGGCGTGGACAACGGTGGAGACACCAATGTGGACGGCGACGGCGAAGACAATGCCAACGACAGTGACATTGATGGCGACGGCACAGATAACGCCGATGACAGCGACGAAGATGGCGATGGCATCGACAATGTTGACGACTCCGATGCCAACGGCGACGGCACCGACGACAACGACGACGACAACCAACCGTAAGGTGGTAGCTGAGACCAAGCCCCGCCCATCCTGAAAAATCAAACCCCCGGGGTTCTTGCAATTGCGGGAACCCCGGTTTTTTTCCTTATTACTATCTCGTCATGAAAGCCCATTCTCCATCCAGCAGCGCATTTCTTGGCGTGGGAACGCTCATGGGTGCCGGGATCGTGAGTGCCATCTGGTTTCTCCAGCCCATAAAACAGGACGCTGCGAAATCCGACAGTCGGCACCTCGGCCATTATACCACGGTGAAGTCCCCGCACGCGCCCGGCGCGAACCTGCACGGCAGCGGAGTGTTTGAGGCAAAAGGCCGACTCGCCGCGGACAAGGATCCACAGGCGGCTTGGAAGAAATCCTTGGGCATGACAAGTTTTGCGGAGCGCCTGGCATTCACTAGCGGCCTGTTGCGAGAATTGGCGAAAACAGACCCGCTGGCCGCGATGAAGATGGCGGATTCTCTACCCGCTGGCCGCCTGAGGAAGGAAGCTTATGACGCCGCCTGCGCAGGCTGGGCCTCTGTCGATCCCGCCGCCGCATCCCAGTGGGCCACCAGTAACCTCAAGGGTCCGCAAGCCACCGAGGCCTTCGGCATGATTGTCCGGGAATGGGCAGACGCGGATCCGGCCGCTGCTGCCGCCTGGATCTCTACCTTGCCCACCGGAATGCTCTCCGAAGGGCCCCAATCCACACTCGTTTCATCATGGGCGGAAAAAGATCCCACCGCCGCCGCGAAATGGATCGAGTCGATGGCCACCGGTGACCGCAAGACCGGTGCCATGGAAATCCTCGCAGCCGCCTGGTGTGCCCAATCTCCCACCGCAGCCATGGCATGGGCAGACCAGCAGATTGATAAACCCGGCGGCAAGGAGGTGGCAGAGGCGATAGTCAACGCGCTCGGCACCCAAGACCCCGCCACCGCCGCCAAGTGGGTGATGTCACTAACAGGCGACTTGCAGGCCTCCTCTGTCAACATGCTGCTCAACATCTGGGTGGACAGCGATCCCAAGATGGCCGGCGATTGGGCGGCATCGTTTCCAGATGGTGTCATCCGCACGCAATCCGTCCCCTACATCGCCCAGACATGGGCCGCCGCCGAGCCACTGGCCGCCGTTGAGTGGGCGAAGTCGATGTCGGATTCCCCGCTGAAACAAGAGGCCTATGACACCGCCGTGCGCACTTGGTCCACCGTTTCCCCGAGCGATCTCACCGCATGGATCGATACCCAGCCCGCCGGTACAGATACAGACCACTTGCGCGGCATTGCTTCCGGCGTTTTGGTGGAATCCAAGCCACTCGATGCCATCGCCATGACGCGCCAGATCGGTGATCCAGCCTTCCAGCAGACCGCCCTCGCCCATGTGCTGAACCGCTGGGGCGATGCCGATCCCGCCGCCGCGCAAGGCTGGATCTCCGCGAACAACCCGCCGCCCGCAGTGCTCGCCCTTGTGAAAATTCACCCACCTCGGCCTTGAAGCCGCCACTCTCCGCCTGACGCGCATGAAACTTTTCCCGCTAAACCCCGCCGCATCGATCTTGGCCGGTCTGCTTCTCGGCGCCGGACTCGCCCAGATCGCATGGCTGTCATTTAGTTCCAACAGCCAGACTGCAACTGCCGGACCAGCCGCCGGGCCGCATTCCTTGCATCCCGGCACGGGTGCGGGAAACGCCGTTGCCGCCCTCCATGGCAAGGACTCATTCCAAGAACTTGGCAGCAAGGCCGCTCACGGAGATCCGCAGGCCGCTTGGCTGGAGGCCCTCGCCATGACGAATCTGGCAGAGCGCACCGCCTTCATCGACGGACTGCTGCGGGAACTGGCCAAAACGGAGCCACTCAAGGCCATGGAATTAGCGGCCACTCTGCCTGCCGGAAGTTCACAGCGGGATGCCTTTGGCGCAGCTTCCGCGGGTTGGGCCGCAGTGGATCCAGCCGGAGCCTCCAAATGGGCCACTACCAACCTACACGGCCAGCTCGCCGCAGACGCCTTCACCGCCATCACCCGCGAATGGGCCGATAACAACCCGGCCGCTGCCGCCGCCTGGATTTCCTCATTGCCGAATGGGGTGCTTTCCGCTGGTGCCACCGAAGCACTCGTCGGCATCTGGGCAAACAAGGACCCCGGCGAAGCTTCCAAGTGGATTGATTCCCTAGATTCCGGCGATCGCAAGACCGGCGCGATGGAGACCCTCGCCGCCGCCTGGTGCGCGCAATCCGTGGATGACGCGGTGAAATGGGTGGACCAACAGATCCACAAACCCGGCGGTGGGGAAGTGGCGCAGGCTCTCATCGGCGCTTGGGGGAATCAGGATCCTCAGGCCGCATCACTATGGGTCGGGAAATTAACCGGAGACACCCAAGCCCTTACCGCCGGCACCCTCACCGCGCTGTGGGCCGCCCATGATCCTAAAACGGCCGCAGAATGGGCGGCCAGCATGGGTCCAGGCGAGGCCCGTGCCCAAGCGATCCAATCCACCGCTACCACCTGGGCCAGCATCGATCCGCAAAACGCCATCGCCTGGACCCGCGCGCTCCCGGATTCCCCAGAAAAGAAATCTGCCTACAATAACGCCGTTCTCACCTGGGCCGCCGTTTCCCCCACGGATATCACGTCCTGGGTAAATAGCCAGCCCGCCGGCGCAGATGCCGATCACATCCGCAGCGTGGCCTCCACCGTGCTCGTGGAATCCCAACCGCTCGACGCCATCTCAATGACCCGCCAGATCGCGGATCCCACCCGCAGCCAAGCCGCGCTCGTCCGCGTGCTGAACCGCTGGGGACAATTCGATCCTGCCGCCCTCCAAGGCTGGCTGGCCACCGCGAATCTCAATCCCGATGTGGCCTCGCGGTTGAAATACGTGCCCGAGCCGAAACCCTAGGCTCAGATCATCCCGCCACTTTCTCACGTGGGGCGGAAAATCAAAGCCGATAGAATCAACGAGGCGATCATGCCAATCGCAAATATACCCTAAAACGGGAAATGGGCGTGACGATCGATCATTGAGCGTGGGCCTTAACATTGCCGGATAATACCGGAATTAGCCGTCGGAAGTCGCTTGATGTCCACCCGCTTCCCTCTATCTTCGCCAGAGAGTTAAGAAAATAGCCCGCCCACCCCACCCATGTCACCCTTCTACGTTATTGGCCACAAGAACCCGGATACCGATGCAATCTGCTCGGCCATCGGCTACGCCGCATTGCTCCGGGCTGTGGGCGAGGAGCCGGACTCCCTCGCCGCGCGCTGCGGGGAAATTTCCCAACGGACGAAGTGGGTGCTGGAACGCGCAGGCTTGGAAGCACCGATGTTGCTGACTGATGTGCGCGTAAATACCGGCATGATCTGTCACCGCAAGGTCATCAAGGTGAACGTGGCCGACACCTTTCTAACAGCCTACCGGCGGATGCTCACTGCCGAGATCCGCTGTGTGCCGGTCGAGGATGACGAGGGCAATCTCTGCGGCATTCTCCGTTATTTTGACTTACTCAAACTGCTGCTTCCCGCCGACACTGAGGGCCTCAGCGTGCGGACCATCCATGTTTCCTTGGCCAAACTCGCGGACACACTTGAAGCCCGCAGCCTCGGTGCCGAACTGCCGCCGCCGGAGCTGGAGGAAGACCTAATCCTGCTCGTTGGCGCGTCCTCCCAAACTACCGTGGACCTTCGTCTAAAGCAGGCCATCAAGGATGGAAATATCGGAAGATTCTTGGTGATTTGCGGCGACCGCCCGATCGTCCAGCGCTACGCGATCGACCACGGCGCCCGCGCCCTACTCGTCACCGGCGACAACCCGGTGTCCGATGAACTCTCCGCCTACGCCGCCCGCAAAGGCGTGGTCGTTCTGAGCTGCCATCAGGACACCGCCAGCGCCTCGACCCTGATCCGCTGCTCCCGCACGGTGCGGCACGTCATGGAGAAAAAATTTATCACGGTGGGGGCCGTCGAGCCTATTTCCCGCCTGCGCAAACACCTAGCCGCCGTGGACCAGGACTTGTTTCCCGTGGTCGAACAGAGCGGCGGGAAAATGATCGGTGTGATCGCAAAATCCGACCTCGTCGATCCCCCGCGAATCCGCCTCGCTCTGGTCGATCACAACGAATACGCCCAAGCCGTCAATGGTATCGAGGAAGCGGAAATCACCGAGGTCATCGACCACCATCGCCTCGCGGGCGACCTCGTTTCCCGCGAGCCAATCCGTTATTTGAATGAACCCGTCGGCTCGACCTGCACGCTCGTCGGGCGGAAATTTTTCCACCGTGGCCTGATGCCCTCGCCGAGCGTGGCCATGTGCCTGTGCGCCGGGATCGTCTCGGACACACTGTGTCTGACCTCGCCGACCACCACCTTGCTGGACCGCGAGATGCTCACGTGGCTCAGCGGCGTGGCGGGCGTGGAGCCCAAGAAATTCACCGACGAGTTCTTCGGCGTCGGCTCGTTGATCGCCAATGGCACGCCGGATGAAATTCTCAATGCGGACCGCAAGGAGTTCACCGAGCAGGGCCTGACTCTTAGCATTTCCCAAGTGGAAGAGCGAGACCTCCACGGGTTTGCCGCGCGGCGGGATGAGCTGGAAGTCGCTCTGCGGGACCTCTTTAACCACCAGAAATACGATTTCGCCGTACTCGCCGTGACCGACGTGGCACTGCATCACAGCATGATCCTCGCCATCGGTCAGGAAACTGCGCTGGCGAAACTGCCCTTCGAGCGGATCGACCAAACACTGTTCCATGCCCCCGGAGTCGTTTCCCGCAAGCGCCAGATTTTCCCCGCCGTTTGTGAGGCGATCCAGCACTCGCGGTGAAATGGGAAGCGCACGCGCTGACGGGATAGTGTTAGGAACGTAGCTTTCGCCCCGCTCCCCCTCCGGACTGGACTTGCGAATTCAGTTTCTCAGGCGTCCAGCAGGCAAAAGAGCCCGAGCTTCTCGAAGTAGCGGTTGGGCCAGCGTTGGTGATCCTTGATCAATCCGTCACGCCCGCAGCAGATTCCACGCGGTGACCAGTGCTTTTAATCCTGCCATTTCGATGGATGGATCGACGCCTGCGCCCCAGAGGATGCAGCCGTCATCGGACTGGAGTTGGACGTAGGCGGCGGCGTTCGCATCCGAGCCACCGCGCACGGCGTGGGATCGATAGTCGCTGACTTTAAAGTCTTTCAGGCCGATGCCTTCGAGCGCGTGGACAAAAGAATTGATCGGGCCATTGCCGAAACCTTGGATGGTTTTCACCTCGCCATTGAGCGTGACCACGGCCTTGCACTGGACTTGCCCGCGCTCGGTAGTGTGGTGGACGAGTTCATAATCCGTCACGTCCAGCGGGCTGGCGAGATTGACGAACTCGTGGAAAAACGCCTCGCGGATTTCATCGGTGGAAAGCTCGCGACCGTGCTCGTCCGCCAGATCGTAGATGCGCTTGCCGACCTGCGGGTGCATGGTCTTGGGCAGATCGAAGCCGTGCTCGCGGTCTAACACGTAGGCGACCCCGCCTTTTCCCGACTGCGAATTGATGCGGATGATCGCTTCGTAGGAACGACCGATGTCCTGCGGATCAATCGTTAGATATGGCACGCCCCACGGGATGTTAGAGTCGGTGGCGGTTTCCTTTTCACGGCGGTCGAGGCCTTTCTTGATCGCGTCCTGGTGCGACCCGGAAAAAGCGGTAAATACGAGTTCACCGGCGTACGGTTGGCGTTCCGGCACGGATAGACGGGTGACGCGTTCATAGACATTGCGGATGGATTGCAGGTCGGAAAAATCGAGACCCGTCGCGATGCCATGGCTGTTGAGGTTGAGCGCGACGACTACGATGTCCAAATTTCCAGTGCGTTCGCCGTTGCCAAAGAGCGTGCCTTCCACCCGGTCCGCCCCCGCCATCAGGCCGAGCTCGGTGGCCGCCACGCCAGTGCCGCGGTCGTTGTGGGTGTGGAGAGAAATGAGGATCGAGTCGCGTTTTGATAGATTCCGGCCCATCCACTCGATCATATCGGCGTGGATGTTAGGCGTGGTCCACTGCACGGTGTCCGGCAGGTTGATGATCATTTTCCGAGCTGGCGTTGGTTGCCAGACATCGATCACCGCGTTGCAGCATTCCAAGGCGAAATCCAGTTCGGTATCGGAAAACGACTCGGGCGAGTATTGCAGCACCACCTCGGTGCGGGGGACGGTGGCCACGAGTTTTTTCACCAGCTCCGCACCATCGACGGCGATTTGTTTGATCGACTCCCGCGTCGCATCGCCGAAAGTGACGCGGCGTTGGAGCGGGGAGGTGGAGTTATAAATGTGAACGATGGCGCGTTTCGCCCCGTCGATTGCCTCGAAGGTGCGGCGGATCAATGGCTCGCGGGTTTGCACGAGGACTTGAATGGTCACGTCTTCCGGGATGCGGTTTTCATCGATCAGACGGCGGAGAAAATTGAACTCCGTGTCTGCCGCAGATGGAAAGCCGACCTCGATTTGCTTGAAGCCGACGCGGACTAACAGATCGAAAAACTCCAATTTTTCCTCGATCGACATCGGCTGCGGCAGCGCTTGGTTGCCATCGCGGAGATCGACCGAGCACCAGAGCGGGGTGCGGGTCAGCGTCTGGTCCGGCCAGGTGCGGTCGGGCAGGGAAACCGGCGGAAAAGGCCGGTATTTTGAGAGAGAGGTCGGATGCATTTTGAGGAAAATTTCAGGTTGGAATTAAACCAATGGCCACGCCTCAAGATGGGCGGGCCGGGGAACGAAAGTGAAGCAAAGAAAAAGTTAACGGGAGGCCAACCCTAGGAGCAGGGGGCGCAGCGAGGTTCCGTTGGAAATGGCGTTCACGCGGAAAGCCTAGCCGCGTTTCCCCGCCGCAGTCAACCGGGAAGAGATCGGTCCATCGGCCCGCTCAGGGTGCTTGCCTAGTGGGTTGTTTTGCGGCGGGTGGCAGGAGGCGCGAGGCGGCGCGAAGGTTTGGCGGTTGCGGAGGGTCGCTCTAGGAAAAAATGACGCATCAGGATTTCGCATGGCATTGGAAATCAATCGGACTCGTTCAAAGATCCAGCTTCGGCAACCCATTCACGACCTTCATCGTCTCAGAAGAGGGAGAGCAGGCTAGTACGAGCCAACAACTGGCGAAATGATTTTCCAGAGTTAGACCTAAATTCGATGGGATTTTTTACCACGGAGGGACGGAGACAAAGGGAGGGAAGAGAGGGTTGGATTAAATGAAATTCTGCCGTGACCTCCTTTTTTACTCTTTCCCTCCGTGGTAAATTCTGAGGGGATTTGGCGTGTTGGTCCGCTTCCGCGACATTTATTGAGGGAAAATATCTCCCCTTCCCGTTTCGGCTTGGATCGTGCTTGAATGGCCGTGCGCATGACCGACCCCGCAACCAACCCTACCCGCGAACAGCTCCGGCTGGAAGGATTTGAGCTCATCGATGAGCGGCTGCAATACCTGCTCGGCTGCCTTGCGGACGCATTGAAAAGCACGGGCGAAACGGCCTTGTTGCCCTATCTGCCATGGTCGGGCCGCGAGCCGGACGCGGGCGCGGCACCGGAAGGCCTGCCGCAGCTTTACTCAATCGGATTTCAACTGCTAAACATGGTCGAGGAACGGGTGGCTGCGGAAATTCGCCGCGAGCGGGAAAAAGCACTGGGCGCGGAGTCCATCCGCGGGCTTTGGCCGCAGGCGTTGCGGGACTTGCGGGCGATGAAACTTGGCCCGGAGGAAATTCTTGCGGTGCTCAAGGATGTCCGGGTGGAACCCGTGCTGACCGCCCACCCGACGGAGGCGAAGCGCTCCAGCATCCGCGAACGTCACCGGGCGCTGTATGAGGAAATGGTCCGCAACGAGTATCCGAAATACACGGAGCGCGAGCGCCGCCGGATCCGCGAGCGGGTCGTAACGACGCTGGAAATCCTCTGGCGGACGGCGGAAATCCACATCGTCCGCCCGGACATCACCAGCGAGCTGCGAAATGCCACCCATTACCTGCGCGATCTTTTCCCCTCCGCGATTAACCGGCTGGACGTGCATTTCACCGAGGCGTGGCGCGATGCGGGGCTACCACTGGATCTGCTGCGCTCGGCCGGCAATATCCCGCACCTGAGATTCGGCACTTGGATCGGCGGCGACCGCGACGGGCATCCGTTAGTCACGCCAGAGGTAACGGCCATCACTCTGGAAACGCTCCGCCATTCCGCCTTCGCACTGCTGCAACGCGAACTGCGCGGGCTCGCCTCGCAGCTCACACTTTCCCGCTACCTCACGCCCGTCCCGCCGGAACTCCAAGCGCGGATCGACGAACTGGCGAAGCTGGTGAAGGCGCATGAGAAAGTCGCTGAAATCATGGATCGCCATGCGGAGGAGCCGTGGCGGCAAATGGCGAACCTCATGGCGCTGCGGCTGCAAGAGCAAACGCATGGCAAGCCCGGCTACCAGAACCCGGCGTGTCTGGTGGCGGACTTGGACCTGCTTTCCGGCACGCTCGCGGCGGCGGGATGCCACCTGCTAGAGGAGGACGTGATCCGCCCGCTGCGGCACAAGCTGGAGATTTTCGGCTTCCATCTGGCAACTCTCGATGTCCGCCAGAACTCTGAGTTTCACGACAAGGCGATCAGTCAGTTATTAGCGGCGGCGGGTGTCGCGGACGGGGAAAATTATGCGGACTGGCCAGAGGCTAAGCGGGTGGAAATTCTCAACACGGAGCTGACATCCGCCCGCCCATTTCTGCACGACGACGCGCGCTTGGGCGGCGAGGCGGA
This sequence comes from Akkermansiaceae bacterium, assembly GCA_043758445.1. Lineage (GTDB taxonomy): Bacteria > Verrucomicrobiota > Verrucomicrobiia > Verrucomicrobiales > Akkermansiaceae > Luteolibacter. The sequence goes on along the minus strand of JAYVNM010000167.1, from coordinate 8,870 downwards.
CGAGGTGCTAAACTGCTACCGCGTGCTGGTGCGGCACAGCAGCGAGTGGGGAACCGCCGGGCTCGGCGCGCTTATCGTCTCGATGACGCGACAGCTTTCCGATTTGCTAGGAGTCTATCTGCTGGCCCGCGAGGCCGGGCTGATGAAGCTGACAAGCGCCGGCTTGGCTTGTCCTTTACCGGTGGTGCCGCTGTTTGAAACGATGGATGACTTGCACCGCTCGCCGGGGATTTTAAAAAACTTCCTAAGCCATCCGCTGACGCAGCGCTCCCAAGCCAAGGAAGACGGCCTGCCGACGCAGCAGGTCATGCTAGGCTACTCGGACTCGAACAAGGACTGCGGAATCCTAGCCGCCCAGTTCGCACTGCAACGCGCACAATCGGCGCTGACGGAAATCGGCCGCGAGCAGCAGGTGAAACTCTGTTTTTTCCACGGTCGCGGCGGCACGATTTCACGCGGCGCAGGTCCGACGCATTGGTTCATGGCGGCGCTGCCCTATGGCGCGATGAGCGGTGGCTTCCGGATGACGGAACAGGGTGAGACGATTGCGCAAAAGTATGCGAACCTGGCGAACGCGACTTACAACTTGGAACTATTGTTAGCCGGGGCGGCGGTCACCACCGCGCATCACCGCCACTCGCCGCCGATGGCAGATCCCTGCGAGGCGTTTCTGGAGAAACTCGGAGCCAGCAGTCAGGCAGCCTATCAAAACTTTCTCAAGGCAGATGGCTTCATCGAGTTCTATCGCCAGGCCACGCCGATCGATGCGTTAGAAAACTCGCGCATTGGCTCACGCCCGGCGCGGCGGACCGGCAAGAAAGGCTTCTCCATCGGCGATCTACGCGCGATTCCATGGGTGTTTTCATGGACTCAGGCGCGCTTCTATCTGCCCGGCTGGTTCGGGGTGGGAGCGGCGCTGGAGAACTTGAAGCAAACGGATGCGGCGGGTTTCGCAGCATTGAAAGCAGCCCTGCCCAAGTCCACCTTTCTGAGCTATGTGTTGACCAATGTGGAAACCAATCTGGCCTCGGCCAATCTGGAACTGATGCGCGACTACGCTGGCCTAGTCAGAGATCCGGTGGTGCGGGAGAAATTCCTGAGCCGGATCATCGCAGAGTTCGAGCGGACGAAAGCGCTACTGGCAGAACTGTTCGAAGGAGAGATGCAGCTCCGCCGCCCGCGTATGGCGAAGACCTTGCATATTCGTGAGGCTCCGCTGCGCGTGCTCCATCAGCAACAAATCAGTCTGCTCAGAGAGTGGCGTGGCCACGTCGCGGAGGAGCGCCTGAGTGAGGCGGACGCCCTGTTGCCGAAGCTGCTGCTCTCGATCAACGCGATCGCCTCGGGCCTGAGGACGACCGGGTGATGGTGTGCTCGCTCACCGCCACAGGGTGACTGAAAGGGCTAGGCATTCATGATTAGCTACGAATTTTGGATTTTTTCTAAGATTTTTCCAATCCGGGTGTCATGGTAGGTGAAACAGCACGCACTTTATGAAAACCTGTAACGCCGATCCAATCCGCCACCTCGCGATCCTCACCCTGCTAGGCACCGCAGCCGCCGTCTCCGCCGATCCCGCGTTGACGATTTATAACCAGAACTTCGCCGTCGTCCGCGACACCGTGCCGCTCGATCTCAAGGCCGGCATCAACGAAGCCAGTTTTGCCAGCATGACCGCCCTAGCGGAAACCGACTCGGTCATTCTGCGGGACTCGGCGGGTAAAGTGAAATTCCAAATCCTCGAACAGGCCTATCGCAACGACCCCGTGTCCTCGGGTTTGATGCTCAAGCTCAACGAGGGAAAAACCATCGACTTTTTCGCGCACGAGCCTAACAAACCGGACCGCACGGTGCAGGGCACCATCATTCGCAGCGGCTACAGCCCCGGCGGACTGGCCGCCACCCAGCCGATCATCAAGGTGAACGACAAACTCCAGTTCTCCCTGCCGGGCGAGCCGATCTTTCCCGCCCTCGGCGATGACACGATCCTCAACCCGACACTTTCATGGACCATCAACGCCGCCGAGCCCGCGAAGTTTGATGCGGAAATCGCCTACGTCACCGGTGGCCTCTCGTGGCAGTCGGACTACAACATCGTCGCCGCCGACAAGGGCGACACCATCGACATCGTTGGCTGGATTACCTTCAACAATCAAAGCGGCACCGCATTCAAACAAGCCAAGGTGAAACTCATGGCTGGCGACGTGAACAAGGTGCAGCCGCAGCCGTTGCGCGCGCTCGGAGCCCGGATGATAGGAGGCGCGATGGCGATGGAAGCGGCAGAGCCAACTGTTAGTGAAAAAGCCTTCGACGAATTTCACCTCTACACCATCGCCCGGCCGGTAACCCTGCGCGATCAGGAGACCAAGCAGGTCGAGTTCATTCGCGGCACCGGCGTGAATGCTCCGAAGATCTATGTCTATGATGGAGCCACCATGACCTATGGCGCATGGAATTATTTCCGGGGCGAGGGCGACTACGGTGTTCCAACTAACAAAAAAGTCTGGACCCTGCGCGAATTTAAGAACAGCAAGGAGAACAACCTCGGCATGGCCCTGCCGAAAGGACGCCTGCGTTTCTACAGCCGCGATGATGATGGTTCGCTCCAGTTCACTGGCGAGAACAACATCGACCACACCGCGAAGGACGAGACCATCCGCGTCTATCTCGGCAACTCCTTCGACATAGTCGGCGAGCGCCGTCGCACCGAATACAAAGTGGACTCATCTAACCACCGGATGGACGAGACCTTCGAAGTAAAACTCCGCAACCACAAAAAGGAAGCTGTCGAGGTCCGCGTGGTCGAGCACCTCTCGCGCTTCGATAACTGGGAGCTCAAACAGAAGTCCACCGACTTCCGCAAGCTCGACAGCCACAACATCGAGTTTCCAGTCACCATCAAGGCGGACGAGGAAAAGATCGTGACCTACCAAGTGCATTACACTTGGTGATTTCTGGCAGCGGTCGGAGCACGGCGATCATGCTAGGGAGATCCGCAAAAATAACTACTTCCGCCCCACCCCAAACTCGCTGCTCATACGAACCACCTTGCCGTTTTGCAGGTGAACTTCGATGAGCTTTGAGCTGGCGAACGGATTGCCGTTCTCGTCTTTCAGCGTGGCGATCCGCTGCTTGGTGTGGGCATCAAACACATCGGGCGTGTGGCACCAAGCAAACTTGCCATCCAGGCTGAAGTTCACCCATCCATGACCGCCCATGCTCAGTTCCACCTGACCCTTTGGCTTGGGTGGCATTTGGGTGGCATCGAAGATGAAAAGTTTTTTTCCCACCTGATCGCTGATCCACAATTCCGACTCGTCCGGCGTGAGCGCCACGCCGTGTGTGCGATGCTCAATCGGTGTTTCACCCGCCAGCACGCGGTGGCTCGGCTTACCCTGCACGAGATCGACCACATCGAAGCCTACATGCTTGCCCAAGCACACAAAGGCCAGCGTTTGCGCGGTATTGATCGTGTAGGGAAACACGCCGGACTCGCCCACCTCCGGGATCTGCTGGATCACGTGTTCGTCCTGCGGATCAAAGACCGTCAGGGTCGTCGTCGTGCCCAGATAGAGCCGTGAGCCATCCACAGCCATGATGCTATTATGGGCACCATGGCCCACCTTGATGCGTCGCAGCTCATTGCCTGTCGCCCCATCCACGACCACGAAGCCGCCGTTTTCCGTCTTTTCCCAAAAACCCGTGGGCGCAAAAACTTTGCTACCATCTCGCGTCACGGCGGAACGATCACAGCCGCCACTGAATTCCTTGTCCCAGACCACGGCATCCGTCTCCAAATCAAAGCGTCCCAGGTGCCGTGCGCTGGTGGAGTAGTAGAGCGAATGGGTGGCTAGGCAGCCCGTCATGCCACGCACGCCGGGGATCAGGTTTGCGTTGGCGATGCGGCGCACGAACTTGAAGCCGTTGTCGATGTCGAACACCAGGATGCCCTTGCCCGAACTCGCCTCCATCTGTGCCTCATCCGGCGAGGCCATGTAGAGAAAGCGATGCACGGAGTCATCCGCATAAGTCATCAGGGAAGTGGAGACAAAGAGCGCGAGCAGGGTTTTCATAATTGTCGTAAATTTACTTTTAGGGGTGAAGGTCGGCTAGAAAATTCGGAAATTAGTGGCGAACAGAGAAACGGTAGCGGCCGCCGCCAACTTGCAGGCGGTGGATCTCAATGGCACTGCGGCAGAGGACTCCCTCAATGGTGCCTCTTGGCCACGCTCTCGGCTGGAGCGCGCGTCGTCGCTCGCAGGTGGGCATGGCGTTGGCAGGGATTCTTCTGATGCCCGGATTTGCTTGTCGGATTGGGCATCTTCCTGATAAATCTCGATGCGGCCCGTGAGGTTTTTTCTGCGGCACGAGACGAACACAACGAGGCAACCAATAGAACCTGAACATGCGCAAGATTCACCGTTGGCTGGGCGTTCCAGCCGCTATTTTTCTCCTTCTCGCTTCGTTCACCGGCGTCTGGCTGGAGTGCGTTCATTTCTTCGGCGCGGAGGAAGCGGAGCGCGAGCGCATTCGTGACCTCGCTTCGTCGGTCACCGCGCAGAGCGTGGGCGCAGAGTTTGGTGCGGCTTTTGACAAGGCCCGCGTGGCTGCCGCTTCCCAGGCGGGTGAGCAACCGCTCGACAAAATGGTTTGGCAATTAAAGGGCGATGCACCGACCATCACGTTCTTTTTCGGCCCGCACGGACAGCAGGCGGGACGACGCATTACCGTCCACGCCCGCACGGGCGAAATTCTGGCTGTCGAGGATTACGCGGAGGATTCGTTGATCCTCCGGCTTCATTCCGGCGAGGCTTTCGGCGATGGCGGGATGGTGCTGGGCATGGTCTGGGGCGTTTTGCTGTTTACGCTGACGGTGACCGGCATCATCATTTACTTCCGCATGAAACCACGCACTCCACGCACCGGGCTGCGGAAAGTCTTTTGGGCTTTCGCCATCGCTTTTCCATTCTCCTTCGGCGATCACGCTCGTGCGGACTCACCCTTCTACACGGATGACCCGAATTTTTCGCCCGGTTGGGAAATCAAGCTGGGCTTAACCGCCGAGCACAACTCCGGCGGCGACAACCTCACTGAGGTGCTTGACTGGAACTACGCCGTGGTTTCCAACTTGCGGCTCAACCTCACCACTTACACCAAGCAAAATTGGCCGCAGGTCGGCACCGATGCGTCCGGCTACGGCGACACGGAATTCAAAGTCAAGTGGCGCTTCCTCGACGAAGATCCGATGTCGTGGCTCCCCGCCATCGGTCTTGCGCCCAAAGTCTATTTCCCCACCGCCGACGAGGATCGCGGCCTTGGCGACGGCGTGTGGCGCTTTCAGCTTCCCATCCAGTTCGGCAAGACTGTCGGCAAATGGTATCACTGGGGCGAGGCTGGTTATCAATGGGCGTTCGATGACGCAGCGACGGATGTAGGTTACGCCGGCATCGGCACGCTGTATAATTTCAACCCCCACTTCGCACTCGGCACCGAGTTATTCGCGACTGTGCCGCTGGACCACAAAAAGGAATGGAACCTACTCACGACGCTCGGTGCGATTTACACGTTCAACGCCAACTGGTCGCTCAAAGCCAGTATCAGCCACTCGCTCCGCGAGAATCAGCACGGTGGCCCCGCCCCTTCTGGCCAGTGCTATCTTGTGTGGAATTTCTGATCCACCTGTCCGTGAGGAAGGTCTCCTTCCGGTAGCAACGGTCCACCGCGCGATCCAGCAGTTCATGGGCCTTGGCCAGCTTGGGCGGCATCGAAACAGGATCATAAAAGTCCGCCAAGGTGCTGCCGGGACATTGCTCCAGCGCCGCCAACACCTTGATCGACCTGCCCGTGGCTGTCGCTTTCGTGGATGAGCAAGGGGCACCCGCTGAATCGGACACCATCCGGATTTAAAGTTCATCACGGAAGACTGAGGGGATGCTGGCCGTTGTTAAGGAATGTAGATTGCCGCGGGCATGGGAGCCTGATCGGCCCAAGCGGTTTAAGAACACAAACGCTCGCTATTGAGGACCTACGATGTAAAGAAAAGGCTGGATCGTAGTTTTCTCGAATGGGGGCCTCGGCCTCCTCGGCCGCAGGCGCTAGGCAAGAACGCTCTCGCCGGGCAGTCCAAGTAAACTGGCCTTTTTCATAAAAACCCCACAGCGCCTAAAGTCGGTGGAGTTTTCTTGATCGTAAGCCTACGTGTTCGCGTAATATTGAAAAGAATGCTTGGCGGTCCGGGGCTGAGTTGATAATCAAGAGACATTGAATGAATCACTCCAACTTCCGAAAATTCTAATCCTCCTCGTGGCATCGTGCCTGTTGTGGATGGGTTTGATGGTGCTCGCCTTCATGGTTTTTTCCAGCACGGCAGTAGCGGCTGGCTGGATCATCGCCGGGGCCATACTGCTAGCAATGGCGGTTTGGGGCGTGGTGATGTTCCGGGAAATCCGCGAGCGCGTGTAATGGCCGCTTAGTTTCCGCCGCACGCGGGTGCTACATTGAGTGGAAATAAATCTGATAATTTCCGGTCCGCAGGTTTGACATCCCGGCATGGGCTGAAACATTCGTGGCATGTATGAGGTAGCGGGTAAAATCAAAGTGATCAACGAGGTGCAAAATTTCCCCAGCGGATTCATGAAGCGGGAATTCGTCGTCACCACCGCGCATGATAAGTATCCGCAGGATCTCAAATTCGAGATGGTGAAAGACAAATGCGCGGCCCTCGATTCGTTCAAATCGGGCGAGGATGTGCAGGTCAGCTTCGACATCCGCGGTAACGAATACAATGGAAAGTATTTCGTGAATCTCTCCTGCTGGAAAATCCAATCGGCTGACAGTTCGTCCGCCGCAGCCCCGAAATCGAAGGCCTCCGCAGGTGCCGAACCGTCGCTGAGTGAGATGCGGAATGATGCGGACTTCGACGACGATGACATGCGGTTCTGAGGCTCATCGCAGCCAGAGCACCCCGACGACCATACCGGCTAACAGCACCACGGCCAAGGCCCACCAATACCATTTCAGCCTGGTCTGCCGGTGCGGGGATTTGCCGAACTCGCGGGCCACGAAATCGTCGTAATCGAAATCTTCATCCGGCAGATCGAGGCCATCCGCAGCCTTATCCTGTTCCCAGGATTTTTTCGCACGCGGCGTTTTCCTGATTTTTTTAGCACAACCGGGACACGGCTGCCCGACGCGGACCTCGCGCTCGCAAAACGGGCAAACGTAACTGAGAACTTCGGTCATCGTCGGTCCTACCACTGAGCGCGATTTAGGGATCGGGTGCAAGCCTGAAGAATCTCTTGGCAAGCGCGCGGTGGCGGTGGAAGTTCGGCTCGTGACGGGATTGAGACTTTCTGAGTTGCGCGACGGCCTGCCGCCAGGTGGGTTGTTCGGCGGTGGCGCGTGGCGTTGGTCGCCCGAGCCGCTGAGACTAACCCCGGCAGAGGGCCGACAGATCCTGTCGCTGGGACATCCGCTGGCCCGGTTCCAACAAGCCTGCGATGGACTCTATCGGCGCAGCGCCACCGGCAAACTGCCGGAGTGGCTGGCGGAGTTGTTGGACGTGGGCAAGCCAGACTGGTTGGCTCGCCTGCAACGAGAGCCGTCGATGGCGGAGCAATTTCCACGGGTCATCCGGCCGGACCTTATTCTAACCGAGACGGGATTCGCCATGACCGAACTGGACAGCGTGCCGGGAGGCATCGGGGTGACGGCCTGGCTGTCGCAGGTGTATGCCAAGGCGGGTTATCAGGTGTTAGGCGGTGCTAACGGCATGGTCGAGGGTTTCCGTACGCTGCTACCCACGGGGGGCACGGTGCTGGTGTCTGAGGAAGCGGAAGATTACCGCCCGGAAATGGAGTGGCTCGCCGGCGAACTGGGCGCGGCGTGGAAGGTCGCTTCCGCCGAGGAATACGAGCCTAACGGCCAAGCGCTCTATCGTTTTTTTGAGTTGTTCGACTGGGAGTCAATTGCCTCGTCACGGCGGCTGGCGGAAAAAGCAGCGGCTGGGGAAATCCGCATCACGCCCCCCTTCAAGCCCCATCTGGAAGACAAGCTCTGGCTGGCGCTGCTGTGGTCTCCAGCCCTGAAAAAAGTCTGGGAGCAAACCCTGCGCGGCAGCCATCTCAAGCGACTCCGCCAGTTGGTGCCGTTCGGTTGGGTGCTCGATCCGGAACCGCTGCCCCCTCACGCCGCCCTGCCCCGGCTCAACGCGCATTCGTGGGACGAAGTGGCGGATTTCAGCCAGAAGGAGCGCCAACTTGTGCTCAAGGTCAGCGGTTTTCACGAAACCGCCTGGGGTTCGCGCGGGGTGTTCATCGGCCACGACATGCCCGCTGCGGAATGGTCAGAGCGGCTGCACACTGCGCTTGATCAGTCGTCGGAGCAGCCGTGGATTCTCCAAGAATTCCGCGAGGGTCGGCGGATCGAGCACCCGGTTTTCCGCGATGATGGCTCGGTGGAAATGATGCAGGGCCGAGTGCGGATCTGTCCTTATTTTTTCACCAATGACGCAGGCCAAACCAAATTCGGCGGCTGTCTAGCAACCATCGTCCCGGCAGACAAGAAGAAGATCCACGGCATGAGCGATGGGGTGCTGGTGCCGTGTGTGATTGGGTAGATTCTTGTCATCATGGAGTATCTAAAATATTTCGAATGAAGAGCATCTATCAATGGCAAGCATGAATCCATATACCCCACCCATAGCCAGTCAAACTCTGGGACTTGGAGCGTCTCCACGCCAATCTCGATTTCCTCGCAGGATCGGTCACTTCTCAGGGACCGCGAGGCGGGTTCTCACTGACGTTTAAGGAAGACGGTAAAACACGATCCAAATACATCCGCACATCTATGGTCGATGAGGTTCGGAGAAT
>JAYVNM010000166.1:0-64559 GCA_043758445.1 Akkermansiaceae bacterium | reverse complement strand
CAGGAAAGGTTGGTTGTTGGTCACACACGATCTAACCAGACCGGCGGATTTCCGACTACCTTTTTATCCCGAGAATCCGCTTAAAACCGTGGCATTCGTCTCTGACCCCATACTACCAGTCCCAAGGCTGGTTCATTGGCAGCGGAGTCATCGAAGCAGGATGCAAGACCGCCGTCGGTCGCCGCCTCAAACAATCCGGCATGTTCTGGAGCGAACCCGGTGCCGAAAACATACTGAGTCTCCGCTGCCTCATCCTCGGCCCCCACTTCGAGGAAGCCTGGAAAACCCGGCGAAACCATCTCACCCAAGAACACAGCAAAGCACCAAGATGGTCAAATTGATCAAAATTCCCTACCCACTAACTTTTTTGTCCGGCACCCCTCATTGATCGGTGGCCTCGGCCTCCTTGCCCTGCTCCGCCGTGAACGTTCTTAATCGAGAGAGGAGGAGAAATTTCTCACACTTCGACGTTCGATGTTGGACGTTCGATGTTCAAGGTTCACCTTTCCCGCATGGCGAAGGTGTTGGTGGGTCTATCAGGCGGCGTGGATAGCGCGGTGGCGGCGGCACTACTGGTGGAGCAGGGGCATGAGGTGGCGGCGGGCTACATGAAGAACTGGATCAACGACGAGGGAATTCCGGGGGATTGTCCGTGGGAGCAGGACATCGAGGATGCGCGGGCGGTGGCGAAAACGCTGGGCATCGAGTTTCGGGTGATCGACTTGATCGATTCTTACAAGGACCGGATCGTTGACTATCTGGTGGCAGGCTATCGCTCGGGGATCACGCCGAATCCGGATGTGTGGTGCAACCGGGAGATGAAATTTGGGGTGTTTCTGGATTATGCGCTGGCACAGGGCTTCGAGCAGGTGGCGACGGGTCACTACGCGCGGCGGCGGACTCTAACGGACGGCACGGCAGCCATCCTGCGCGGGGCGGATCCGAATAAGGATCAGAGTTATTTTTTATCCCTGATGACCCAGCGGCAGGCGGCGCACGCGTTATTTCCGACCGGGGAAATGCTCAAGCCGGAAGTCCGCGAGGTGGCCCGTCGGTTCAATCTGCCGGTGGCGGAAAAGAAGGACAGCCAAGGGATTTGCTTTCTCGGGCAGGTGAAAATGAGCGATTTCCTGCGGCATTATGTGGCGGACTCGCCGGGGGAGGTCGTCGATTTTTCAGGCAAAGTGTTAGGCACTCACCATGGGCTGCATCTTTACACGCTGGGCCAGCGGAAAGGTCACGGTGTTGCCTCGCCACGCGAGGGCATGGCCTACGTGGTGGTGGGCAAGGATGCGGCGAGAAACCGCTTGATCGTCGGCTGGGATGCGCTGGAATCGGCCGGGCTTTATGCGCGGGAATGCACGGTCGGCACGCTGTCTGCGCTGCATGAATCGTTCGACACGAAGCGGCGGATCGAGGCCCAACCACGCTATCGCGCGAAGGCGGAGCCGGCGGTGTTAGAGCCGATAGGCGATGGCAGGGTCCGGCTGGAATTTCAACGCCCGCAACGGGCGCTCGCGGCGGGGCAGATCTGCGCGTTTTACGAGGGCGGCAGCTTGTTAGGCGGCGGAGTGTTTGAGAGCGTGGGGTGAGAAGAAGAATCGGAGCGGAGACGCTACGATCATGGTCGGGAGCAGGCATGCTCCAGCCACTTTGCGGATCAGCCGCCGGTGCGCGGGGGGCGCGGCTTTTTCTTATCGGGTGTGGCGTCGCGCATACCGTTGGTGGCACCTTGCTTGCGCTGCTGGTCCATTTCCGCTTGGCGGGCGACCATGCGCTGGGCCCAGGATTTTTTATCGCTGCCGGTGCGTGCCTTGAGTTCCGGTTCGGGGATCTTATTCATGAGCCAGGTCTGGCCGATGGAGAAGATGTTCTGGGTGGTCCAGTAGAGGGCGAGGGCGGAGGCGAAGTTATAACAGAAGAAAAAGAACATGAACGGCATGAACATGATGATTTTCTGCTGGGTCGCATCGCCGGTTTTCGGGGTCATGCGGATTTGTAAAAAGCTCGTGATCGCCATGATGATTGGCAGGATGTTGAGCGGAAGATTGTTGAGGAATGAGAGGTGGGTGAGGGTGTCTGGCTGGGAAAGGTCATGAATCCAAAGGAAACTGTGGCCGCGCAGCTCGACCGCGTATTGCAGCATCCGATAGAAGCCGAAAAAGACCGGGATCTGGATGAACATCGGCAGGCAGCCGCCGAGTGGATTGATGCCGTATTTCTTGTAGAGCCCCATCGTTTCGGTGTTGATCTTGTTAGGATCATCCGCGTATTTGGCTTTGATTTCCGCCATCTTCGGCTGGAGCTTGCTCATCTTCTTCATCGTGTGTGTGGACTTGGCGTGGAGTGGCCAGATGCAGACGCGAACGGTGATGGTTAGGAAGATGACGGCGAGGCCCCAGGACCAGTTCACAGCGACCTTATCGAGGAGGCTGTGGTAGGAGTTGAGAATGAAATTGAGGGTGCGGGAAACAATGCTGAACCAGCCATATTGCATGACATCGCCCCAGCCGTCGCCCCAGTTGTCCTCCATTTTGCGGAGGAGGGGATTGTGCTTGGGACCGATGAAGATGTAGTAGCTGACTGTCTGGAGTTCGCTGGGCGCAAGGGTGGCGGTGGGGAGCTGGATGCCGGCACGGACGGAGGTGACGGGCTTCGCCTCTGGAGTGAGGTTGATCAGATCTTTTGCGGCCCAAACATTGGTGGTTAGTGCTGCTTTGGGGCGAATCGCGGTGGCGAAATACTGACTGGAAACCCCAGCGAAATCAACTGGCTGTTGGCCCACGTTTTTCATGGTGGATTTTGCGGATTGGAACCACCAATCCTTGAACGAGCTATCTCTGAAGTTCATGCCACCATTTTCCCGCCAGAAAACGCCTGTCTGCTGGCCGACCTCCGCCTGATAGAGCGGGGAGGCTTCGCCGAGGAAGATGCTCCATTGGTTGATGTTGACGGCCTTGGTGGAGGCGTTCTCAAGCTTGAGATCAAAATCCAACAGGTAAGGGGAGCCTGGCTTGTCGGAATCCACGAGGGCGAAGGTTTTTTTTGCGATGAGGCCCGACGCGAGCTTGGCGATATAGACGGCTTTTTTGCCCGCCACCGATTCGTCGGATTTGTAGGCGTAAGCGATGTTTTCGAGGTTGTCGCCAGCCCCGGCGAGACCACCGATGGGGCCAGAGCCGTGCAGGTTGATCCGGACCGGATCTGAATTGCTGCCGACTTTGAACTGGCTTTTGATATCGGCAAATTTGACGCCGCCGCCGATGTTAGTTAGTGTGAAAATAACTTCGGAGCTTTCGAGAGTCACGGTCTCCTCCTCGGTCGGCGGCGGTGGTGGCTCGACGGTGAGATCGGCGTGTGAGGTATCGGTTGGTTTTGCCGTCTCTTGGATGACTGCAGGAGGCTCTGCTGGGGGCTTCGGCTTGAAGTAGAAATTGGCGGCAAGCAGTCCGCCGCAGAGGGCGAGAACCACCCAAGTTTTTCGATCGTACATGGAGGCGTGGAGTGATGTTAGATGCGGGGTGATTCGCGATGGGATGAGCAGGAATGAGAAGGGGTGTCCGCAGTTCGGGGCGACGGAACGGGGTCATAACCGGACCCACCCCATGGATGACAGCGGAAAATCCGACAAATTCCATACCACGACCCACGACCGGGGCCGTGGAGTTCTACCGCTTGCAGAAAATAGTTCGAACATGAGGGCGTGTAGCGGCAACCGCCAGCGGGTCCGGCGGCTAAATGGAGCAGCGGACTGAGGAACCGTTGATAGAAACGGATCAGCACTCGGATCAGGAAACGGAGGAGGCGCGAGATCACGGTGCTTGGCCAATTCGTGGAAGAATGCCGAGGCGGCGGGCCTGTCGGACCCAGTCGGCCTCGAGCTCCGCGTATGTCGCTTGGGCGGCGTTAGGGCGGGCAATAGTGACCAAGTAGCGGCGGAGTTCAAAAAAATCGGGAGCGTATGCTTGCACAAGAGAGCGGAATCTGCGGCGGAGGAGGACCCGGTCGTGCGCCTTGCCGCTGCGCTTGGTGGTGATGAAGCCAGTGCGGATGGTCCGCAAAGTGGGATCGGGCAGGGTGCTTAAAATAACAAACCGGCCAGCTTTCGCCTGACCGGTTTTCTTGACCCGCGCGAAATCTTCGCGGCGGGTGATGCTGGATGTCCGCGGGAGTCGCATGGCAGGGATGCTGTGGGCTCCCGTTGCGGCGCGGGCCCGGTGAATCAGGCACCGTGCTGCGTCGTGTGGCGGCTGTATTGGATTTCAACGCCCTTGGGAACCAAGCGCTTGCGGCCTTTTTGACGACGGCGGCGAATGATGTCGCGGCCGGATTTGGTGGCCATGCGGGCCCTGAAGCCAAATTGGTTTTTACGGGTGCGCTTGGATGGCTGATAGGTGCGTTTGCTCATGGCTTGGGCCTCAGATAAAGGTTCGTAATCCGTCCGGTACTCGGCTCGGGGCGCGAACTCTAGGTATCGGAAGCGGGTTGTCAATCCGCCAATAGCAGGAAAATGCGATTTTTTTTAACGACAGAAAACCGTGGCATTTTTCCAATAAAAAACCCGGCACATCAATCGTGTGCCGGGTTCTTGGAGATTCCCTAGGAGCCGTGTCCCACTGTTAGCGGATGGCTTATCCGATCAACGCATCGAGTAGTGACATGGATGCGGATCTGGATTTACGGTGGTGACCGGCGGTGGGATGATTGGCGGGATAGGAGGATAGGCAGGTGGCAGGTCGAGGGGATTCGGGATTTCCGGAGCGGAAATGGCCACCTTGGCGCTCTTCGCGCTTTTGGAACTCTTCGCGCTCTTCGAACTGTAGGCACCCGCGTCGCCGCTATTTGGGTCAAGCTTGGCGAGCAATGCCTGCACTTCGGTAATGGACTCCGGCATGGAAGCGATCGCGCACTGGGAGACGATCCGCATGTTTTCAGGAGAAGCGGTGATGGCGGCTTGGACGATGGCCACCACTTGCTTGACGTCTGCGTCGCTGGCTTTGATCGAGGATTTCACGATCTCGCAGGCACAGGTTGGATTGGCACCCACTTCGGATTCGACCACTTCAAGCACTCTGGATACATCCAATCGAATGCGTTGTTCGACGGAAAGTGCGACCTTCGTGCAATCCTTGCCCGCCTCCGCCTTACCGGATTCACGGTAAACGGCGGAAATCAGCGCGAGCCCGGTTTGCAGGCTGTCAGTGGCAATTTCGTAGGGCTTGGTAGCGGTGCTCACCGCGACCTTGCGATAGGGAGATGGGTTGCATAGCAAGTTGAGATCGACCACTGATTCCACTTTTTGCTGGCTGGAAGCCCGCGTTTCGAGGGTGGCGGAATCTTGCGCGGCGTAAACCGACTTCCCATCCGAGAGATCGCCTTGAGCTTTCTTGACGGAAGGAACCTCGTACTTGCCGTGAAGGGCGGAACCTTCGGCAAAGCTTTGATTGCTATTACCTTCGATGGCATCCGCTTTGATGCTGACTTCGGAGGGGCGGAGGGCGCTGACCATATTCTGAGCAGAAAGCGGAGCGATCATGCTGAGAACGAGGAGAGCCATGTGGGGGGGCACGGGCGTTTTCATGAGTTGGGGGGAACGTCGAAATTCAAGCCTACGAATGGAAGGTTGGCAAACCTTGATCATTTTTAAAATTCTGTAAATTTACGGATTTTAGAATTCCATTGAAATACAGTGAGTTACAACTTTGTGGCGGAGCGAAATTTTTAATAATTAAGGAAAGTTAATTATTAAATTTTGCAAATTAAGTTGTCAAAAGGTGGGAAACCGACGTTCCTAAGGCGAACCTCACTTCGATATTCAGCGTTAAGCTTTCGCTGATTGATGTTCAAAAAAATGGGGGGAGTGCCGCTCCCCTGTAAGCCGGATTCTGTCCCCCTCTTGCGAGGCTGGACGGCCATTTCTCTCACCCCGCCGAGGCGGAGTGCCCTGCTTGCGCAGAGTGCGACTAATACCCGGAGATCAATGAGCGGGCAGCTCATCCCCTGTTCTGTCTTGCACCACGCGGGGTTTGCCGTGCCGTCCGGTTACCCGGATTCGCGGTGGGCTCTTACTCCACCATTTCACCCTTGCCTGTGCCCTCCTTGCGTCGAGCCATCGGCGGTATCTTTCTGCTGCACTTTCCGTCTAGGTTCCTCGCGGTTCCCATCCCTCACTTTCATGAGGCGCGTTGCCCTGTGGTGTCCGGACTTTCCTCACCTCCGCTTGCGCGAAACTGCGACCGTCCGGGGAGCGGCCCGCACAGGGTGGGGGAGTCCGGATCGTTGTCCAATCAAAAACACATTTCAAATGATCCTCGTCTGTCAGTCACCCACGGATGCAACGGTGGAATCGCCGACTAAAATGATCGGGCTGCTTGCCTCCGGCGGGCGGGTCACGCTTTGACCGCGCAGGGCGGTGGCGGCTAAAATCAGGTGGGTGAAGGCGGAAACAATCCCATCAAAAGTGTCGAATTTTGCGAGGAGTGGTATTTCCATGGATCAGAAACTCAGGGGCTGTTGCCAAAGAGCGAATACGGGATTGGTTGTTAGGCAAGCTCTCACCACGTATCTAAGGTCCACATTTTCAAGGGATTTGGATAAATGTTCTTTTCGTGGAGATTTTTTTTGACAGGGTGATCGACTTTGCTACTGTCCCGCCGCTCTTCCCCACAACCACTCAGGGGTGCCGCGTCCAGTCTCGCTAACGTAGATCGGTCGCGGTGTTTTTGTCGGATCGAAGGAAGAGCTAAACATTCAAGATTGCTCGCGTAGCTCAGGGGTAGAGCGCATCCTTGGTAAGGATGAGGTCGGGGGTTCAATTCCCCCCGCGAGCTCCAGGGTACCTCGAAAAATCTCAATATCGTCTCAACCGTCTCAAGCAGAACAACAAACCACCATGGCTAAAGAATCATTCCAGCGCAACAAGCCGCACGTAAACATCGGAACTATCGGTCACGTTGACCACGGCAAAACCACCCTCACCGCAGCGATCACCAATACGCTTGCGGAAAAAGGTCTCGCCCAAAAGAAGAGCTACGCGGATATCGACGCTGCTCCGGAAGAGCGCGAACGCGGGATCACCATCAACACCGCCCACGTGGAATATGAAACCCTCAAGCGCCACTATGCTCACGTGGACTGCCCAGGTCACGCCGACTATGTGAAAAACATGATCACCGGCGCGGCGCAGATGGACGGTGGCATCCTCGTCGTTTCCGCTGCGGACGGTCCTATGCCCCAAACCCGCGAGCACATCCTGCTCGCCCGTCAGGTCGGCGTGCCCGCCCTCGTCGTATTCATGAACAAGGTTGACCTTGTGGACGATGCAGAACTCCTCGAACTCGTGGAAATGGAAGTCCGTGACCTCCTTTCCATGTATGAATTTCCCGGTGACGACATCCCGATCGTCATGGGCTCCGCGAAGTTGGCCCTCGACGGCGATACCGCCCAGATGGAAAACGTTATGAAACTCATGGACGCGGTGGATTCTTACATCCCCGAGCCTGAGCGTCCGATCGACAAAACCTTCCTCATGCCGATCGAAGACGTGTTCTCGATTGAAGGCCGGGGCACGGTTTGCACCGGTCGCGTCGAGCGTGGAATCGTCAAGAAGATGGAGGAAGTCGAAATCGTCGGCATCCGTGACACGCAGAAAACCACCGTCACGGACATCGAAATGTTCCGCAAGCTGCTCGACGAAGGTCGTGCCGGTGACAACGTGGGACTCCTCGTACGTGGTTTGAAAAAGAACGATGTCGAGCGCGGTCAAGTCATCGCCAAGCCAGGCACTGTCAAGGGCCACACGATCTTCAAGTCGGAGATCTATGTGCTCTCGAAAGAAGAAGGTGGTCGTCACACCCCGTTCTTCTCTAACTATCGTCCTCAGTTCTACTTCCGCACCACCGACGTGACCGGCAGCATCAAGCTCCCGGAAGGCGTTGAAATGGTGATGCCGGGCGACAACATCAATCTCGAAGTCGAACTCATCACCCCCATCGCCATGGAGCAAACCATGCGCTTCGCCATCCGCGAAGGTGGTCGCACCGTCGGTGCGGGTCGCGTGGGTGAGATCATCAAGTAAAAAAATTAAGGGCTTTGATTTCCGCCTACAAGCGGGAAGCCAAAGCTAGAATCAGGGGCATCCCGGTCAAAACGGGCTGCCCTCGATTCGCCTCAAAACGGCAGTAGTTCAATTGGTAGAGCATCGGTCTCCAAAACCGAGTGTTGGGGGTTCAAGTCCCTCCTGCCGTGCCACTTTCCATTCCAGTATCACCGTCAAACGACATCATGTTTTCCAAAATTTCAAATTTCCTAGGCGAGGTAAAAGGCGAGCTCCGCAAAGCAAGCTGGCCGTGGGAATCAGACCCGAAAATCAAGGGTCTGAAGAAATACAAAGAACTGGTGGACTCGACGGTCGTCGTCCTCATCGCTGTGATCCTGCTCGCGGGCTTCGTCCAATTCTGGGATTTCTTCCACGTCCAAATCGTCGGTTTCCTCAACGATTTGGCGGATTACCTATTCACCCGTGGCAACAGTTAATCCGCTGCCCACTTTGTTTTAATCCATCTCCGACCGAACCGTCATGTCAGAAACCAGCACATTCCGCGACCAATGGTACGTTGTCCAAGTCCTTTCCGGCCAGGAGGGCAAGGTCCGTGACCGGATCGCCCGCACCGCCGAGGCGGAGGGCATGACCGAATACATCCGCGAGGTGCTCGTGCCGACCGAAATGGTCTCCGAGATCCGCCGTGGCAAGAAGACGGAAACGAAGAAGAAGTTCTTTCCCGGCTACATCATTGTCAACATGAACCTCGCCACCGAGGACAACCAACTCGTCGAGAAGACCTGGTTTTTCATCAAAGAAATGGAAGGCGTGATCGGCTTCGCAGGGACGAAAGACCGCCCCGCGCCGATGCGGCCACGCGAAGTCGAGGCGATGCTTTCGCAAATCAAGGAACGCCAAGAAAGCGTGCGTCCTGCCATCAGTTTCGAAGTCGGCGATACCGTGAAGGTGGCCGATGGTCCGTTCCAGAGTCAGAACGGTGTGGTTGAAGAAATCGACCCAGAACGCGGCAAGCTGCGCGTCTCCGTTACGATCTTCGGACGCAGCACGCCGGTCGAACTCGAGTATTGGCAGGTCGAAAGAGCATAAAGAGCAATAAGATCATAATTGTCTCGACGCGCAGTCCCGAATATACAACCACCCCTCTCCCGCAAGAATAACCGCACAATTTTATGGCCAAGGAAGTCGTCAAAATCATCAAGCTCCAGATCAAAGCCGGAGCCGCCAATCCATCACCTCCCGTCGGCCCAGCCCTCGGTCAGGCAGGTGTCAACATCATGGCGTTCTGTAAGGAATTCAACGCGAACACACAGTCCCAAGTGGGAGATGTGCTCCCGGTCGTGATTTCGGTTTACAAGGACAAGTCATTTTCCTTCATCACCAAGAAGCCCCCCGCAGGAAATCTGCTCAAGAAGATTGCGGGACTCGCTTCCGGCTCGAAGGAAGCAAACAAGATCAAGGTTGGCAAGATCACCAAGGCCCAGCTCATGGAGGTCGTCAAAATCAAGATGCCCGACCTCAACACCAAGGACCCGGAAGCCGCCTGCCGCATCCTCGCCGGCACCGCCCGTCAGATGGGACTTGAAATCGAAGGCATGTAAATTTTTACCGCCGGACGCTCATCAAGAGTTCCCGGCACCCGCAGGAGGGAAGCGCATCCCGCGATTTCCGCCCGAACTGCAAACCGATACGAAAATGGCAAAACACCGCAGCAAACGCTACAAAAAAGCCGTCGCCCTTGTCCAAGCTGGCAAGAGCTACTCGCTCACCGATGCAATCAGCACCGTGAAGGAATTCCCGGCGCCGAAATTCACCCCCACCGTCACGCTTTCCTTCCACCTCGGCGTGGACCCACGGAAAAGCGACCAAATGGTCCGTGGTTCTGTCTCGTTGCCACACGGCACCGGCAGAAATGTCCGCGTCGTCGTCTTCGCCTCTGGCGCGGCTGCTGAGGCTGCCATCGCCGCCGGAGCTGAACACGTCGGTTATGAAGATCTTATCAAGCGCGTCCAAGAAGGTTTCACGGATTTCGATTCCGCGATCGCTACGCCGGACGCGATGACCGAAGTTCGGAAAATCGCTCGGATTCTCGGCCCCCGCGGCCTGATGCCGAACCCAAAGACCGGCACCGTCACCGACGACACCGCGAAGGCGGTTCGCGAAGTGAAGGCCGGACGCGTGGATTTCAAACTCGATAAAAACGGCAACGTCTCGGGTTCGATCGGCAAGTCCTCCTTCGATCCTGCCCAATTGGAAGAAAACGCCCGTGCCTTCGTGGACAGCGTGGTTCGCGCCAAGCCGGCTTCCGCCAAAGGCAACTACATTCAAGCGGTGACGCTCGCCGCCTCGATGCTTCCCGGCATTCCTCTGGAAGCCGCCACCTACACCAAAGCCTCCGCCTAAGCCACGGTCCGCCAACGCATATGAATCCCGATAAGAAAATCATCATCAACGGCCTGTTGGATCGCGTCAACGCGTCGCCCTATCTGATCGTCATCGACTATACCGGCCTCACGGTGCAGCAATTCACAGAGCTCCGTAACCGTCTCGGCGCGGGTGGTGCTAACTGCACCGTCGCCAAGAACAGCTACATGCGCAAAGCCCTAGCCGAAGCCGGAATGCCGGACATCGGTGCCGACCTCACCGGTCAAATGGCCTACGTCATGGGAGAAGCCGAAGTCTTCTCCGCCGCAAAGGTCATCAAGAATTTCGAAAAGGAATTCAAGAAGCCCGAAATGAAGGTGGGCATCCTTGGCAATGCGGTGCTCGATGCCGAAAAGCTCAAGGCCATCGCCGACATCCCATCGCGCGAAGCCGTGC
Source organism: Akkermansiaceae bacterium (assembly GCA_043758445.1). GTDB lineage: Bacteria > Verrucomicrobiota > Verrucomicrobiia > Verrucomicrobiales > Akkermansiaceae > Luteolibacter. The sequence continues at coordinate 53,680 of JAYVNM010000166.1, read as the reverse complement.
TATCGCAACTCTTGGCTACGATCCTTGAGCCTGCATCCCGCATCGCTCGCATCGTGCAAACCAAATTCAACCCCGACGGCGGAAGCTCATCCGAAGAATCCTCAGTCGCAGAAGCTGTTGCCGAAGAAGCCCCGGTCGCTGAAGTTACCGCCGAAACCGAAGCCCCCGCCGCTGAAGCCGTTGCCGCTGAAGCCGTTGCCGAAGAGGCACCAGCCGCTGAAGCCGTGGCCGAAGCGGCACCAGTCGCCGAAGCCCCCGCTGAAACCGAAGCCCCCGCCGCTGAATAAACAAACAATCTGATGTGATGGTGGCCACGACTCTTGTTGCCACCTGAACCCACAATGGTTCCTCGTCGGAGCGGCGGCTGCCGCTCTGAAATCCCCGGAGGCTCTGGGGGCGACGACACCGAACAAGGAGAACAAAAAAAATGGCTAATATTGATACACTCGTAGAAGAACTCGGCAAGCTCACCGTTTTGGAAGCTGTCGATCTCGTTAAAAAACTTGAAGAACATTGGGGCGTTTCCGCCGCTGCTCCAGTCGCTGCGGCTGGTCCTGCCGCCGTCGCCGAAGCTGTCGAGGAGAAGACCGAATTCGACGTAGTCCTCACGGAATGCGGCCCGAACAAAATTGCCGTCATCAAGGCAGTCCGCGAAGTCGCTCCTGGTCTGGGTCTTGCAGATGCGAAGAAGCTCGTCGAGAGCGCGCCTGCCAAGATTCTCGAGGGCGTTGCCAAAGACGCCGGCGAAGCTGCCAAGAAGAAGCTCGAAGAGGCTGGTGCCAAAATCGAACTCAAGTAACACTTATCAGATTTTTCCCGGGGCGGAGGAATCCGCTCCGGGATTTTCTGTCGTGACCGGCGGGAGAGACTAAATGCTAACCGAGACTTTCCCGCCGATTCCGACAAAACTTTTCATCGCTTGATCCACCCTGCCTGAGACCGCTAGCGGCTCGGGCTCAATTTGTAAGAAGAATACCACTAAACGCCATGGCTGAACGTCTCTATTTCGGAAAATTCGAAGAAGTTATTGAGCCGCCTAACCTCATTGAGGTTCAGAGCCGGTCCTACGATGAATTCCTCCAGAAGGAAGTGCTCCCCAGTGAGCGTGCTGATGCAGGTCTCCAAGCGGTCTTCCGCGAGGTTTTCCCCATCAAAAGCTATGACGAGGCGATCGAACTCGATTTCGTCACCTACGACATTGAAGATCCAAAAATCACGTCCCTCGACTCGCTGCGCAACAGTGAGAGCTTCAGTGCGGCACTCTACGTGACGTTTAAGTTGAAGGACGAGACTGGCACCAAGAAAGAGCGGGTTTACATGGGCGAATTGCCAATGATGACCCGCCGTGGCACGTTCATCATCAACGGTGCCGAACGCGTCATCGTTTCCCAGCTTCACCGTTCGCCGGGGATCTGCTTTGAAACCTCGCAGCACTTGAATGGCAAGCTGCTTCATTCCTTCCGTATCATTCCTGACCGCGGATCGTGGTTGGAAGTGCAGTTCGACACCAACGATCTGTTATACGTCTATCTTGACCGCCGCCGCCGCCGCCGCAAGTTCCTAGCCACCACCTTCCTGCGCGTGCTCGGCTACCCGACGGACCGCGACATCGTGAGCCATTTCTACTCCCCTGAATCGCTGGCTCTCAGCGAGACGATGGACGAAGGTGAACTCGGCCACAAAGTTCCTTTCGAGGACATTCTCGACGGCGAGCTCACGGTTGCAAAGGCCTACGAACCACTCACCATCGGCATCGTCCGCCAACTCCTCGCGCTCGGTCACAAGAGCTGCGAAGTCATCGACGGCCGCGAGGACGAAATTCTCTTAAAATCGCTGCGGAAAGATCCGGCGAAGGATGAGGAAACCGCGCTCAAGGACATTTACCGCAAGTTGCGTCCGGGAGATCCACCGACGGCTGCGAATGCCCGTGCTTTGCTCAAGCGCTTGTTTTTCGATGCAAAAAAATACGACCTCACCCGCGTCGGTCGCTACAAGATCAACCAAAAGCTCGGCATCCAAGTGGATTCGGACCAACGCATCATGGTCCCCGAGGATTTCATGGCCGCCGTTCGTTACATCCTGAAACTGAAAAAAGGCGACGGTGTCATCGACGACATCGACCACCTCGGTTCGCGCCGCGTCCGTGCGGTGGGTGAATTGCTTGCCAACCAGTGCCGTGTCGGACTTGCCCGGACTGAGCGCTTGGTCAAGGAGCGCATGACGCTGTTCGACGTGAACATCGAAGGCATGATGCCGCAAAAATTGATCAACCCGAAGGCCCTGTCCGCCGTGGTTCGCGATTTCTTCGGACGGTCACAGCTCTCGCAGTTCATGGACCAGACGAACCCGCTCGCCGAGCTCACCCACAAGCGCCGTCTCTCGGCGCTTGGACCAGGTGGTCTCAATCGCGACCGCGCGGGCTTCGAAGTCCGCGACGTGCATCCGTCCCATTACGGCCGGATCTGTCCGATCGAAACTCCAGAAGGTCCTAACATCGGTCTCATCAACTCGATGTGTACCTATGCCCGGATCAACGAGTTTGGTTTCATCGAAACTCCCTATCGCCGCGTGGTGGACTCGAAGGTCACCAACGAGATCGAATATCTCACCGCCGACCAAGAGGAAAATTTCCTCATCGCTCAGGCGAATAACCCGATCGACAAGAAAGGTGTTTTCCAAACCGAACGCATCACCGCCCGTGAAAAAGGCGGCGAGTTCATCGAAGCTCTGCCAAGCGACGTGAACTACATGGACGTCTCGCCGAAGCAGCTTGTTTCGGTGGCCGCCGGTCTGATCCCGTTCCTCGAACACGATGACGCGAACCGCGCGCTGATGGGTTCTAACATGCAACGCCAAGGCGTGCCGCTGCTCGTTTCCGAGTCGCCGCTCGTCGGCACCGGTCTGGAAGGCAAGGCTGCCCGCGATTCCCGCGCGGTGGTTGTCTCTGAAGCGGACGGCATCGTTGCCGCCGCGACTGCGGAAATCATCGTCACTACCCCGGACGGCAAGCTGCCAGTCTCCGAGGAAAAATTCCTCAGCGATGCCGACTCGGTGAAATCCAACGTCGCGAAGGGCATCATGGCCTATCCGCTGCGGAAGTTCATGCGTTCAAACGCCGGCACCTGCATCAACCAGAAGCCCATCGTTAAGCTCGGCCAGAAAATCAAAAAGGGCCAAGTGCTCGCCGACGGACCGAATACGGAAGACGGCGAACTTGCCATCGGTCGTAACGTGTTAGTCGCGTTCATGCCTTGGAATGGCTACAACTTCGAAGATGCCATCGTCATCTCCGAGCGCGTGGTGAAGGACGACGTTTACACCTCGATTCACATTTCCGAGTTCGACGTGGCCGCCCGCGACACCAAACTCGGCCCCGAAGAAATCACCCGTGACATCCCGAACGTCGGTGAGGACGCCCTCCGCAACCTCGACCACGACGGCATCATCCGCATCGGTGCGGAAGTGAAACCCGGCGACATCCTCGTTGGCAAGATCACGCCGAAGTCCGAAACCGAACTCGCCCCTGAAGAGCGCCTCCTTCGCGCGATCTTCGGTGAAAAGGCCGCCGACGTGAAAGACACCTCCCTCCGCGTGCCATCCGGCTGCATGGGCATTGTTCAAGACGTTCGCGTTTCCCAAAGTGGATTCGCCAAAAAGCGCCAGGAAAAAGTCGATCCCGCCGAGCTGAAGAAGACGCTCAAGAAGATCAACGACGAGCATAAAAAGAAGGCCGATAAACTCACGGACGACCTCACCGAGCGCCTCTCCGACATTTTGTTAGGCGAGAAAATTCCGCTCGACGTGGTCAATGCGCAAACCGGTGAAATCATCATCCCCGCGAACCGCAAAATCACCAAGACGCTTCTCCGCAAGCTCGCTTCCGTCCACGATCACATCGAAATCGACCCTTCCCCGATCCGTAACAAAATTTTGGAAATCATCGGTTCCTTCGAGGGCCGTTTCCAAGAACTCGACACGGAACGCGAGCGCAAACTCGACTCGCTCGAGTCCGGTGATGAAGTCGATCCCGGCGTCATCAAGGAAGTCAAAGTCTTCATCGCCGCCAAGCGCAAGCTTTCAGTGGGTGATAAAATGGCCGGTCGCCACGGCAATAAGGGCGTCGTCGCCACCATCGTGCCCGAGGAAGATATGCCTTATCTCGCGGACGGCACTCCGGTTGATATCTGCCTCAACCCACTCGGCGTGCCTTCGCGGATGAACGTCGGTCAGGTGCTTGAAACCCACCTTGGCGTCGCTGCCAAGGCGCTCGGTTTCAAGGTTGCCACCCCGATTTTCGACGGCATCAAGGAAGAGGTCATCTGGGATTTCATGTCCAAGGCCAAGAAGGTCGATGGCGTGAAATTCGTCGGCGACAACGGCGAACTCCGCGCCCGCAAGCCGGGCGAACCCGAAGGCCGCGGCTACACTTGGATCGGCGACGGCAAGGACGGCACCACCGGTGGCAAATCGACCCTCTATGATGGTCGCACTGGCGAGGCTTTCCACAACCCGGTCGTGGTTGGCATGATTTACATCCTGAAACTCGGTCACTTGGTTGCCGACAAGATCCACGCCCGCGCCGTCGGCCCCTACTCGCTCGTTACCCAGCAACCGCTCGGTGGTAAGGCGCAATACGGTGGTCAGCGTTTCGGAGAAATGGAAGTGTGGGCGCTCGAAGCTTATGGTGCCGCCTACACCCTCCAAGAACTCCTCACCGTCAAATCCGACGACGTGCAAGGCCGCACCCGGATCTACGAGGCGATTGTCAAAGGCGACAACAACCTCGAAGCCGGCACACCTGAGTCCTTCAACGTTCTCATCAAGGAAATGCAATCCCTCGGCCTCGATGTCCGTCCGGGTCGCAAGGGCTCCACCCACGGCTCCGGCATGACCGGTGGCTTGGATGACTACTCCCTCGATGATCTTACTCTCTAATTCTAACCGCGAACCCCAAACCAGACCTAAACCGTTACTAACAACATGAGTGTCGATCACAACCTTCGCGAATTATTCGGCGTGGACGAACGCCCTGAGGCATTTGACCAAGTCTCCATCACCGTTGCCTCCCCGGAAATCATCCGCTCTTGGTCCAAGGGCGAGGTGAAAAACCCGGAAACCATCAACTACCGGACCTTCAAACCTGAAAAAGGCGGTCTCTTCTGCGAGCGGATCTTCGGCCCCACCCGCGATTGGGAGTGCGCCTGCGGCAAATACAAACGGATCAAGCACAAAGGCGTGATCTGCGACCGCTGCGGCGTCGAAGTCACCCAAAGCCGCGTCCGTCGCGAGCGCATGGGCCACATCGAACTCGCCGTGCCGGTATCCCACATTTGGTTCTACAAGTGCATGCCTTCCCGCATCGGTCTGATGTTGGACATGAGCGCCCGCCAGCTCGAGCGCGTCATTTATTATGAAGACTACGTCGTCACCGAGCAGGGCAACACCGCCCTCGAAGTCGGCCAACTCCTCACCGAAAACGAACTCCGCGAGGCGGAAGACACCTATGGCGACGGCTCGTTCAAGGCAATGATGGGTGCCGCTGCCATCATGGAACTGCTCCGCCAGTGCGACCTTCCTTCCTTGATCGTCTCGCTCGAAGAAGAACTCGGAACCACCCGTTCGAAGCAAAATAAGAAGAAGCTCTCGAAGCGTCTCAAGATCACCCAAGGGTTCATGCAGTCCAAGTCGCGCCCCGAGTGGATGGTCCAGACGGTCCTGCCCGTGATCCCGCCGGACCTGCGTCCCTTGGTGCCGCTCGAAGGCGGCCGTTTCGCCACTTCCGACCTCAACGACCTCTATCGCCGCGTCATCAACCGCAACAACCGTCTCAAGAACCTCCTCCTCCTCAAAACGCCGGAAGTCATTATCCGCAATGAAAAGCGGATGTTGCAAGAGGCTGTTGACGCGCTCTTCGACAATGGTCGCCATGGCCGCGCCGTCACGGGTGCAGGAAATCGCCCGCTCAAATCCCTCAGTGACATGCTCAAGGGCAAAGGCGGTCGTTTCCGTCAGAACCTGCTCGGCAAGCGCGTCGATTACTCGGGTCGTTCCGTCATCGTCGTCGGTCCCGATCTTAAGCTCGGCCAGTGCGGGCTTCCGAAAAAGATGGCGCTCACCTTGTTCGAGCCCTTCATCATCCGCCGCCTCAAGGAGCTTGGCTATTGCCACACCGTGCGCTCGGCCAAGAAGATGATCGACCGCAAGACCACGGAAGTTTGGGACATCCTCGCGGAAGTCACCAAGGGTCACCCGATTCTGCTCAACCGTGCGCCGACCCTTCACCGGCTTTCGATCCAAGCTTTCGAGCCGAAGCTCATCGAGGGTGAAGCCATCCGTGTGCACCCGCTCGTTTGCACCGCTTATAACGCGGACTTCGACGGTGACCAAATGGCCGTCCACGTCCCGCTTTCGATCGAGGCCCAGATGGAATGCCGCCAGCTCATGCTGGCGCCGAATAACATCTTCTCGCCCGCCTCCGGTCGTCCCGTCACGGTTCCCACTCAGGACATCATTCTTGGAACCTACTATCTCACCTGGGCCGGTCTCCGCACCCAGAAGGATCGGGAAAAAGAAGAGCACATGCCGCTTTTTGGCAGCGCGTCGGAAGTGGAATTCGCCCTCGCTGCGGAAAAAATCGACTACCACCAGTGGATCCGGTTTCGCAACCCAGACCACGGCAAGGACAGCGTCTTCGGCTACAAAGGTGAGGAACTCACTGCCAAGGATCGCAAGGAACTCACCCCGGTCCAACAAGCACTCCGCCAAGGCAAGATTATCGAAACCACCCCGGGCCGCGTGCGCTTTAATGAAATCTGGCCGGAAGGCGTCGGTTTCATCAACCACAACGTCGGCAAAAAACAAATCGGCGACATCATTTGGCGCTGCTATCAAGTTTCCGGCAAGCCGAAGACCGTCGAGGTGCTCGATGAGCTGAAAACTCTCGGTTTCCGCGAAGCGACCCGCTCGGGCACTTCCATCGGGATCGTGGACATGGTCATCCCCGAGGAGAAACCCGCCGTCATCAAGGACGCCTATGAACAGGTGGACAAGGTCACTAAGCAATACCGCAATGGCGTCATCACCGACGGCGAGCGCTATCAGAAGGTCGTGGACGTTTGGACCCACGCCACCGACACCATCGCCAACGCCCTCTACCGCAAGATCGAGCACAACGAAGGCAAGAAAAAGGCCTCGCCACTCTTCATGATGGTCGATTCCGGCGCGCGGGGTAACAAGTCCCAGATCAAGCAACTTGGCGGGATGCGCGGGTTGATGGCCAAGCCTTCCGGCGAAATCATCGAACGCCCGATCATCTCGAACTTCCGCGAAGGTCTCTCGGTGCTCGAGTATTTCATCTCCACCCACGGTGCCCGCAAAGGCCTGTCCGATACCGCTCTAAAAACCGCTGACTCCGGCTACATGACCCGCAAGCTGGTCGATGTCGCCCAGGATGTCATCGTCTTCAAGCAAGACTGCGGCACGGCGAATGGCATCACCGTCGCCGCCATTTACGATGGCGACGAGGAATCCGCCTCCCTAGCCACCCGGGTTTACGGCCGCGTTTCTTGTGAGCAAATCAAGGATCCGGTTAGCGGTAAAATCTTGGTCGATGTGGACGACGTCATCAACGAGGTCCAAGCCAAAGGCATCGAGTCCATCGGTGTGCTCAAGCTCAAGATCCGTTCGGTCCTCACTTGCGAAGCCGAGCGCGGTTGCTGTGCGAACTGCTACGGCCTCAACCTCGCCACCGGCCTCCCCGTGAAAATCGGCGAAGCCGTCGGCATCATCGCCGCGCAATCCATCGGCGAGCCCGGCACCCAACTCACCATGCGGACCTTCCACGTTGGTGGAGTCGCCGCCGCTACGTTCAAACAGCCGATCATCAAGGCCAAGAACACCGGTCGCCTCGTTTACAAGGAAATGCGCACGGTGCAAGATGTCGATGGCCACTGGGTCGTGCTCAACAAGAACAGCACGATTTCCATCCGCGATAAGGAAGGCCTCGAACTGGAGAGCCACAACATCGTCATCGGCTCGGTCATTTCCGTGAAGGATGGCGAGGACGTGAAAAAGGGCGACACCGTCGTCACTTGGGATCCCTACAACGTGCCGATCCTCACCGAGAAAAACGGTAAGGTCGAACTCCGCGACATGATCTCCGGCATCACCGTCACCAACGAGGTGGACAAAGAAACCGGCAAAAAGGGCATGGTCGTCACCGAGCACAAGGAAGACCTTCACCCGCAGGTCGTCATCATCGACGAGAAGACCAAGGAAATCAAAGCGAGCTACTCCATCCCGGTGGGTGCCCACCTTTCCGTCAAGGAAGGCCAAGTCGTCACCGCCGGCACGCAGATCGCCAAGACGCCGCGTAAGGTGGCCCGCACCAAGGACATCACCGGTGGTCTGCCACGGGTGGCCGAGCTTTTTGAAGCTCGCAAACCCAAAGACTCCTGCGTCATCGCCAAGATCGATGGCGCGGTTTCCTTCGGCGGCAATGTCCGGGGCAAGAAAAAGGTCATCGTCACCGATGCCGAGTCCGGCGAACAGGTCGATCACTTGGTCCCGATGGGCAAACACGTCGTCGTCACCGATGGCGATATCGTGAAACGCGGCGATCAAATTACCGAAGGCCCCGTGTCGCCGGAAGATTTGCTCGAAGCTTGCGGTGCGCAGGAACTCCAAGAGCACTTGGTCAACGAAGTCCAATCCGTTTACCGCGTCCAAGGCGTGGAAATCAACGACAAGCACATCGAGGTCATCGTTCGTCAAATGCTCCGCAAGGTGAAAATCACCGACCCGGGCGATGCCGACCAATTCCTCTGGGGCGACCAAATTGACCGCTCGAACTTCAAGCGCATCAATGCGGAAATCGTTGCCAACGGCGGCAAGCCTGCCGAAGGCGAGCCAGTCCTGCTCGGCATCACCAAGGCCTCGTTGGAAACCGACTCGTTCATCTCCGCCGCATCGTTCCAAGACACCACCCGGGTCCTCACCGAAGCAGCGACCCTTGGCCGCGTCGATTACCTCAGCGGCTTTAAGGAAAACGTCATCATGGGTCACCTTATCCCAGCCGGCACCGGCTTCCATCACCACCGTGAAGCGGAGTTCGAATTCACCGTGGAAGAGCCGGAGCCGATTGTCATTCCGAAGGAAACCTTCGAGGATGACGAGGACGCCGCCACCGCATAATCCATAACAACCCACCAAGCCCCGGCCCGCCCCCCAGCGTGCCGGGGCTTTTTCATTCAAGGAGTGCGGGCATCTTGCCAGTTGTGTTCTTAGCCTAAAGAGGAAAATGGAAAGCTCGCCAAAACGCGGCAAGTGACGTCATAGCAAGGTCATGGAAGCTCTGGTGACCGTGATATCCGCTCGATCAAACGCTGGAGCCTGCTTTTGACCCGTTTGCTCAGGCGCTGGCTGGGCGGAAAGTGGCTTCCAGGCCTACCAGACGAAGCCGAACTCCTCCCAAGCGGATAAAAACCGACCGCTCCATCACCAACCGAATCAGCCAACCGCAGCCTCGCTCAAAGGCGATGAGCGAACGCGCCCATTTTCCTTTTTAGGTTAAAACTCTTCAGTGAAGGATCTCATCCATGGGGATGTCATGGGGTTCTGGAAAGGTGTTGGAAACGATCTGGCAGGGGAAACAGATGCCGATCTTGAGGGCGTCCGGGCGGGCCTTGGCGAGCATCCGGTCATAAAAACCGCCGCCCCGGCCTAGGCGACCGCCTTGGGGATCGAAGGCGAGGCCGGGACAGAGAAAGGCGTCGATTTCCGCGAGCGGGACGGCGGGTGAACCGGGGGCGGGTTCGGGGATTTGGAAGGGGCCGGGGACGAGATTATCCCCCCGGTGGAAGGTGAGGTCGGCGGCGACTATTTTCGGATAGACCCAGCGCCGGGCGGGGTGGCGCTGGATCGTATTTGTCAGATCGACCTCGCCGGGGAGGGCAGCATAGACGGCGATGGTGCGGAGGTCGGGATGGGCTTGGAGCCATAGGTCCAGGGCGGCACAGGCCGGGGCAGGGCTTATGGTTAGACTGCGCAGAGCCCGGCGCATGGTGGCGCGGAGTTGGGATTTTTCAGGGGTTGGATCGGGAATTGCCACTTGCCAAGAATCGGACTTCTTCCATCCTTAGCCCCAATGATGCGTCTCTGGCAAGTGGCAGCGGTTTTTTTGATCACGGTTTCTTTTCTCAGTGGTGAGGAAGCGGTGAAGGGATTCAATTGGAATGCGCCCAAGGTGGCGACCAGCGTTTTCTCTCAGGACCTCGGGATGCTCGACTCCGAGCGCCAGGAATATGCGACGAATCTGGCGACGCTGGCCGCGAACCGGGTGGCCAGCACCAAGGCTTCGGCAGCCGCGCTGGCGGAGGTCCGACGGATATTGGCGCTGGCGCTCCAGCTTTCCCCGCGTAACAAGCGGGCGGTGGTGGTGAATTTCCAACTCGCGAAAAGTCTGCTGCCCGAGGTCACGGATAGCGCTTACAGTCCGCAGGTGTTCGCCCGGCTGATCCTGACCCGCGGTCAGCTCTTGGCGAAACAAGGCGGCGAGGAAAACCAGAAACTGGCCCGCTATTTTATCCAACTCGCCGCTGAACTGGACCCGAAAAACGAGGACGCCGTCTATGCCAGCGAGGTCCAACGGCTCGATCACGGTGCGCTGGACTGGACGCCGATCACGGATCCAGAGGGGGAAAAGCATTGAGGGGTTAGAACCCGAATATCAGATTTCCGCCTCACCACGCGCCCACCGCCGCTCGCTGAATCTTTCTCTAATCTCCCGCTTGCCAGCGCCGTGCATCCACTTACCCTTGCTCAAGAATCTCACATGAAAATCTGGCTCGACGGTAAATTGGTGGACGAATCCGCAGCAAAGGTATCGGTCTTTGACCATGGCTTGCTCTACGGGGATGGGGTGTTTGAAGGCATTCGTTTTTACAACGGTCGCATTTTCCGGCTGGAGGAACACATCCGGCGGCTGTTCGATTCCGCTAAAGCGATCCTGCTGAATCTGCCGTGGACGCAGGCGGAAGTTTGCAAATTCACCTGCGAAACGGCGGCCGCGAACGGTCTGACTGACGGCTACATCCGCCTAGTCATCACCCGTGGGGCAGGGGAGCTCGGGCTGAATCCATACCTCTGCCCGAAGCCGTCGATGTTCATCATCGCCTCGACGATCAAACTCTATCCAGACGAGACTTATCAGAACGGCCTCGCGATCATCACCTGCGCGACCCGCCGCCCGGCCCCCGGCGCGCTGATGCCGCAGGTGAAGTCGCTGAACTATCTGAACAACATCATGGCCAAGGTCGAGGCGATCCAAGCGAACGCGCTGGAAGCCGTGATGCTCAACGAGCAGGGCTACGTGGCGGAATGCACAGGCGACAATTTGTTTCTCCTGAAAAATGGCATGCTGCTCACACCCTTCATTAGCGACGGGGCGCTCGATGGTATCACCCGCTCGGTCATTATCGAGCTTGCGGAAAATCTCGGCGTGCCGTTCAAAGAATGCTCGTTGACACGGTATGATATATTCACGGCAGACGAGTGTTTCCTCACTGGCACCGCTGCGGAGGTGATTCCCGTTGTCGCGCTGGACCGGCGCGTGATCGGCACCGGCAAACCGGGTCCGTTCACCGCCCGATTCCTCGAAGCCTTCCACCAACTTACTATGAGCACTGGCACTCCCTTTGCTCTGGCAAGTCAATGAGCCACGACCATGAAGTGTGATTTCTGCGAGAAAAAAGCCACCGTTTTTCTGACCCAACTTGTCGAGGGTCAGATGAAAAAAGTGTGCCTTTGTGATCCGTGTGCGAAGGAGCGCGGAGTCACCGACCCCACCGGGTTCTCGCTGGCGGATCTCTTGTTAGGCGGCTTGCCCGGAGGTCCGGGTACGGTCACGGCCAACGCCTCGCCGGTCGCATCAGGCAATGGCCGGAAATGTGCGACCTGTGGCTTCACGCTGGATGACCTGCGCCGCGTCCGCCGTTTTGGTTGCAGCGATTGCTATGCGACCTTCGGCGAGGAAGTCGGCCAGATGGTGCGCGGGATGCACAAGGGGACCTCGCATATCGGCAAGGTGCCGGAAGGCCTGATGGCGCTGCAGTTCCGCCATCAACGCATCGAGGAACTCCGCTCGCGGCTCGATCAGGCAATCGCCTCGGAAAGCTACGAGGAAGCGGCTGGCATCCGTGATGAAATCCGCCATCTCGATGAAGTGAAACGTTAAAAATCTCCTCACCTAACAGTCCACCACCATGATGCGCTTCTCCACCCTCATCAAGCACCCCGCCGATTGGATGACCGGCGGGCAGAGTGAGCATGGTGCCGTGCTGACCTCGCGCATCCGCCTCGCCCGGAACCTGCGCCGCCATCCATTTCCCGGTTGGGCCAAGCGCGACCAACGGGCCGCCGCGCTTGATCTACTGCGCCCGGCGGTGGAATCCCTGCCTGCCATGAAAGGTGCGTTTTCCCATGAACTCGGCGATCTGACATCGGTGCAGAAACAAGTCCTCGTCGAGCGCCACCTGATTTCCCGCGAGCACGCCGCCCGGGGTGATGGGTCGGCAGCCGTCATCGAACGCCGCCAGACCTTTAGCCTGATGCTCAATGAGGAGGATCATTTGCGGATGCAGGCCATCCGGCCGGGCCTCCAGCTAACAGCCGCTTTCAACGCCCTAGCCGAGCTGGACACGGAATTGGAAAGCTCGCTGGAATTTGCCTTCGATCCCAAGCTCGGCTACCTCACCACCTGCCCGACCAATCTCGGCACTGGCCTGCGTGCCTCCGCCATGCTGCACCTGCCCGGCCTCGTCCTGAGCGACCAGATCGGCCAAGTCCTGCAAGCGGTCAACAAGATCGGTCTGGCCGTCCGCGGCCTCTACGGCGAAGGCACCGAGTCGCTCGGGAACCTTTATCAAATTTCCAACCAGTCCACCCTCGGGGAGAGTGAGGAAACGATCATCCGCCGCTTGGAGCGAGTGATTTCCCAGGTTTCCAGCCACGAGCAGAACGCCCGCGAGAAGCTGCTGGAGGATGATCCAGAAATGGTTTCCGACAAAATCGGCCGGGCTTACGGCGTGTTGCGGCACGCCCATATCATCGACTCCAAGGAAGCGCTCAATCACCTCTCGCTGCTGCGCCTCGGCGGCACGCTCGGGTTTTTCCCGCCGGAAACCGTGATGGCGTGTGACACCTTGCTGATGGATATCCAGCCCGCCCACCTCCAGCTTCACTCGGGGCGCAAACTTTCACCCGAAGAACGCGATGCAATTCGTGCGGAAATCGTGCGCTCCCGTTTGCATTCTCTCGAATCCCCTGATAACCGTATCTCATCGAACGACGGAAAAAGTTTTTCCGACCCCATCAACCCAGGCGACACATGAACAACTTCACTCCACGAGCCCAACAAGTCCTCGCTCTCGCCCGCAAAGAAGCGGACCGTTTCAACCATTCCTACGTCGGCACCGAGCACTTGCTCCTCGGCCTGATCAAGCTGGGTCAGGGTGTGGCCGTGAACGTACTCGAACGCATGGGTCTCGAACTGGAAGCCGTACGCATGGAGGTGGAAAAGGAAGTCGGTTCCAGCCCACCCCAGAAATCAGTGGGAAATATCCCTTACACCCCTCGGGTGAAAAAAGTGCTCGCCCTCGCCAACAAGGAAGCCAAGGCGCTCAATCATTCCTACGTCGGCACCGAGCACCTCCTGCTCGGCCTGCTCCGTGAGGGCGAAGGCGTCGCCGCCCGCGTGCTCAAGCGCCTCGACGTGGACATCCAACGCACCCGCAACGAGATCCTCGCGGAGATCGACCCGAATTTTTCTCCAGACGACCGGGACGATGACGACGACGAGGCCGATGACAGCGACGGCCCCTTCGAGGACGAAAGCCAGCCCCAAGCTCCGGCGGCGGATGGCGATGCGAAATCGAAAACTCCGGCCCTAAAAGCCTTCGGTCGCGATCTCACGAAAGTCGCCCGCGAGGGTGGCCTTGATCCCGTGATCGGACGCGAGAGCGAAATCGAACGGGTCATTCAAATCCTCTGCCGCCGGACGAAAAACAACCCGGTCCTCATCGGCGAGGCCGGTGTCGGTAAAACCGCCATCGTCGAAGGCCTTGCCCAAGAAATCGCCACCGGCAACGTGCCCGAGATCCTCCGCGACAAGAAGGTGATCACCCTCGACCTCGCCCTGATGGTCGCTGGCACGAAATACCGTGGCCAGTTCGAGGAGCGCATCAAGGCGGTCATGGACGAGATTCGCAAGGTGAAGAATGTCATTCTTTTCATCGACGAGTTGCACACCATCGTCGGTGCCGGTTCCGCCGAGGGCGCGATGGATGCTTCTAACATCATCAAGCCCGCCCTCAGTCGCGCCGAGTTGCAATGCGTCGGTGCCACCACGCTCAACGAGTATCGCAAATACATCGAGAAGGACTCCGCGCTAGAACGCCGTTTCCAACAGGTCAAAGTCGAGGAACCATCCGTCGATGACGCGATCAAAATCCTCGAAGGACTTCAGGAAAAATACGAAACTCACCACAAGGCGAAATACACCCCCGAGGCCATCGCCGCATCGGTGAAACTGACCTCGCGCTATCTAACCGCCCGTTTCCTGCCGGACAAAGCCATCGACGTGCTCGACGAGGCAGGCTCCCGCGCGCGTATCGGCACGATGACCCGGCCCCCATCCATCAAGCAATTAGAGGCCGGCATCGAGCAGATTAGCCGTGACAAGGTGGCGGCCATCGCCGAGCAGAATTTCGAAAAAGCCGCCTCGCTCCGTGACGACGAAAAGCACGCGAAGAAGGCCCTGGAGGAGACTCTGAAAAACTGGCGCGCCTCGTCCGAGGAGACCATCGTCACCGTCACCGACGACGATATCATGGCCGTCGTTTCCAAGTGGACCGGCGTGCCGCTCCGCCGCATGGAGGAGAAGGAAACGGAGAAATTGCTCAAAATGGAGGACGAGCTGAAAGGCCGCGTCATCGGTCAGAACGAGGCCGTGTCTGCCATTTCCAAGGCCCTTCGCCGTTCCCGTGCCGACCTCAAGGACCCGCGCCGCCCGATCGGCTCCTTCCTATTCCTCGGCCCGACCGGCGTCGGCAAAACCTACCTCGCCCGTAACCTCGCCGAGTTCATGTTTGGCGATGCCGACTCGCTGATCCAGATCGACATGTCCGAGTACATGGAAAAATTCACTGCCAGCCGCCTGATTGGCTCGCCTCCGGGCTACGTCGGCTATGAGGAAGGTGGCCAGCTTTCCGAAGCCGTTAGACGCCGCCCCTACTCGGTCGTCTTGTTTGACGAAATCGAAAAGGCGCACCCGGACGTGATGAACCTGCTCCTGCAAATCCTTGAAGAAGGCACCATCACCGATTCGTTAGGCCGCAAGATCGACTTCCGGAACACGATCATCATCATGACTTCCAACGTCGGTGCTTCCTCCATCAAGCGCCAAACCACGCTCGGCTTTGGCGCGATGGCGGCGGACGACGCGGACCACGAGGGGATGAAGGCAAAGATTTTGGAGGAGTCGAAACACTACTTCAAACCCGAGTTCCTCAATCGCCTCGATGGCCTCATCGTTTTCCACATGCTGGAAAAAGTGGACCTCAACCAGATTGTCGATCTCGAGGTCAGCAAGCTCGTCAAGCGACTCATGGACAAGAACATCGTGCTCACCCTCACCGCCGAGGCCCGCGATTTGCTGGCGACCAAGGGCTTCGATCCCGCCTACGGCGCACGGCCGATGCGCCGCGCCGTCGAGCGTTTTCTCGAAGACCCGCTCGCCGAGTCACTGTTGCGCGGCGACGTGAAACCGGGCGACTTCGTGAACGTCGTGAAAATAGCCGACGCCGATGAACTGGATTTCCTTTCCACCCGCCCCGAACCTGAGCCGGAAACCAGCGAAGCTAGCGTTTAACAGATGATCACTTGTCTGTCAGAATCCAGCGTAGAGCGTCGGTGGTGTGTTCGGGCGGAGGGATTTGATGCACCTCCTTCAACCGAGAAGACTCAGACATCCTGACCTACCCATGAAAGCCGTGGATTCGCGGGCATAGGCGAGGAAACCCGATGCCCCATGCTGGCGTTTTTTGCGGGCGAGGTGCCGGCTAACGCCATGCCGCAGATTCAGCTTCCCATATTCCCGGCCAGCAGCACCGCCATCACCTCAGAACTCGCTTTCGAGCAGCGTGACGGGCAGGTCTATTACTTCAACGGACACTTTCCCGTCTTCACCCATCCGGTCGAAGACATCGCCTCGTTCCGGTTTTTTACCCGCCAACTCATCGCCAACGGCAGCGCGTCGCAGAGTCAAATTTCCAAAGCCTTCGGCGTGCCCCTTGTCACGGTGAAACGTGCCTGCAAAAAACTCCGCCTCAGATCCCCAAAGATAGGTTTGAGCGATAACCTCAAACCGGAGAATGACTGGCTAGAGAGACGCTGCGGCGCGGTGGGCGGTTTCGCGAATTGGTGATTTCGCAGGCGTGGGCTTGCGGTGGCGGATGGGCACGCTAGGCTTTTTGAAAATGAGCCGCCGGTCAAGAAAACGCAGGGTCGCAGGAGAGAGCCGCTGGCTGGGCAAGGCGGTGGTGGCGCTGTTGATTTTAAGCGTGATCGTCATCGTGGTCGGCTACGGGATGCTGCGGAGCTATTTGCACAGCGATGCGTTCCGGAAATTTCTCTCCGCCGAGGCGAGCGAAACGGCGGGCGTGACCGGGAGCTTCGCGCCATTTCATTGGGAAGGCCTTGCGGTGGATACCGATTCCTTCGAGGCGACCGGAACCGGTTTGGTGACTGCCGTGCGGGCGGACGGCCTGCACACGGAAGTCGGCCTGGGGGGGGTGCGGCGCGGGGTGTGGGAAATCCGGGGGTCCAGCTTGCGCCGCTTGGAGGTCGCCGTGGATGCGAGGAAACCGATGGATGAAACGGTGGACGCAGGCCAGCCGACAAAGGAGCATTTGAAATCGAAACGCCCCGCTTGGTTCCCGAGTGAGGCGGAAGTGCAAGGCCTCGACGTGCGTGAGTTGGTGGTCAAGGCCATGCTCACCGAGGGCTTGGCGACCGTCACCGGAATGAGTATCCATGCCGAACAAGCCGGGGGCAAGGACGCCTACCGCGCCGAGATCGAGGGTGGGACAGTGCGGCTGCCTTTTTCGTTAGTGCCGGATCTTCGGCTCGACCACGCGCGCCTGCGCTACAAGGATAATCATGTTTTCCTAACCGATTCAACGGTGGCGGCGTGGGCCAATGGCCGCGTTCAGGCCAGCGGCGAGTGGGACCTGAAATCCAAGCACTTCGCCGTCACCGGCGATGCCACCGGTCTCAAGTGCGAGGACATACTCAATCCGGATTGGGCAAAACGCCTGACTGGAGACGTGACCTCGGATTTCACCTTGGAAAACGGCTCGGGAACCCCGGCAGCCAGCGGCAAGCTCACCCTCAAAAATGGCATGCTCACCGCCTTGCCGATGCTTGATGCGCTCGCTGCCTACGCCGATACCCGCCGGTTCCGGGTGCTCACGCTCAGCGAGTCACATACTGACTGGCATTGGAAACAGGACGAACTCACCCTTACCAAACTGGTGCTCGCCAGCGAGGGACTGGTGCGCTTGGAAGGCGACATCACCATCCGTGGCAAAGCGCTGGATGGCAGGTTCCGCCTCGGCCTAGCCCCCGGCACTCTCGCCACCATCCCCGGCGCGGAAACGGACGTGTTTTTGCCCGGTGAGCGTGGCCTGCTGTGGACGACCCTGCGCCTCACCGGAACCCTGGACGATCCCAAGGAAGATCTCACCGACCGTCTCATCATGGCTGCCGGCCTGCGGATGTTTGACCAAATCCCGGAAACAGGGGAAAAAGTGATCAAATTTACCCACTCACTGCTCGGCGAGCCGTCCTCCAAATCTATCGAGAAGGGCGTGAAAATCATCGAGAAAGGCACGAAAACCATTCGCGAGGTCACCGGGATTCTCGACGGATTGCTTGGCGGCACCCCAACTCCCGCTCCCACTCAAGACGAACCGGAAAATCCCCCGCAATGACCCCCCGGATTTCCCTCATCATCCCCGCTCACAACGAAGCGGCGTTCTTACCTGCCTGTCTGGCCGCCGCCGCCCTCGCCGCCGCGAAGATCGACTCGTCGGTCGAAATCATCGTGGTGCTCAACCGCCGCACCGACGCCACCGAGGAAATCTGCGGTTTCGATTCACGCTTCGTCTCCGTCGAGGATGTGGATTTCGCCCGCCGCCTGAAAGCTCACGGTCGCCGATCTGGACGCGGCTGGGGCACGCTGTTTTGGACTCCGCCGGTCACGTCTTGCCGGAAATTCGATCAATTCGGCGATTGGTATCTGTTTCGCAACCCCGCTTTCGTCCGCAAAGTCTTCCGCAGCGACGACCGTCAGGCCGCAGAGCATTTCTGGTAAGATGTGCGCTCGGAGTGAGAAATCCCTAGGTTGCCGGGTTTTTGTGCTTTATCCTACATCGACAGTTCTGTCACAAAACGCAGGTTGATGTGTGGACTGGGTGAATCTTTCTTTGCGTGTTCATGAAGCATTGGCAAGTTCTGTGCCTGCATTCCCTGAAAGGATCTTTCCAATTTCGTGATTCCCTCTCGTCAAGCCACCCGCATCTTGAGAAAAACCGCCTTCACGCTCGTTGAAATGGTGGTGGTCATCGTGATTCTCATCATCTTGATGACGGCCAGCGTGAGCCTCTTGAACGGCACTGGCAGCCAGTCACGCCGGGCGGGAGCGGACCTGCTCTCCGGCATGATCGAGCAGGCCCGCACCATGGCGGTCACATCCCGCAGCACGGTGGTTCTGGCGATTGCCGAACCCGGAGACCCGCCATCGCCGGACGAGCGGTGCCGCATTGGATTGTTCAAAATCGCCAAGGATTGGCCGAGTCCAGCGCCGTCCCCATTGTCCCTCGTTGGTGCGCTGCGGACGAACTGGCAAACCTTGAATACCGGCATCGTCCTGATCGGCGGCAATGTGGATGGCGTCGCCAACCCGCTGGACCAGCCACAAATCGAGATCTCCTACGTCGCAGGTGGAGTAACCGTGAAAGGTCAGTTTCATGCCCTCGCCTTTAACTCCAGGGGCGGGCTGCTTTATCCTGTCGGCTCCACACCCGTCGTCATTCGGGTGGCAGAAGGCGGCTATCGTGGCACCCCTCCGATGGCGACCGCGAACCTGCGTGCCGGACAGCAATCCCCGACGGAGAATCAGCTGAAAATCGGCCGCAGCATCGCCCGTCCCTACCGCATTGATCCATGACCCTCATTGCCACATCATCCGCGCGGAACGGTTCGTCGCTGATCGAAACCGTGATCGCCATGGGCGTGCTCGCCGTGGCCATCCCGTTGGTCTTTGGC
Source organism: Akkermansiaceae bacterium (assembly GCA_043758445.1). GTDB lineage: Bacteria > Verrucomicrobiota > Verrucomicrobiia > Verrucomicrobiales > Akkermansiaceae > Luteolibacter. The sequence continues at coordinate 34,297 of JAYVNM010000166.1, read as the reverse complement.
ACCTTGGCGGAATCCGGGAAAAGCACGATGTCCTCCGTCTTGGAAACCCGCAGCGCATGGATCGTCCCGGTCTGCATGGACGAGATCCGGGCATCCCGCGATGGACGGCCGCAGTTTTTCACCGCCACGACTGCTGGCCAGGCATTCCCACCCGTCGGCGACATCTGGGCTCTCGTCTTTTCGCCCGAAGGCAAAGCACTCGGAAAAATCACCAAGTCCGTCTATGACAGTGGGACCAAGGATTTCAACGGCCAAGCGGTGCGCTACATCGCAACATTGAGCGCGACCGCGATTGTCCTAACGAAAGCTGAGATCGACGCTAAGCCAGGCGCGCCAGCCATGATGCGGGCCGCCATTTCTCTGGAATACCCGGTGGGCGCTCCTGCGGCGAAACGCCAGAAAATCGGATTCTACTCCCGCCTGCCATGAAATTTTCCCACCAACGCAGTCGCGGCTTCTCGCTCATCGAGCTGTTGTTCTCGATGATCATCGGCTCAATGATCCTGATTCTAGCGGCGACGATGCTCAGCAGTTCGGGCGATGGCTATGAGCGCATCGGCGGCACCGTATCCGTCGAGCGCGAGGCCCGGATGCTCATCACCCAACTCGCGGCGGACTTCGCAAGCGGCAGCTTCAACAAGGAAGAACTGATTACCAAATCCGCCGCCACCTGGCCGGTTGACAGCCTTGGATTTCTCAGCCTGCAACCCGCCCAAGCGCAATCCGACGCCGGGCGCATCGGCGACCTCTGCGCGGTGAATTATTACATCAAGGATCTGACACTCAGTGGTAAAACCGTCCGCTGCCTGATGCGTGGTTTTCGTGAAAGCACTGATACGTTCAAGGCCGTCAAAGATGATAAGGTGCCCTCGCTGTTTACCGCCGCCGCCGCACTCGACGAGCCGGTCGCCTTCGGGGTGCTATCTTTCGAGGCTCGTCCGAAATCCCGCGACGCCAGCGGGAACTGGACCGACTGGGTAAAAAATAATACGATCGGCCCCGAGGTATTCGAAGTGAAACTCATCCTGGTCCGCCGCAGCCTTGTCGGGAAACTCACCCAGTCCGCAGATTGGGACGGTGCCGGCAGTTCTGGTAATTTCCTCGGCCAGCCGTCGAAGGCCGATACTAATAAAAACCTCCAAATCTACAAAGCCACCCTGCGTTTTGGAAATTATGTCAACCCGTGATTCACACCGCCGCCTGCAGGCCGCGTCAGGATTTTCCCTGCCCGTGGTCCTCGTTGTTGTCGGCGCACTGCTCATCCTCGCCGTCGGGGTGCTTCTCGTCGTCGGCATCGAGCGCAACACCGCCCGCTCCTTTTCCGACCGCCAGCGCGCCGAACTCGCCGCCCGCGCCGGTCTGGAAGACCTCCGTGGCATACTCAATACGGAAGCCGCCAATGATGATTTCCTGATCATCCAATCGACACTTAGCACTCCCATCACCGCCGGTTACCAATCCGCGCCTCAACTCTTTCTCGCTCGGGGAAAAGCAGCCGGAACAAGTTATAATTATCGCTATCTCCCGCTCTTCAGCACCCAAAGTTATCCCGCCACCAATAGCACATTAACCGCTCCGTTGATTGAACCGTTGGTGGGTGCCGCAGCGAATGATTACAAGGATTTCACCACGTTACCCTATAACGACAAGGTGCGGGCTTCATGGCTGCCCGTCAAAGATGATCAGGGCCGCACCATCGCCCGCTATGCCTATTGGGTGGAGGATCTTCAGGGAAGGATCGATCCAAAGATTGTGGGGAACCTCGATGACGGTGCACAGAACCATGCCCGTGAGCCTTTTCCATTTCCGGCACCTGGCATGGATGATCCAGCCACCGGTGCGTCGGATCAATCGGCATTGAATCAAGTCGCGCTCTATGCGATCGACCCTAATGCAAGCGAAACGAGTCAGGCTCTATTAGGTAAGACGCTTATCAACAACCGCAAGCTGCTTGTCTCACCCGATTCCGTGCTCGCGGCGGCAGCGATTCAGGCACCGATCACTCGTGACAGCAGCGGTCATCTATCAGACCCCAAGGCCTGGGCAGCGGAAGAGAGTCTGATCAGTGGAATCCAGCCGTATGATGAGCAGCCAGTCGTTCCATTTCTTCCAGGCATCGACTCTTCGGTGGCGGGTAAACCGAAACTCAACCTCAACCGGATCGTCGCGACGGGAGGGAAATCTGCCGTGGAAGAAATGGCGAAATTCATTAACTCCGCATATCCCGAGTTCGAGAACCGCAAGGGCGGATTCCCTGACAACTATGTGAAAACGCTGGCGGCCAACGCGATCGACTATGCGGATAAGGACGATAGCCCGACCTTGGCGGACGGCGAGTACCGAGGCATCGATTCCTACCCGCTCACCACTGAAATTGCACTCAAAGTCAGTTATCAAAACATGACGGTTGTCAACGGACGCCAGTATCTGAACTTCAACATCCGGTTGTTTGCAGAACTCTATAATCCGACGAATCTCAGTGTTTCCGGCTTCGCCAGATTGAGTTATGAAGTCGCGCTGAAAGTGGATGGGCTCGGAACCGGCACAGTAAGCCCCTCGTTTGACAGCAACGTGTTTCTGGATAATCCCGCGTTTTCCACACATGACCTGGAAAAAGTATCAGATAAATATTGGTCAAAAGCCATTCCGGTTCAACTCCGGCCCAATGAATTCAAGTGCTGGCGCTTCGCCGACGTGACCTATCACGTCGATCAGGGAGCCGTTGCCACCAATCTCATCAGCGATACAACTCCATTCAGTCTTATAGAGGACAGGGCGGAGAGCGGCAGTTCGCTAATGTGGAACAACGACATTGTCGAAAGACAGCAGGGCATGGTGCGTCAGACGGGGTTCATCTATGGAGTTACCAACGGCAAGCAGACCGGTGGCTATCTCGTTGGAAAGCCTAAAGTCCTGACCAAGGATCATCTTCCGGCTTTGCTATATCAGAAAACCTCCTCGTCGGAGTTTTACGGAAATACCGGTGATCCGCGTATCAGTCACTACCTGAATCGCTCGAAGAACTCACCTTTGGATGAAAGTGCCTATCCTGAGGACGCGAGCCCGAACCGGCGGTCCCTGCGATTGGAAATTTACAATTTCGACTTACCTGAGAGACCCAAGGTTTATGCAAGGATGCAGCCTTCCGAGTGGTCGGACGGTGGACATGATCCGGCGGTCGGCACATGGTCGCCCGGTACTAGCGATGCAACGGAACTAACCGATCCTAAATTCAATTTTACCTATGACCCGGATTCGAAATATTCCGCCATTCAGATGATTTCAAACCGTGGCTATTACTACAGCGCCACGGAACTGGGTCGTGTGTTCGATCCTATCATGTATGCGCCCACCTTCTCGAATACGGCGGACACTAACAGCTTCAGAAGCAACAGCAAGATGCCTGCGGGCGAGACTTCATGGCCCGATGCGAAGAGTGGGCAGGGAAGCCCGCTTTATGGTGGCGGTAATACCTTGAGAATCGGCCGCCCCGAACATACGGCGTTCAATATTGATGGCACCAAGGAGAACCGGGCCATCGGCTTACTTGATCTTTTCCACACCGGCCAGCCTGCATCGGCCGACGTCGCTTTGAGAACGGGGCCTATCGTGCGCATCCAGGGTCAGGTCAATTTCAACACCGCGTCCCGTGACGCCATCCGCGCGATCGCGGCGGGATCGCTGATGATGGACCCGGCGCTTTCAAAGGTGACGGCTACGGCGCATCTTGGAGCGCCAACGATGGCTCCGCCCACCTCACCCATGAAGTTGGACGCTCCCAAAATGACATTGTTGGCTGATACGATCGCGGACGCGGTTGTGTCGGGCAGGCCCTACGGCAGCACCTCGAAAATCGCTTTGGCGAAAGATCCCAACGGCAGGGGGGTGTTCGGAAACCGGGACCTCTATGCGGATTCCAAGAATGTGCAGTGGACGGACGCTGCTGCGGAGGAGGTGTTCTCCCGCGTTTATCAGGCAGCGACCGTCCGTTCCCGAAATTTCCGAGTGTGGGTCGTCGCACAATCCGTGGCTCCCGCAATCTCGGCCTCAGCCGCGACGGAAATCCTAGCAGAGGTCAGAAAGGTTTACACTCTCATGGCGGCACCCGGAGAGCGCACGCAGGACGGGGCCATCATTCCAGGAAAGACTAACATCAAAATTCTCAACTCCCATGATTTCTAAAGCTGTTATCGTTAGATTGATCGTCTCATTGGTATTTCTTGGGTTGGGTCTCGAAGCCCGCTCGCAAGGGCAGGAAGAAACCGTTGGCCCCCGTGGTTTTCTACGATTGTTGAATGCGGTAGGCAGTGGATCGGGGAAACTTGACTTCCTCATTGATGGCAGCAAGGTGCGCGAAGAAGGCTACGAATTCGGGGATGTCACCGGCGGTATTTCAAAAAAGCCAGCCTCCTACAAGGTGTCGTTCCGGCGTGAAGGGGTGGAAGGCGGGGAAGCCAAAATCGATGTGGCGAAAAATGAAACCACTACCTTGATACCCTTTGTCGAATGGTTCCCCGCCACTAAGGAAAAACCAGGCTACTGGAAGATCCGCATTCTCAAGCTCAAACAGCTTGAACCCGAGCACAAGCGCACCGCCACGATTGTGAACGTGACGCGCGAGCCCGAACTGAAAGTTGAGATCCGTCACTCGGACGACAAGTGGGAGACGCTGGTAGTCAAACGCCTCAGTCTTGAGCGCACCGCCATCCAACAAAGTTCCGGCTATATCCCGCTGAGATGCGGGGGCAACGATTTGAAGGCATTGTCCGTGGGAACCTCGGGCAATTTTGTCTCAGTGATCTATGAAGACGCCGCCGGTGTGCTTTGCTCGAAAAACTTCCAAGATTACAAATATCTGAGCGCAGAGTGAATTCGATGATTGAGGTCGGATGTCCTCGTTCGAACATTCTCCGTCGTGCGCCGCCACCGCCACGTTTTAGATTTCTCGGCTAACTCAGTGGGCAAGATGTCCACGCTCTATGTACGAGAAAAAGGCTGCCAAGACATGCCTGACAGCCTTGCGGGAAAATTTCGGGAACCTTATTCTTTTTCAGGACCGCCGGGGCCACCAGGACCGCCACCGCCCGGACCACCTTCTGGCAGCGGGAATGGCAGGCCGCCTTCGGGGCTTGGTGGCGCGTCTTGAATTTTGACGAGCTCCAATTCAAAAATCAACACGCTGTTCGGCGCGATTTCCGCACTGCGGCGCTCTTCACCGTAGGCCAGCGCGCTCGGCATGAAGAGTTTCCACTTGGCACCCACGGGCATGGTGGTGAGCGCCTCCTTGAAGCCCTCGACCACTTGCAGGGTCATCGGGACCGGTTCACCGGGAGGTGAGGCGTCGAATTCCTTGCCGTCGATCAGGGTGCCCTTGTAATGGACCATGAACTGTTTGTTGTCCACGGCACCTTCCTTGGGTGCGACGTATTTCTCCGTGCCGCCCTTGGTGCTGACCTCATATTGTAGGCCACTCTTATTGGTGATGACGCCCTCGCGCTTGCCGTTTTCAGCGAGGAATTTCTTCCCAGCTTCGAGGTTAGCGGCAGCGGATACTTTTTCACGACCTTGAAGCATATCGCCCAGCGCTTCCATCGCGGCTTGGAGTTTCGCTTCTTCGAGTTCAGGCTTCTTGCCCTTAATGGCGGCCATGAAGCCCTTGAGGAAATTTTCGGTGTCTAGATCATCCGCGCCGACGCCGAATTTACCAAACTGTTGGGAAAACCCGCCGCCTGTGCGGAAACCGAGGGCGTAGGACGAATCCGACTTGACCAGTGCGGGATCGAGCTTGGGCTTGGCGGGAGTGACCACGGCGGGTGCGGCGGCATCCGGTGGGGCCGGGGTGACTTCAACGGTTGGCTTGGGGGCGGCGGGACTTGAGGCGATCAGGCCGAGGGCCAGTGCGCCGGGAATGAATTTGCGGATCATGGATGTAATTGGTGGAAGAGCGCGGAAAGTAGCAGCGCATTGCCGCGTGTCCAGAACGGGTTTGCGGCCGAGAAAAAATTAAGAATCGCCCCAACTCCGGGACTTGCCCGCCTCCCGCCATTGCCGTAACACCACCCGCAATGCAAATCGCGGACACCAGCACGGCCTTGAGGGAGATTCTGAAAAACGCCCCGCGCCCCTGCGTCCTCGTCCCCACCATGGGCGCCTTCCACGCCGGCCACCTCGCGCTGATGCAACAGGCCCGCGCCCACGCCGGCCCCGGTGGCACGGTCATTGTCTCGATTTTCGTCAACCCGATCCAGTTCGACCGGGCCGCAGATCTGGCCGCCTATCCGCGACTGCTAGAAAGCGATCTAGCAGCCTGCGGGGAAAATGGCGTGGATGTCGTTTTCACCCCCGCCGCCGATGCCATGTATTTCCCGGATCGCTCGGTCTGCGTTACCGAAAGCCTGCTGTCCCGCGATCTCTGCGGCGCCAGCCGACCGGGACACTTCGATGGCGTCTGCACCGTGGTCCTGAAACTTTTCCTGCTCACCGGCTGCGACACCGCCATTTTCGGGGAAAAAGACTTCCAGCAGCTCGCCATCATCCGCCGCATGGTCCGCGATCTGGATGTCCCGGTGGAAATCGTCTCCGGTCCCACCGTCCGCGAACCCGATGGCTTGGCGATGTCGTCTCGCAACTCCCGCCTCACGCCGCAACAACGCCAAGATGCCCCACGCCTCCGGCAAGCGCTGTTAGGTGCTGCGACCCTCGGATCGGCCAAGGCAATTCTCGCCTCCGCCCGCGCCGCGCTCGAAGCCTCCCCCCTGATCCGCATCCACTACCTCACACTGGTCGATGCCGAATCCCTCCAGCCCGTCGCGGAAATCCTGCGCCCCGCCGTGCTGGCGGTGGCGGTGTTCTACGGTGAGGTCCGGCTGATCGACCACGCCCCCGTCGCACCGGCCTGAACATCCCACGCTGAAGCCGCTCATCACCCGGTTTTTGAGAATTATCCCGGTTTCTGAGAATTTCTCAATTTTGGCATCCCTGCCGCTATGCGAGCTTCCCCATGGTCACTCCTGTCCGCAATTTCTCCGCCAAGCCCACCATCCGCTTGGGCTTCGTTCCGCTCAGTGATTGTGCGCCGATCGCGGTCGCCCAAGAAACCGGGATTTTCGAACGTCATGGCCTCCAAGTCGAACTCTCCCGCGAACTCGGATGGGCCAGCGTGCGCGACAAAATCGTTTACGGTCATCTCGATGCCGCCCAGTCGATCGCAGGAATCGCCATAGCGCTCGGCCTGGGCATCAATGAAATGCGTTGTGAAGTCGCCGTGCCGCTGATTTTGAGCCTGCATGGCAACGCCATCACACTCGCCACAGCGATCAGCCTAGATAAAATCGGACGGGGCGAAGGCCTGCGGAATTTTCTAACCTATCACTGGAAAAAGGACCGCCCGTTTACCCTCGCCGTCACCCATCGCTACTCGTCCCATTTCACGCTGCTGAAATCCTGGCTCAACCGCCATGGCGTAAACTCTCCCGATCTGGTAGAGATCATTTTCCTGCCGCCCTCCCTGATGCCGCGCGCACTGAAGGCCGGGCATATCGATGGCTACTGCGTCGGCGAGCCGTGGAATTCCGAGTCGATTCTAACTGGAACCGGCTGGTGTCCCGTCACCTCGTCCGAGATCGCCCGCGGTCATCCGGAGAAAGTCCTCCTGCTTTCAGGAAATTTCCTGCACGAACAAAAGGCGGAATCTATCAGGCTAGTAGCCGCGCTGATCGAGGCCTGCCAGCTCTGTGAATCCCCCGATTTCCGCGAAGATCTGATCGCCATCCTCGCCCTCAAAGCCTACACCGGAACCTCCCCACAGGTCTTGAGAAACAGCCTTGGACCAATTTTTAACTCCGGCGTGGATCGCATCAGCGCCACGGGATTCCATATCTTCCATGGTGACTCGGTCAACCGCCCCAGCATGGACAAAGCCTCGTGGGTCCTTGCCGAACTTAGGAATGCCGGCACCATCCCGGACGGCACTTGCGGCGCACTCTCAAGGATTTTCCGCGAAGATCTCTATCATGCCGCCGAAATCTAACCCATGAATCAACCTCATAGCCAGCGTGGCGCGGATTCCTTCATGACAACCCGGGGAAATCGTCACTGGCATAGGCGCTGCTTTTCCTCAGGCCAGGGAAAACCACCATGGTCGATTTCAACAACTCAGGCTTCACCGAGGAGCAAACCTCCTATCTCTCAGGATTCGTCTCGGGAATCCTGCAAGCAGGCGACCTCCCCTTTCTCGGTCAGGACGCTGGCGGGCGCTTTACTCATGATCCGGCGGAAGCCATCGAGATGGTTCACAACACACCCGTCGATGAACTCTGCCGCGAGGAGCAAATTAAGTATCAGCAAAACGGCCTCGATTGCTATGACGTCATCCTTGCGAATGCCGAGACCAACAGCTTTCCGACCGACGGCGATGTGTTTCGCTATAAATTCCACGGCCTGTTCTTCGTCACCCCAGCCCAGGAAAGTTTCATGCTCCGCTGCCGCATCGCTGGCGGCGCACTCAGCACCTATCAGTTCCGCGGCCTCGCCGAAATCGCCGCCGACTGGGGACCCGGTCATGCCGATCTAACGACCCGCGCCAATCTCCAAGTCCGCGAGATTATGCCGGAAAACTGCCCGGCGATCTTGATGAAACTCACCGATCTCGGACTCACCTCACAAGGCTCAGGCGCGGACAATATCCGCAACATCACCGCCACACCCACAACCGGTTTCGACCCCACCGAACTGATCGACGTCATGCCCTACGCTCGGGCGATGCATCATTACATTCTGAAAAACCGCGACCTCTACGGCCTGCCGCGCAAGTTTAATATCTCCTACGACTCGGGTGGCAGCGTGTCCGTCTGCGCCGATACAAACGACATCGGCTTTTATGCAGTCAAGGTCGAAGCTAACGAAAATGGTATCGCGCCGGGCGTCTATTTCCGTATGCAACTTTGCGGCATCACCGGCCACAAACAGTTCGCGACCGATTGCGGTGTGCTACTTACACCTGCCGAAACGATCCCGGTGGCCGCCGCGCTAATCCGTGTGTTTGTCGAAAACGGCGACCGCACCAACCGTAAGAAAGCCCGCCTCAAGTACCTCGTCGATGATTGGGGAATCCCCAAAACCCTTGAGGAAACCGCGAAGAAGATGACCTTCGCACTGCGCTATTTTCCGCTGGAACTCTGCAAGCCCTCCGCGCCGAAATCCAAGCACGGCCACCTCGGCATTCACCCACAGTCCGATGGCAAACACTACCTCGGCGTCCTCACTCCTGTCGGCCGCATGTCCGTCACGCAAATGCTCGCACTGGCCGACATTGCCGACGAATTCGGCCGTGGGGAAATCCGCCTAACAGTCTGGCAAAATCTTATCATCCCCGGCATCGCCGAGGAAAATCTCCAAGCTGTCATCACCGCGATCCAAGCCATCGGCCTAGACCACCGGAACAACACAATCACCGGCGGCCTCATCGCCTGCACCGGCAGCAAGGGCTGCAAATTCGCCGCCGCCGACACCAAGGGCCAGGCGATTCTCCTCGGCAACCATCTTGCCAACAAAATGATCCTCGACCAACCGGTCAACATTCATCTAACCGGCTGCCAGAACTCCTGCGCCCAGCACTACATCGGCGACATCGGCATGATGGGCACTCGCGTGAAAATCGAAGACGGCTCGACTGTGGATGGCTATAACATCGTGCTCGGCGGCGGCGTGGATGACACCCAAGCCATCGCCCGGGAAATTTGGAAAAGCGTCCGCGCCGACGAAATGCCCGCGCTCATCGAGCAGATCCTCGTGGTCTATCTGCGCGAGCGAATCGCAGACGAGAGTTTCTCCCATTTCGCAAACCGCCACACGCCGGAGCAACTCATGGGACTCTGCGATCCCGCCAAAATCGCCGCAGCCTAACATCCACTGCCATGCCACTCACTATTCCGAACACCGCCCCGTTCTCGGGCCCCCAACGCATGTGGCTCAAGGGCTATCTCGATGCCATCAACTCCGCCCTGCTGCATCACTCCGGCGGTGCCTCCGCCGCGCCCGCTGTTTCCCCGTCCGCCGGAGTTCCCGTCACCATTCTCTGGGGTTCCCAAACCGGCAACTCCGAGGCACTTGGTAAAAAACTCAGCAAGGCCCTCGCCGCAAAAGGCCACGCTCCCACCCTGCGCGACATGGCGGATGTATCACTCGCCGATCTATCAGCCACAAAAAACGTGCTCATCATCACCTCCACCTACGGCGATGGCGAACCACCGGACAACGCCGCCACGCTCCACGCCGCGCTCCATGCCGCCGCCGCCCCGTACTTGGAAGCCGTCAATTTCGCCGTCCTCGCGCTCGGCGATTCCAGCTACCCGGACTTCTGCAAGTGCGGCCACGATTTCCACACCCGCCTCGCCGCGCTGGGGGCAAATCCGCTCATCCCCATCATCGAGTCGGACGTCGATTACGACGTTCCTTTCGCCAATTGGATTGCCCAGTTGGAAAAGGCACTCGTCGCCGCCTAACTGGAACGCGGAATTTATGCCGCGCGAATTCCCTTCCATCCACAGTGCCCTCAACCCTCCAACGCCTCCCTTCGATCCCCCGGCCTACCAAGCCCGACCACGAGCAGGCCAACCTCATCGACCAACTCCTCGCCGAGCAAAAACAACTCCAAACTCCCGTCGCCCGGTTTTCCGAAACCCATCAGCGCCGCCAGCCAGACCTCGCCGACCACTATCGCAGCCTCATCCCCCTCACCAAACCCGGCAGCGGCGAACAATATGCCTTCGAAGTTTCGCTCGACCGCTGCACCGGTTGCAAGGCCTGCGTCTCCGCCTGCCACTCCCTCAACGGCCTCGACGCACACGAATCCTGGCGCGATGTCGGCACCCTGTTAGGCGGCTCCGACAGTCCCGGCTGGCAGCAAACCATCACCACCGCCTGCCACCACTGCGCCGATCCCGGCTGCCTCAATGGCTGCCCCGTCGGAGCCTATGAAAAGGACGCCGATACCGGCATCGTCCGCCACCTCGACGACCAATGCATCGGCTGCTCCTACTGCATCCTCAAGTGCCCCTACGATGTTCCCAAGTATTCGAAAAAACGCGGCATCGTTAGAAAATGCGACATGTGCCACCAACGCCTGGCCGAGGGTGAAGCCCCCGCCTGCGTCCAAGCCTGCCCCACCGAAGCCATCCGCATCGTCAAAATCCCAAAACCGGACCTCAGCAGGCGGCAGTCAGCCAATGACCTCTTCCAATCTTCAATCCTCAATCCTCAATCCACTATCCTCAATCCTCTATCCTCTATCCCCTCTTCCGCCATCACCCTCCCCACCACCCGCTACGTCGGTCGGGAAATTCCCGCATCCGCCACCGCCGCAGATACCGACGCTCTCATCCCCCAGCACGCCCACTGGCCGCTCGTCTTCATGCTCATGCTCACCCAAGCCGGCGTCGGACTACTCCTCACCGCCAGCGGCAATCTCCCCGTCACCCTCGCCGCCGCCACCATCTTCTTTTCCGGCATGGCCGCCTCTATCTTCCACCTCGGCCAACCGCTCAAAGCCTGGCGCTTCTTCCTCGGCCTGCGCACCTCCTGGCTCTCGCGGGAAATCCTCGCCTTCTCCCTCTTCGCCCCCATCCCCTGCGCCCTCATCGTCTTCGCCGCGCTCCCCTATTTCCCAAAACTCCCGCTTCCACCCATCGCCGCTCACCTCCTCCCACTCTGCTCAAAAATTATTGATCACTCGGCACTTCCCCTCGGCCTAATAGCCGTCTTCACCAGCGTCATGATCTATCACGATACCCACCGCTCGCTCTGGCGCTTCCCGCTCGGTGCCATGCGTTTCTTCGGCACCGTCGCCGCCTTCGCTGCTTTGGGAAATCTGCTCGTCCGACCCACCACGCCCGCTTGGTTTCTGTTAATCACGGCAGTTATCCTCAAGATGCTTCCAGAAGCCCGCTTCTTACAACTCGGCGCAGATGAGGACACGCCATGGTCACCAGATGTCCACAGTGCCCGCCTCCAGCTCGGTCCCTTGGGCGTCATCCTCCGCGCCCGATTCGCCCTCGCCCTCTGCGCCCTCTTCACCGCCAGCATCCATCCATGGACCGCGCTGCCGCTACTGCTGTTAGCCGAACTGCTAGAGCGCCAGCTCTTTTTCCAATCCGTCCATGCCCCCAAGATGCCAGGAAACTTCGGCCCCACACTGTCGCACTGATCCCATTCTCAGGCAACACACCACCACCCCTCCTACACGGATCGCAAATCAGGGGCCTTGCACGCGGACGCGGATGAAACGCCGGGCGCCAAGAGCTTGCTGGAGATTGTCGCGCACGACTGTGTATCCCGGCGGGCTGGCAGCGGGTGTGATATCAGTGGTTGCTGCGGTGGTTAGCGTGCTACTAGAAGGGCCATAGGTGGAGCCGGGTGTCCATGTTAGTATATCGTTAGAAACCTCGACGATGCAGGTGGCGGTGGAGGAGAGATTGCGGGTGAAGGCGATGGTCAGGTGGTTGCTTTGCAGGCTGCCTACGGGCTGCTGTGCCGTGGAATTGACCGTAGGGTCACCATTGAGTGCCCACTCGACGAGGTTGGGTAGGCCATCGTTGTCGGGGTCTGACAATGCCTGACCGTTCGCGGTGTTAGCGCCAGCACCGAGCTTCGTGAACAGCCATGCTTGGAAGGGCGGTTCATCCACTGTCACGCTGGCGGAAACTGGGTTGCCGAGGCTGGCGTATTGCGGACTGCTGAGGGTGACGCCTAACTGTTTGCTTGTGGCAATGGTGGTGGGATTCAGCAGGGTGATCGTGATGGGTTTGGGTGCGGTGTCACCGTCGAGCCAATTTAGAACGCCGGTGCTGGTGGCGTAGTCGGTGCCTGCGATCGCACTGCCGTTGGCGGTTGTGTATTGCACGCTGACCGGCCCGGTACTGCCATTCACGCGGGCGACGTTCAGGGTGACGGAACCGGCGGATTTCATGACGGAGGCGGAAGAGGCGGAGTGCTGCACGCGGCCAGGAGGGTGGGCGGTTTTCCAAAAATCGAGGAGGGTGTAGAGCGCCGCCGGTTTGGTGAGCGGCACGCCGGCATTTCCCGCTTGATCGTGGGTGTTCACGCCATGGCAGACCGCACAGGTGCGGACTTCGCCGGGAGCGAAGGTGACCCAATAGCGCTCCTTGACTTGGCTCTTGGTGCCGACGCCGTCGAGCAGGTGCCATGACATCGCACGGCCTGCGGGCAGGACAGCGGCCCATGAGCCATCGTTGCCGAGTTTCACCGAACCCAGCGGCGCACCTGCTACCGGCGGATTTTCCGTTAGGGCGGAGGCGTCATGCATCGGCACTGGCAAAACGCGGCGGCCGGCTCCGGGAAGAGCGGAGGAATTCGACCCATCATAAGTAATGATCGGACCGGCGGCATGGGTACCGAACTCCACGGCGTTCACCGCAAAGAACAGGCCGGCTGTGATTGGCGATTCGGTGAGTTGCATGAAGTTCAGGCCAGTGGTGGACGGGCTGTTTTTGTTCAAGGCCACCAAGTTTTGATCATCGGTGAAGCTCGTGGTGATCGAATTTGAGATTTCATGGCGACCGGCATGATTCGCCACCTCGTGGCTGGAACCATCCTCGCGGCACTCCCAAGGGAAGAACTGGTTCAGGGCATTGCCGTTCAAGTTAGTGCCAAGCAAGGCGGTCTTGTCGAAATTGCGCGGCTCGGGGTAAGAATTGTTAGTTGGGTAGTACGGCACGGTGCCTTGGGTGAAAGCGGCACCGGGGGCTTCACTGGTGAAATTACCATTACCATTAAAAGTCTGAGTCCAGTTATCCCCATTTCCCGCAATAGGTGGTCGATCCGTGGATGCCTGTGGATCACGGGTGAAGTGGTCCCATTGCACGAAGATCACACGACCCGCGCTGTCGATGAATGGCGACTGCACACCTGAGGGCGTGTGAATGATTTGTTTGAGATCATTCAACGCGGGATCAAACCGCCAGAGGCCGGTGTTGCAGGGCAGCGACATGTATTCGTCGAGCTGTGGATAGAGATTGGAAAGCAAGTCGTGTGGGGCATCGCTCACGAAGATGATCCGGTTCTGCGTATCGTAGCAGGGATGGTAGTTGTTGTAGTCGGCACGCTGGCCAATGACCCGGGTGATGAGCGGCGTCAGGCCTTGGCCGAAATTGGTAATTTCATAAAGCTGCCAACGGAACTCGGTGATGTCCGACGCGCTCGTGGGGGCACCGACCACCATGGCGAAGATCGCCTTCGTGCCGTTCCAATGCATGAAGGGCCGCATCACGGCGATGCTGTTAGCGCCTTGGAAACCGGTTGCATTGTGATTGGCATCGACTGCCCCACCGAAGCCAGCGGCCTCGGTGAGGTTCCGCCGTGAGCCGTCGGTGTATCGGATCCAGAGCGCCCCGCCACGCGCAGCGGATTTCGTATCAGCCAGTGGACTCATCATCGTGGTGGTGATGTTCATTTCCGAAAGTTTGATCGTCTTGCTTAGACTCTCATCCGGGATGGGCACCTGAGTGACATATAACACCGGCTTATTCAGCGTGGCCGCGGCCAGAGCCGGAACAATGACGAACAACAAAGCAACAATGTGGCTAGAGACGTGGCAGCGGACTTGCATGGGTTTAGGAATTGGAATTTTCTCAGTTAGGAGTGGTGGTCACACGCAATGATCAAGCTGAAGCTGGCAAAAATGGTTGACGCGAGCGATCCAAACACGCGGGTGGATAAATTCCACTAATGCCGTTCTCATGGTCGAAGGCTATCCGGCCTTCAGCGCTTGTCGAGAGTGGATGCGTTAGCCCGACTTTCGCCGTTACAGCACCCCCCCCCGATTTCCACCCCTCTGAGGCGCTGAAACTCTTGATTTTAGGACATCGGGCATCTGAAAAGGGTGTGGTGGAGACCTAGCCCATAGGGCATAGCCGGACCACCGGCGATATGTTTCAAATGCCTTTTCGGAACTCATGACGGCCAGTCAACCCAAAAAGTGTCAAAGGAACACATTTTAAAATAAGGAGTAGGGACACTCTTGTCCCATCTTCCATGCCTGCGGTCCCGTATATCTGCTAGATAATCCCGCCCGGAAACGCCCCGTCAGAATCCACCTGATATACGCACCCGCACAAAATTCCTTGTAAAACCGGAGAATTCCCGACACTTTTACGAAGTGGTTCCCCGCTGGATATGATCGGCGGAGGCCCTACGAATAAATTTTGTTCGCCAAAAAAACACTCAATTCCAGCACCACCACCTATGTTTAAGAAAATCAGATTCAGTTCCTCACTCGCTGCCCTCTTTCTATTTGTTCTTCCTTGGCTCGATATACAGTGTTCCGAGAAGAGCATGGCAACTCAATCAGGCTTCCAAGTGATCTACGGTGGAGGATCTGCTTCCGATGAGATGAAAGCTTTGGGCGATGACACCAAAACAAAAAGTGATTCAAAGTCGCCTGATTCGATGGGCTTATCTCCTTTGATTGGTCTTGCTTTCATCGCAGTCGTTGCTGCTATTTGGTTTTCATATCTTGCATTATTTCGAGGCTCTGAAGCAGCCGTTCAGTTGTCCTCTGTTCTGCCAGCAGTTGCTCTCGGATTGATTTTGTTACAGCTCGTCATTGGGTTTCCTGCGAAGAAGAAGATTATTGAATCGATGTCGAAGGGAGCATCTGAGTCACAGAAGTCTCAATCTTCAGATGATCCGTTTTCGGGATTAGGAGGGTCTATGGCTACAGCAATGATGATGAATATCAGGGTCAAGACAGCTCCTGCGTTATATCTCGAATTGCTAGCACTAGGTATTCCTACGCTGCTGCTGGTCAACAGCCTCATCGACAAACACAAAAAGAAAGCCCAACAATAAAGGGTGCTGCGAAGGCTGAAAGACAGCGAAGACTTCGGCTGCGCCCTTTGGTTGAACAAGCCCGAAGCGACGTGCGACTCGGCCTTATCGATGGTACCAGCGGATTAACATCAAGAAATGCTAGAACGCCTCCGAGCCAGGCACCAACTCCCTCCCGCTCTCCGGGGTGAAGTCCATGCGCCGCCCCCTCAATCCCCTCCACATCGAAGGTTCTGGCAGGGCAAAAGAGTTATTAGAAATCGGGACAGTTACGGCAGTAGTGTGAACTTAAATAGGTTGGTCTGATTCGCAGTGCAAAATCCTTCGTGTTTCCCATCATCAACCATTTGGAAGAGGCGGACTGACGATCCGCACTCCATTTTTCAGACCGCCTCTAAGGATTCACGACACGATCAAGTAGAAGTATCTCGGGTAATTATGTTAGGAACGATGACTGTAAAGCGGGCGCAGGCTAACAATCCTCTCGCGGAAGGCAAAACAATTCTGTCGGAAATGCAGCCAGCTTCGCTAGGCGGGATTCACACGGGGGATTTCCATGTCTGATCCATGTAGGTGATGATTGCAGGGATCGCGAGGTCGAACATCTCCGCGACTTCTTCATAGGCCCGGCGGCCCATGCCGATGGGGTCGGGGATGTCGGCACCGATGCCCTCACCTGGGATTTCCACGAATTCACAGACGAGGTAGAATTTATCTGCATGGTCGGGAAATCGGGATTCGAGCGCCCGCAAGTGGCCGGAGGTCATGGCGAACACATGAGTCGCCTCTCTGAGGAGGGCATTCGAGACTGATCTGCTGACAAATCTGTCCAGGGCCACGCCATGCTTTTGCAACAGCGCGGCGGTTTCCGGATTCGCCGGAGTTCCCTTGGAGGCGGCCACCCCGGCGGAACTCACCGTGTAATCCTCGCGCCCCGCGACCGCCTTGCGGAACAGCCCCTCGGCCATCGGACTGCGGCAGGTATTGCCAGTGCAAACGAATAGCACATGCTTCTTGTCGGACATCGCGGCGGACCATGGCGGGTGCCGCCCGTTTCGTCAAATCGGAATGACCCCGGTAATCGGAATGACCCCGGGCTTGCACTGGCGGGCTGATTTGCTATGGTGCCTAGAAGTAACGTGAAAGACCTCCAGGATGAAATCGGCATGCGCTTACAAGCGGCGCGCAACACCGCGGGGCTGACCGTGGAAGATGTCACATTCCGCGTCCGCATCCCGCGCTCGGTGATCGTAGCACTGGAAGCGGGGGATTTCTCGGCTTTTCCAGGGCCGTCTTATGCCAAGAGTTTCCTTTCCCAATACAGTGAGTTTCTCAACGTGGACGCCACGGTTTGGTTGGACGCGCTGCAGCCTGCCCCCTTCGTCGTGGGGGAAATCGCCCGCCCATTCATGGAGGTTATTGTGGCGAAAAATGAGGAGAAAATTCCTGAACGCGGAGTCACCAGCGGCTGGTTATCCGGGGTGGGCGTGTTGATTCTCTCCTGTGGACTGGTGTACTCGGCGATCCGGGGTTACGATTATTTTGAAGCACGTTTGGGTGGAGCGACGAATGTCGGGAACGTCACCAATCCCAGCGAGAGCAAGCTCGTCCCGGTGAACTCCGCCTCATCTCCAGCCGCGCCCAGTTCCGTGGCGACGCAGGCGGTGCCCAAAAAACCGGATGACGATTTTTCCGCCCCACCGCCCCGCGCGATCATTGTTAGATAAGTGCGGTCGGCCGTTTTCTGATCTTGATTCCCGGAAAAACGCTGTTTGAATCAGGTCATCTGCGTGGCGTAAGATGCCCGCTACAAATCGATTAGAAATTTACCCCATGAAAAAAACTATCGCCGCCTTAGGTCTCACGCTTGTCGCCACCGTCATACCCGCTTTTTCGGAATCCGGAATCGGCTGGGTTTCCTACCCGGGCGGCGCGGCTCCGGGCATGGGAAAACACGTTGTGCTGTTAGCGGGCGATGAGGAGTACCGCTCGGAGGAAGCCCTCCCCATGCTGGCGAAAATTCTCAGCACCCGCTTTGGCTTCGAATGCACGGTGTTGTTCTCGACGGATCCCGACGGCACGATCAATCCGAACAAGGGCGAAAGTCTCGGCAAACCCGAGGCCTTGGATTCCGCCGACGCCATCGTCACCTCGCTGCGTTTCCGCAAATGGCCGGACGAGACGATGAAACACTTCGATGCGGCGATCCAGCGCGGGGTTCCCATTGTGGGCATCAGGACGAGCACCCATTCCTTCCAATTGCCCGACACCAGCGGTTTCAAACAATATAACAAATATGGTAAGACCGTCCTTGGCGAGGGCTGGGTCAATCACTGGGGTAAGCACAAGTCGGAGGCCACCCGCGCCGTGATGGAGGCCACCGCCAGTCAAGATCCAATCCTGCGCGGGGTGGAAGACGTATTTGTCGATACCGATGTTTATGAAGCCTATCCGCCAGCCGATGCGGTGATCTTGTTCAGGGGGCAAGTGCTCAAGGGCATGGATGCGAAGGACTCTGCAGCGGTCTATGAGAAACTTCGGGCCGACAAGGAGAAACAGGACATCAACACACCGATGATGCCCATCGCATGGCACCGTGAGGTTAAAAACGCCGCCGGCAAGACCAACAAAATCCTTTGCACCACCATGGGCGCGGCCACAGATCTAACCAACGAAGGCCTCCGCCGCTTGGTCGTGAACGGCGTGCTGTGGGGGCTGGGCATCGAAATTCCAGCGAAGTCCGATGTAACTTTGGTGGGTGACTATCAACCTAACAAATACGAGTTCAACGGCTACAAGAAAAACCTGAAAGCGGCGGATTTCGAACTCGCCAAATAAGGGAATCCAGCACATTGCATGGCCTGACTTCGGTTCGGCTTGCTTGGCTCTCGCCGCCACCGGTCGATGCGTTCGTTCTGGCAGTCCGTCACCCGGGTGGCTAGCTTCCGGCCATGGATGCCTTGATTCATCATTTGGAAGCCAAACAGGAGCTGTCTCCGCGCGAAGTGGAAGTGGCGGCGGCGCTATTGCTAGACCCGGCCATGCCGGACGAGAAAAAGGCCCGGCTGCTGGCGGCCTTGGCCCTCAAGGGCGAAACTCCGGGCGAGATCGCGGGCTTCGTGGAGGCATTTCTCGAACACGCGATCAATCCGCATCTCGGCCTGCTCGATCTCGAAGGCCCCACCCTCGATGTCTGTGGCACGGGCGGTGATCAGCTTGATTTATTCAATATTTCCACCACCGCCATGTTCATCGCCGCCGCCGCCGGGGCCGTGGTCGTGAAGCATGGTAACCGCGGCATCACTTCGAAAAGTGGTGGCGCAGACGTGCTTGAGGCGCTCGGAATTCGCATTGATCTGCCGGCGGATGATTTTCGCAACTGTGTGGAAAAAGCGGGCATCGGCTTCATGTTTGCCCCGCTCTATCATCCCGCCTTCAAGGCGGTCGTCGCGGTTAGAAAATCGCTGGCGGCCCAAGGCGTGAAGACGATCTTCAACCTGATCGGCCCGCTGCTCAATCCGGCCCGCCCGCAGTGCCAACTCATCGGGGTTTTCAATCGCGACCTCTGCCCGGACTTCGCCGCAATCCTGCAACGTCTCGGCCGCCACAGCGCTTGGGTCGTCCACGGCACCACGGGCGATGGCCGCGCCGTCGATGAAGTCAGCCTCATGGGGGCCACGCGGATTTTTAAATCCGGTCTCTATCAGGAAATGGTGGACGAGGAAATCCACCCGCACGATTTCGGCATGAAACACGCGGAGGTGGCGGAACTCCAAGGCGGCGATGCCAAGGTGAACGCCGCGATCCTCGAAGCCATCCTAGCCGGACGCGAAACCGGGCCGAAGCGCGACATGGTCCTAATGAACGCCGGGGCCGCCCTCGCCTGCGCCGGTCTAGCAGATGACATGGGCGATGGCATCGAAATTTCGCGTGAGATGATCACCAGCGGTGCGGCGTTGGAAAAACTTCGTCTGTTGCAAAAAGTCTCGCAGAGTTGATTCAAACTAAAATCCGCAGTTTGAGAAAAGATTTTCACCGCAAAGGCGCAGAGGTCGCAAAGGGACGCAGAGTTGGGCTTGTGTTTGAATGGCAAGAAACTACGTAACTATATTATTATCAGTTATTTATTAGTGTCCATTCGCGTTAATTCGCGGTTTCTAAGTTCAACGGTCGGCGAACCAGTTCGTGATCAGGCGGGCGAGTGCCAGACCGCCGACAATCCCGCAGATCACGATCGTAAGGGTTAGTAAATGGAGCATATGTCGGTTTCGTCGCGGGTGGGCATCGGGTCAAGGGATGAAGTCGGATTCTGAGGACTTTTTCGCATCGCCAAGTGGTCGGTGGGCGGGGCAAGATTTCTGCCAAGCAACCCATGAAAATCGTTTTTCGTCTGAATTATCACACCGTCCCCGGCCAGTCGCTGTGGCTGAAATACTCGACCGTGCTGGATGCGAATGGCGTTCGTTTCGATCAGGTCGTGCCGCTGCGTTGGCTCAATGACGAACAGTGGGAAACCAGCGTGGCGATCCGGGGCGCGGGGTGTTTCCGCATCGAATACAACTATCAGCTCCGCCAGACCAACGGCGTCGAGCTGGACGAGTGGCATGGGCCACGGATCGCGGAGATCGATCTCACGGCGCAGGAGGCGCTCCTACTGCTGGATAGCTGGTGCTCGGCCGGGACTGCCGACTATGCATTTGAAACCAGTGCGTTTCGCGCCGTCCTACCTGTGCGGGAATGGTTTGTTAGTTTGGTTGAGCCGGAGCGCGTAAATCACTCGTTCCAGCTCCGCATGGCTGCCGTGCCTGTCAGCCTAGTGCCGTGCCTGCTAGGAAGTGTGAGCGAGCTTGGCGACTGGGGCTGGCATTCCGGCGTGCCGCTGCACGAAACGGCACCGAATGTCTGGCAGGTAAATCTATATCTCCCGGCGGATTGGAATATTGACTATAAATATGGCTTGTTTGATCTCAAGTTAAACTGCGTCGTGAGTCTCGAACTCGGCGAGAACCGGCGACTACCAGTCCGGCAGATGGCCGCCCGTCAGTTGACGAAGATCAGTGATGAATGTTTCCGCCGGGATACGAGCGGGCTGTTCCGGGGGGCCGGGGTGGCTTTGCCGGTGTTCTCGCTGCGTGGGGAGAAAAGCCTTGGGGTGGGGGAGTTCGCCGATCTCAAGCCGCTGGCGGATTGGGCGGGTGGCATCGGGCTGAAACTGATCCAAATCTTACCGATCAACGACACCACCTCATCCCATGACTGGACGGACTCGTATCCGTATTCCGCGATCAGTGTGTTCGCTCTGCACCCGCTCTATCTGCGGATAGATGATTTGAGTTATACCATGCCGCCGGATTTCACTGTGGATAGAGACACCGCACGGGTCGCCCTAAACGCGCTGGAACAGGTGGACTATGAGGCGGTGATGCAGGTGAAAATGAAACTCACCCGACGGATGTATGACCAACACCAGCGTGAAATAACTAGCCAGGCCGCGTTCCAGGAATTTTTGAAAAAAAATGCCGACTGGGTGATTCCCTATGCGGTGTTTTGTGTGAAACGCGATCACTATGGCACGGCGGATTTCTCTCAATGGGAAGAGTGGGCCACCTATGATCGGGAAAAAGCATTGGCTCTAACATCACCTGGCCACGCCGAGTGGCCTGAGCTTGCCTATCACATTTGGCTGCAATGCGAACTCGACTGCCAACTCGCGGATGCGGTCCGTCACTTGCATGACCTGGGCCTTGCGCTCAAGGGAGATTTGCCCATCGGTATCGACCGCCAATCGGTGGATGCTTGGTCGTTGCCGCACTTATTCAAGATGGACGCGCAGGCCGGTGCTCCGCCGGACGCCTTCGCCGTGAAGGGCCAGAATTGGGGTTTTCCGACGTATTGTTGGGATGTCATGCAACAGGATGACTACGCATGGTGGCGGTCGAGATTTGCCCAACTGAGCCGTTATTTCGATGCTTACCGGATCGACCATATTCTGGGATTTTTCCGGATCTGGCAGGTCCCTTACGCGCACATTGAAGGTATCATGGGCTACTTTGATCCGGCCATGCCTATCCATATTGATGAAATCCGCAGACGCGGCATCGACTTTGATTACAATCGATATTGCCGCCCCTATATCCGCTGGAATGCCCTGATGGAATACTTTGGCGATAAAGCGGATTATGTGAAAAACCATTTCCTCCACGATTGTGGAAACGGCTATTTTCAACTCCGAGAACAAGTTCTCACGCAGCGGCGGATCGATGATTATTTCGCGGAAAATCCCCATGCTGATTTCATCCGCCAAGGTTTGCTAGATTGCGCAAGCGAGGTTTTGTTTTTTGAAGTGCCTGGCTCGCATGGCACGCAGTTCCATCCGCGTTGCTCAATGCAGGCGACTAATTCTTTCCGCGACCTTCCGCATGAAAGCCGGTGGCGGATTGAGGAACTATACAACGACTATTTCTATCAGCGACAGGAGAGTTTCTGGCAGGCGAGCGGTTATGGGAAACTGCCTGCGATGCGGCAGGCTAGCCCAATGCTGCTATGCGGCGAAGATCTCGGCATGGTGCCCGCCTGTGTGCCGGGCGTGCTCCAGGAGCTAGGTATTCTTTCGTTAGAAATCCAGCGGATGCCGAAGACTTCGGACCGGGAGTTTTATAATCCTTTGGACGCAACTTACATGAGTGTAGTGAGTCCCTCCACCCACGACATGCCGACCTTGCGGGCTTGGTGGCAAGAGGATGCCCAAGCGACCGCTCGGTTTGCTCGGCAGATGTTCGGCATGGAAAATCCCGTAGCCGAACTCTCGGGCGAGGTCGCCGTTCGCATCATTTGGCAACACCTGCAAGCCCCCGCGATGTGGGCAATTTTTCCACTCCAAGACTTGCTAGCGATGGATGAAACACTCCGCCACCCGAACCCGGACGCAGAGCGAATCAACGTCCCGGCGATCATGCCCTATTACTGGCGCTACCGGATGCACCTCGGCCTCGGTGAACTCGCGGCAGCCTGTGCCTTCAACCGCAAGCTAGCCAGACTGATTCAAGCTGCCGGGCGCTCATAGCTTGGAGCTGCCAGTAATCGTCCAAGGCGAACGATACGAAGTAAGACTGTTCTGGCGTCCACTGCGCCATGAGCATTCCTGCGAATTCATTTAAAAACTATTCAGACTTTTTTGAGCCTGACCTTCTATTTGTCCCACTCTGGGTGATAAAAAGCAGATTCCGAATAGCAAAACTTGTATCAACTCAACGGAGTTCGTCTGTAACTGACCTTTCACCTCGACAATTTTCTATCAGCAGTTTCAATGCGCTGCATTGCTTCAACCAAATCTATCAATTTGATTACCCCTCCCATACGCCTGCAAGACTGCTGGGCAAAAACCGATCCCGTCACTGGCCATCCTGCGCTGACGGTAAGAGATCACTGCTTAATCGTTGGTGCAGTAGCGGAAGCGGTCCAAGGGCGACTTCCGAAAGCATGTCGCAACCTCCCCCCGGTTGGAGCGGTGACCTTAGCAGCAGCGCATGATATTGGGAAAATCACTCCCGGGTTTCAACTCAAAGCTCGTCCGCACTGGGATTTTACCAATGCGAAGGGCAGCGACTCTTATCAGGGAAATCACTCTATCGTCAGCCAAGCTTACCTTGCTTCTTTGGACGCGGTGCGTGTCGGACGACGTCCGTACGATTGGGTGCTCGCGGCGGGTGGCCACCACGGGAAATACTTCGCTTCTGAAGGCGGCCATTTTCCGAAGATCGATGAGGATGGGCTGACATGGCCATCGGTTCTTCGCGACGAACTCCTTCTGGAACTGGAAGCCGTATTCGGCAAACTTCCTGTAAATGACATCCCCAAAGGAGTTATCGTCCATTGGCTTACCGGATTCATCACTTTTTCGGACTGGATCGGCTCCGACACCCGCTGGTTTCCTCTATCCTCCGGCGGACCACTCGCCGATCAGGAGACTCCTGCAAGTGTCCGTGAAAATGCGACCAAAGCCATCTCCGATCTCGCATGGCATCAGCGCGATGTAAATCCGCACTGCGCATTCAGTGCTCTCTTTCCCGGCGTAGAATCTCCGCGCCCGCTTCAATCCGCACTCATCGCCGCAATGGATTCCCCCGGTCTCTACATCGTGGAAGCACCGATGGGTGTCGGGAAAACCGAAGCCGCTCTCGCCGCTTGCTACCGACGTTGGACCGACGGGGAGGAACGCGGACTCTACTTTGCCCTGCCTACCCAACTCACCAGCAATCGCATCCACAGCCGCGTCGCCGGGTTCCTGAAAAACGTCGTTTCGGATTCCGTCATCACCTCTCTCGTCCACGGCAACGCCTGGATGAAACCCGACCGAATCGTCGCGATTTCTCCGACCATCGCTCACGAAGAAGATGCTACGAATCTTTGCGGTTGGTATGCCTCTGGTCGTAAATCTCTGCTCGCCCCGTTTGGCAGCGGCACCATCGATCAAGCCATTATGTCCTGCCTGCCGGTGAAACACTCCGCACTCCGCCTTTTCGCGCTGTCCGGGAAAATGGTCATCATCGACGAAGTTCATTCCTACGATCCCTACACCTCGGCTCTCGTGGACCGCACTGTGAAATGGCTTATGGATGTCGGCTGTTCAGTCATCATTTTATCCGCAACACTCGCTTCTTCTAGGCGGAAGTCTCTCGTCGCTGCGGTAGGCGCGGTGGAATCAGGAACACCCACGGCCTACCCACTCATCACTAAGGTCGCCAAGGGCAGCTCTTATGCCGAAAGCATTTCTGTGATCGGAAACGAACATTCGTCCACTCAGGTCACCATCGAACAAGTTGACAGCAGCTCCGATGGAATCTGGCAAAAAATCGCCGCCGCCGCCGAATCCGGTGCCTGCGTCGTCGTCATCCGCAATACCGTCAAGCTCGCCCAGGACACCTATCGTCATCTCAAATCCATCTGCCGGGATCAACGCGTCACTTTTGGTCTGATCCACAGCCGCTTCGCCCAATTTCAGCGCGACGCAAACGAACAAGCTTGGATGGAAAAACTCGGAAAATCCGACGACTGCCGCCCGCACGGCTGCATTCTCGTCGCCACCCAGGTCATCGAGCAATCCGTCGATATCGATGCCGACCTGCTCGTCACCGATCTGGCCCCCGTCGATCTCATCCTCCAACGCCTCGGCCGTCTCCATCGCCACCCGCGCTCCCGCCCCGCCGGATTTGAAACACCGCGCTGCATCATCCTCATGCCGCAAGTCAATTGGTCTGCGCCGGAAAGCGAAATCAAATCCGCGCTGGGACCTTCCGCTTGGGTTTATCCACCGTTCTCGCTCTATCAGGCGGCAAAGGTTATTTTGGAACTCCCGCAAAGCACGATCACCCTGCCGCAGGACATCCGCGATCTGGTGGAGAAATCATACGAGATTCCCGAAACCCTCGAAACCGGAGCGGCCGTCTTCCTTGATCATTTGGATCAGGAAACCCGGAAAATGCTCAACACCGCCAGGATGTTAGACGTTTTCAACTCCGCCACTTACGACGACAAGGAAGGAGCCCGAACCCGCTGGAACAACCAGCCCACCGCCTTGCTCGTTCTCTTGCGCCAACCGCTCAACGCCACCTCCACTCACCTCGATCTTTTCAGCGGCGACCGTATTCCCTTCCAACAAGGTTCCTACGGCCCGTTCAACTATCCGCTCGCCCTCGCCCTCCATCGCAACGCCATCCGCATCCCGCGTTACCTCGTCCGCCACTTGAAAGGACAACCTGATTGGCTCGTGAAACATTGCAGCGACGCAGTGCTCGCCACCGTCCCGACCGACTCGACTTCCTGTGAACTCATCGGCTCGCCGGAAATCCCGCCTTACCTCCTCGACTACCATCCTGAAACTGGCCTTAGTCACACCCGTAATCCAGCAGCCCAATTCCCACCGTCCTTCGAACCCGAAGATGATGGCTGGTTCTAACCCGATTCTTCCATGTCCGAATTCAACCTCATCTCCCACCCTTGGATTCCCGTCCGCTGGCTCGACGGTCACCACTCCCTCACCAGCCTCGACGAACTCTTCCGCCACGCCGGAGAAATCGCCGATCTGGATGCCGCCCCTCACGAACGCATCTCGCTCATCCGCCTGCTCGTCTGCATCACCCAAGCAGCCCTCGGCGCGCCCAAGGATATCTATGGCTGGCCGGAATTCGGCAGCGACCTTGAGGAAAAAGTTCCTGCCTATCTCGCCCGACCGGATATCCACCCACATTTCAATCTCTTCGGCGACGGTCCTCGGTTTATTCAGTGCAAAGCCACGCCGGGTGATAAGAGTTACCCGCTCGTTCAAATGAGTTTCACCCTAGCGGCTGGGAATTCACCGACGCTGTTGGATCATTTCGGGGAAGATGCCCGTGACATCGATCCCGCTAGTTTAGCCCGTCTGATCCTCTGCTATCAGAACTTCTTTGTCGGCGGCAGCATGGCCTCCAAGGTGAAAGGAAACGGCCCAAGCTTGAAAATGCTCCACACCTTTCTAATAGGAAAAAGTCTCAAACAGACCATCCTCGCGAATTGTCTCGATACTGCAAACATGCCGAACTTCGGCAAGCCCTATTGGGAAATCGGTACTCCGGATCAAATTAAAGGCACCGCTGCTAGAGAACTCACTGAAACCTATCTCGGACGCTTGGTTCCACTTTCCTGTCGCCTTGATG
Organism: Akkermansiaceae bacterium; assembly: GCA_043758445.1. Taxonomy (GTDB): domain Bacteria; phylum Verrucomicrobiota; class Verrucomicrobiia; order Verrucomicrobiales; family Akkermansiaceae; genus Luteolibacter. The sequence continues at coordinate 7,763 of JAYVNM010000166.1, read as the reverse complement.
TCACGGGAAATGTTTTGGACGGGTATGCCATTCACATCGACCAAGGTCTGGAACATCCCGCTTATCCGGAATGCCGGGAACCTTCCGCCACCATCGTTCCTTACAAGGAAGAACATCGTCTCCTGCGTGCCGACACGAACCGCAGAATCTGGCGTGATCTCCACTGCCTCGCCGTCCTTCGTGGCACCCAAGCACAGTCCGCGCCTCTCGTTCTCCAGAGTCATATTTTCGAGCACGAAGATGGTGATGTTGATTTGTGGGTCGGCGAACTCATCAAAGCGAAGGACGCCAAGATTCTCGATGGCATCGAAGATCGCTTCACCGTCCCGCATCGGCTTTTTACCGAAAGTGGCCAGCTCACCTACGCCAACGGAATGAAATACGCTGATGCTCAATCCACACTCATTTACTCCGCCGTCAAAGCCTACTCGGACTCAATGATGCACGCTTCCGCTCCGGTGGATGTGGCCCAGCGCCATTTCTGGAATGCCCTCGATCTCGAACGCCAGCTTCTGTTGGAACTTGTTAAAGATCCCACCCCGCTCGACTCAGCGAATTTTGGCGAAGCCTCCGATCCCTGGACTCTCGCCATTCGCAAGGCGGTCTATGCCGCTTACGACCATGCCTGTCCGCGCTCCACCCCTCGCCAGATCGAGGCTTATGCGCTCGGCCTTCGCCGACTCCGCCCGAAATCCACCAAGTTGAAAACTCCCAAAGCCACACCATGAAATCCCACGAAGAATCCAACTCCCAGTTCATCGCACAGCTCGTGAAGCTTTGCGAGAATGACCGTGGGCACGCCGCTGCTCTCCGCCGCTATTGGAGCGACACGACTGAGCATCAAGCCCTGCCCTTGCTCGGCCGACTCGGTGCCATCGGCGATGATCGCAAATCTACCGTCGCCGCACTTTACGCCGTCCATCCACTCCACGCGGAAGGAATGGGAATTGGCCGCGCCGCCATCCGCCTGGGTGAAAGAAAGGACGGCGAGCATCCCTATGACCGCCATTTCCGACGTCTGTTAGCTTGTAGTAATATCGCCGAACTTGCCCCCCAGCTCCACCGTCTCGTCAAACGCCTCAGCCGCGAAGCCGTGCCGGTCGACTATGCCAAACTTCTCCGAGAGTTGAATTTCTGGTCCGCTGGATACTCCGAGCGAGTGAAAACGGATTGGGCCAAAGAATTCTGGCAAGCCCCCTTCGACCTCCCAGCCGCATGAACCTTCACCTCACCCAAGCCCTCGTTCCCTACGAGATCGCCGCCCGTTGGCGGAAGGACGGCGGTTTCTCCGATAGCTACGCTTGGCATAAGCGTGCTTGGGATTGTTTTCCCGGCCAGCCGGATGCCGCTCGTGATTTCCTCACTCGTCTCGATGACATCGGTCAGGGATTCCGCCTTCTGTTGCTATCTGCCACCACGCCTACCAAGCCTGATTGGTGTCCCGATCAAGGATGGAAAACCAAACCCGTCGGCGAAAATTTCCTCACCCATTCGGCCTACCGTTTTTCACTGCTCGCCAATCCGACCAAGAAGCTCGCCGCACCGCGCGATGCCAGTGGCAAACGCCGTAGTGCTAAACGCATCCCTATATCCAAACGCGAGGACCTGCTCGCTTGGCTCGAACGCAAGTCCACCCAGCATGGCTTCATCATCGTCCCCGGCGAGATTCGCACCATCCCGCAACCACGACAGCCTTTCTCGAAAGGAGGAAAGCCAGGTCTCCACACAGCCACTGAGTTCGCCGGCATCCTTACCGTCACCAACCCCGTCCTTCTCCGCGAAGCTTTCATCCACGGCATCGGCTCCGCCAAGGCCTTCGGCTTCGGTATGCTCTGCCTCTCACCGATTTGAACTCATGTCTGCCATTTCACTATTTGGAGAAAAACAAGTCCGTCGTGCCTGGAACGCCACCGAAGAAAAATGGGTTTTCGCCGTCGTCGATGTTATCGCAATTCTGAGCGAAAGCCCGAATCCACAAGTCTATTGGCGGGTGATGAAGAAACGTCTCATCGCGGAGGGAAATGAAACCGTTACAAATTGTAACGGTTTGAAAATGACGGCTGCCGACGGCAAGCAGCGGATGACGGATGTTGCTGACACGGAACAACTTCTCCGCCTCATCCAGTCCATTCCCTCCCCCAAAGCCGAGCCCTTCAAGCGTTGGCTGGCGAAGATTGGTTACGAGCGGCTTGAGGAAATTGAAAACCCCGAGCTCGCAGCCAAGCGCATGCGGACAATTTACGAACAAAAGGGTTATTCGGAAGAATGGATTGAAAAGCGCCTACGCGGCATCGCCGTTCGTGACGAACTCACCGATGAGTGGAGTAAGCGCGGTGTGAAAGAGGGAAAAGAATTTGCCATCCTCACAGCGGAAATCAGCAAAGCCACTTTCGGCATGACGCCATCCGAATACAAAGATTTTAAGGCTCTCTCCAATCCCAAGGAGAACCTCCGCGACCACATGACCGACCTCGAACTCATCTTCACCATGCTCGGCGAGGCCTCCACCACCGAGATCGCCAAAAAGCGCGACGCCCATGGCTTTCCCCAAAACCAACAAGCTGCCAAAGCCGGAGGCACCATCGCCGGCGATGCTCGCAAAGCCCTCGAAGCCAAAAGCGGCAACAAAATCTCAACAACCGAAAACTTCAAAGCCCTCACCGAATCCAAAAATCGCATCTCCCAGAAAAAATCTTAACTCTCAACTCTCAACCATCATCTATCAACTCCAATGAACCTCATCGAACTCCACATCCTCCAGTCCTTCCCCGTCTCCTGCCTCAACCGCGACGACGTCGGCTCGCCGAAATCCGCCGTCTTCGGCGGTGTCACACGCGCCCGCTTGTCCAGCCAATCGCTGAAACGCGCCGTGCGATTGCTAGCCCGCAGCGAATCAACCGCTTTCCAAGGCATCCGAAGCCGCTTCCTGTTGGAGCCATTTACCAAAGCACTGGTTGCCGCTGGCATGGATGAAACTACCGCCGCCGAAAAAGCAAAGAGCGTTTGCGAAGCCTTCAGCAAGGTAGATGCGAAAAAGCCCGATCAAGTTACCACTGCCGTCTATCTATCGCCCGGTGAAATCCAACAGATCGCCACAGCCATCGCCGGGGGGGAAGAACCCAAGAAAGCGATCAAGAAAGTGGATCGCCTCGACGCTGCGGACATCGCGCTCTTCGGCCGCATGGTGGCCAATGACGCCACTCTCAACGTCGAAGGTGCCGCCATGTTTTCCCATGCCCTCTCCACGCACTCTGCCTCTAACGAAATCGACTTCTTCTCCTCGGTCGATGACCTCAAGGCCGATGCGGAAGATGCCGGTGCAAGTATGATTGGAACCCTTGAATTCAATTCCGCCACCTACTATCGCTACACCGCCATCAATCTTGACCAGTTTGCTTGCGAAAAAAACCTTGGAAAGCTCAACCCGGAACAGCGTCGCACTATCCTTGCAGATTTCATACGGGCCTCCCTCATCGCCGTCCCCGGTGCCCGCCAGAATTCGATGAACGCCGCCACGTTACCTTTTGAGGTTCTGGGCATCCGCAAGTCCAAGGGTCAACCGCTCCAACTCATCAACGCCTTTGAAGATCCCATCAAAACCAAGGGTAAGGGCCTTCAGACCGCTTCCCTCACGACGATGAAGGAACACCTCGCATCTCTCGAAAAAACCTGGGGAAGCCTCGGTGATAAATTTTGGCTCACTGAAACCGGCCTCGACTCCTTTATTGCCCAACTCCTCGCCACCGATGTCTGAAACCCTCGCCTTCCTCATCGACGCGCCACTCCAATCCTGGGGCGTCTCGTCAAAGTTCCAGCGCCGGGAAACCGAAAGCTGGCCGACCAAGAGCGCCCTCGTCGGCGTGCTTGCCGCCGCCCTCGGCATCGACAAACACGCGCCGGATGAAGCGGAACTCCTCGCGCCCTACGCAGCACTCACTTTCAGCGTCCTGCGCTGGCCGAAGCCTCATCCCTCCCTCCGCCTTGCTGATTTCCACACCATCGGCGGCGGCTATGACAAGACAGATCCCGTTCAAAGACTTCACATTCCACGCAAGGCCGGCGATGGCAGCCCCTTCGGCACCGTCATCACCCGCCGCACCTACCTCACCGACGCTCGCTTCATCGCTCTCTTCCAAGGCGATCCCGCAACCCTGCATCATGCCGCCGCCGCCCTGCTCGATCCCGTCTGGGGAGTCTGGTTCGGTCGAAAATCCTGTCTTCCTGCCACGCCTCTCAGTCCCGTCGTCGCGGTGACCGCAAGTGAAGCACTTGCACAACTCGCCACTATACTTGGCTGTGACCCTGCGGAAATGACAGCCCTCGAGGGTCTGACAGAAAATTCCGGCGATGGCAGTTTCTACCAATCCGACCAACCCATCGCCTTTGGCCGTCACCACGGACCCGTCCCAGCCGCTTACCACTCCCGCCATGTCCGGCGGCTCAGCCCCGGCGAACGCCCCTGATCATCCAATGCCCATCTTCGAACGCCCGCCCCTCGATACGCTCGCTCCCGCCAAGGACCGCTGGACCCCGATCTATCTGGAACATGGGCGACTGGAGGTGGATGACTCCTCGGTGAAATGGATCGGTAGCGACGGACTCATCACCCGGCTTCCCGTGGCCACCGTCTCCGCGCTCATTCTCGGACCCGGCACCACGATCACCCACGCCGCAGTGAAAGCTGCCGCGCAGTGCAATTGCCCGCTGCTTTGGCTGGGCGAGGATGGACTGCGCTTCTACGCCTTCGGCATCACGCCGAATCACGACAACTCCATGGCCCGCATCCATGCGACCGCTTGGGCCGATAAAAAATCCCAGAATGAAATCGCCCGCCGGATGTTTCTCCACCGTTTCCCTCAAGCCAGCGTGCATGGGGTGAACATCAAACAACTCCGGGGCATGGAGGGGAAACGCGTAAAACAAACCTACGCCGATCTCGGCCTGAAATACGGCGTCACTTGGAAAGGCCGCGATTACAAGTCAGACAACTGGCAGCTCGCCGATGGTATTAACCGCGCTCTATCAGCCTCCAATGCATCGCTCTACGCCCTCACCGCTGCCGTCTGTTGCTCGATGGGGTTCATCCCCCAGCTAGGCTTTGTCCATGCTGCCGGGACACTGCCATTCATCTACGATGCGGCGGATCTCTATAAACATGAGACCAGTTGGCCTGCCGCCTTCGAAGCACTTTCCATCAATCCAAATGACGATGGCACTCTTGTAAGAAAATTGCTCAAACAGAAGGTCGAGGAAACCCGCATGCTCCGCAGAATGCCGGAAGATTTAAAAAAACTCTTCGTTGGCCTCGGCGAAAATCCCGACGACGCCCCGCCCGACCACCCCCTCCAACCCCACTCGGAGGCTTGAAGGATCGTGGATTGTGGAAAAATCCAATCACCAATCACCAATCACCAATCACCAATCACCAATCACCAATCACCAATCTCCAATCTCCAATCTCCAATCTCCAATCTCCTAACTTCCATATTCTAACATCTAACCACACCCATCATGACCGTTCTCGTCTGCAATGATGTCCCGCCCGCCATACGCGGCCATCTCAAGCGCTGGTTCATCGAGCCAAAACCGAATGTCTTCGTCGGTACGCTCAATGTGAGGACGCATCGTAAGGTGATGGATTACATCCTGCGAAACGTCCCGAAAGAATTCGGGATGCTCGTCATCTCCTCCGCCCCGAACTGTCAAGGATATGAGGTGGAACGAACCGGCCCAGATGGAAAATCCGGCAGAATCGGCGTCGAGCTGTCAGGAATTTCGCTCATTGCTGAATCATGGATCGAGCCCGATAACTGCCCTTTTTAACAGAGATTAGACAGCTTGACACACCTGCAGATTCAGTAAAAGCTGTACCAAGTTTTGCTATAAGTCATTGAAAACGGCAGAGATTTCCCCACCCGCGTGGGGATGGCCCGCTCGGGCGCGGGGCTCAAGCCAAGCAATCTTGGATTTCCCCACCCGCGTGGGGATGGCCCGCGGCCGCTGTCGAGTGGGTAGCTAGCCGCTGCGATTTCCCCACCCGCGTGGGGATGGCCCGGAAACGCACCTCATCGAGGTCGCCTTCGGCGGGATTTCCCCACCCGCGTGGGGATGGCCCGTAAAGCGGGTGCATGATACCGGTCTCGCCGAGGATTTCCCCACCCGCGTGGGGATGGCCCGCGTCGTTTTCGCCGGCGTGGCCATCAGCGCATGATTTCCCCACCCGCGTGGGGATGGCCCGTCGGCGAGGTCCACACCAGTGCATTCCCATCCGATTTCCCCACCCGCGTGGGGATGGCCCGGTCATTCCCCAGCTCTTGAGCCGCCGCTTGCCGATTTCCCCACCCGCGTGGGGATGGCCCGGCCCTCAACACGATCAAATCACCTCGACCGTGGATTTCCCCACCCGCGTGGGGATGGCCCGGATGGGGTTTGGTTTTTGTCGAATCCAGTGACGATTTCCCCACCCGCGTGGGGATGGCCCGAATTCTTTCACTCAACTCTCAACTCTCAACTAGATTTCCCCACCCGCGTGGGGATGGCCCGCCGACGACAAGGCCAAGAAGGCCGCCGAAAAGGATTTCCCCACCCGCGTGGGGATGGCCCGTTTTTGGAGATGGATGGGCTGAAGCAGAGGAGGATTTCCCCACCCGCGTGGGGATGGCCCGCACGGCTGGACGCGCGCTGAACATTACAATCGGATTTCCCCACCCGCGTGGGGATGGCCCGATCTTTGGCTTCATATATTCGAGCAGTCCAAAGATTTCCCCACCCGCGTGGGGATGGCCCGCGTTCCGTCGCCTTTGCAGTGTGGGCATTCGCGATTTCCCCACCCGCGTGGGGATGGCCCGGCGGCATGGGTTTAACGACCGTGTTTGAGCGCGATTTCCCCACCCGCGTGGGGATGGCCCGTCTTGCCGCTGCCGGTAGGAGATACCACACATGATTTCCCCACCCGCGTGGGGATGGCCCGGCCATCGACGGCGCGAACAATATCCTGCTTGCGATTTCCCCACCCGCGTGGGGATGGCCCGAGGATCGTGGAGCTGGTGCCGAGGAGAAAGGTGATTTCCCCACCCGCGTGGGGATGGCCCGAGATGGCGCTCACCGTGGCCGCGAGCGCCGTGGATTTCCCCACCCGCGTGGGGATGGCCCGGCGGCGGAATCCACCTTTTTGAATCCGGCTTGGATTTCCCCACCCGCGTGGGGATGGCCCGCCGACCAATTACCCCACGTCACCCTCGCCCAAGATTTCCCCACCCGCGTGGGGATGGCCCGTCAAGGGGCATGACCTGCTCTACCGCAAAGGTGATTTCCCCACCCGCGTGGGGATGGCCCGCGCCCAACCAACCAACCGACCAACATTATGACGATTTCCCCACCCGCGTGGGGATGGCCCGACTCCCCAGCTTGGCAACGGCGGCTTTTGCCAGATTTCCCCACCCGCGTGGGGATGGCCCGCGCGCGACGATCCCGGCAATGTCCCCCTCGGCGATTTCCCCACCCGCGTGGGGATGGCCCGAACAGGGTTCCATTTTGGATCATCACCAACCAGATTTCCCCACCCGCGTGGGGATGGCCCGGTGTCAGGGTTTTATCAATCGTCGCCGCGTATGATTTCCCCACCCGCGTGGGGATGGCCCGCGTGGAGAGGATCGAAGGCAAGTCTGTCCAGCGACAATTAAAAATTCCGTTGGCGACAATTAAAACTGCCCACCGACGACAATTACAAACAGAGCGTTTTAATGAGTTCCCCCCGCTCCCTT
>JAYVNM010000165.1:0-10716 GCA_043758445.1 Akkermansiaceae bacterium | reverse complement strand
TCAAAGAGGCAAGGTCCGTGAATGCATCCCGGTTGCCTGACCGACGGTCTGCCTCGGCCTCGCGTAACGCGGCAGCTTCCTCATCGGAGACTTCACTGCCTTCGAGAATTTCCTGAATCAACAAAAACTCGGACCAAGGAATCAAAGCCGCCGCAGGCTTGCCCTGGCTGTCAACGACGGTCTGGTGGGTGATGGACATGGCCGTAGGCTACATGGCTGGGAGTCTTTGGACAATCTGGATTTTATTGAATGGTGCAAAGCCAGCGGATTCGCACCATAGGAGAGTAAGCCTCAAAGCCAGAGCATCGCGCAGGCGCTAGCCGCCGGATTAAAATTTAACTAAAGTTTACAATATCCGCTTGCAGGCTCTGGGAATTGCGCTATCCCAGAGGCCGATGAAAACATTTCCCCTACTCAGCATCGCAGCGGCGGCGACCGTGCTCTTCAGCTCATGCAACACGATGATCGGCATTGGTCGTGACTTGCGGATGGGCGGCGAAGGTCTTGAAAACACCGCGAACAAGGCCACCGGTAAGGGCACCACCACCACGACTACCGAGACCTCCGGCGCACCCGTTTACTGAGGCGTTCAATAACCCCGCCAGAAGGTGAAGGCGCAGACTGCCGTCGCGATGCCGTAGCCAAGACCGGCCATTGCGCACAGCGTCCAGCGCTTGCCATCGGCCGTCACCCAAGTCACGGCGTCGCGGAACAAATAGGGCATCCCGACACAGAACATCGAGGCGGTGAGCAGGGCGTAGGCGAAAATTGGCACCAACAGGCGCGAGGACGGATCTTTGAGAAAAGCCGCGCCTAACAACGGGGCGGCGGCCATCAAGCCGACCAACCCGAGCGCCCTGACGGCGAGGAAATCCCGCACGCTCATGCAGACGAGCACCAGCGAGATGGGAACCAGAATTTGCAGCATGCCCTTCGCGTTGTTGAACTCGCCGAGGTCCATCGCTAGGGCGCTGAAGGTTCCGAACCCGGATGGCGCGATGAGCAACCAGAACCACGCGAGGCCGATTCCTAACAAAACCTGGCCAAGGGCTTGGTTACGCGGAAATTTGACCAGAAACGCCTGCAGCGCCGCTGGTTTCGCCAGCATCAAGGCGTGGACGGCGATTAGCCAAAAGGCCAGCACCAGCCCAGTGGTGAACAGCGTCAGATGTTGGTAGGGGTGCATCGGATCCATGCGGCCACCGAACTAGGACGGCGGGAGGGAACATGCAAGCGCCATCTCTTACGCCAGCACCCCCGTCACGACCTTCGCGGGCTTCACCCCGGTGAGCTTCTGGTCGAGGCCTTGGAAGGGGAATGAGAGTTTCTTGTGATCAAAACCCAGCAGATGAAGCATCGTGGCATGGAAGTCGCGGATGTGAACAGGATCCTTTGCCGCAGAATAGCCGACGGGATCGGTCTCGCCATAGGTGAGGCCGGGTTTCACGCCACCGCCGGCCATCCAGAGGGTGAAGGCACCGGGATTGTGATCGCGGCCGACGAACTTGTTGGTCGTGCCGCCGCGGTTTTCCTGCATCGGGGTGCGGCCAAACTCACCGCTCCAGACGACGAGCGTATCCTCCAGCAGGCCGCGCTGTTCGAGGTCTGTTAGGAGGGCGGAAATTGGTTTGTCGATGTCCACGCACTTTTTCACGAATCCGTCCTTGATCGACTCGACGGCATTCGAACCATGGGTGTCCCAACCCCAGTCGAAGAGCTGGATGTAGCGTGTGCCCGCTTCGGCGAGGCGCCGGGCAAGCAGGCAGTTGTTCGCGAACGATTCCTTGCCGGGCTTGGTGCCATACATTTCGTGGATGTGTGCGGGCTCTTTGGAAATGTCCATCACTTCGGGCACCGAGACCTGCATGCGGAAGGCCATCTCGTATTGAGAAATGCGGGTCAGCGTCTCTGGATCGCCGAGGTTCTGGTTGCCGGTGTGGACGAGCAGTTCTGCCGGGCCGTGGTTGAATTGGTCGGTCTGCATTGTCTTGATGAAGCAGAGTTTGTCGGCGTGCTGTGCGAGGTTCGGCAAGCGAGCCGAGAACCACGCACCGGAGTGGCCGTACTGCTTGAAGTCGAACTGCGGGCCTAACATTTTAGGCCCGCCTTGGATGAAGGCGAAACGCTTGCCTTCGAGAAATTCCTTTGGGCAATCCTGGCCGTTGAGCCGCTGGAGGTCCGGTTTGTAATCAAATAAGTCGAGCTGGCTGGGTGCGCCGACCATGTGCAGGAAAATCACTCGCTTCGCCTTCGGGGCGATCAAGGGCGCGAGGGCCGCCAGCGGATCGTTCGCATCCCGGATGACGGCGGGTGAGGGCCCGAAGTTGTTCGGTCTGGAGGTGTTCTTGAAAGGTCATGTTAGAAAATGGGTTTCGGCGATCATCGCACCATGGCTTCATCGAGGTTTAAAAGAACGGACGCGGCGACCATCAGGGCCGAAGCTTGGGGCTTTGGCCCGGCCTTGGGATCGGAGGATTTGGTGAAATCGGCGTCGAGTTTCTGGTAGAGGGGGGAGAGTTGCTTGAGTCGCTCGGGAGTGGCGTTGCGTGAAGTCACGCGGCGGTAACCGGAGGAGAGTTGTTGAGCCAGTTGCCACGGACAAAGACGTGGGTCTCGCGGCGGGCAGCCAGCTCAAGCTCCTGCATTACCGGTATGGTGGTGGAGGGGATGGCTTTGAGTTGCTTGCGTGAGTTGTTGATTTTCTTGCCCGCCTCGTCGTGCTTCGAGCGATCTAGCGGAACGGTGATTTCAGGCAGGTTCTCGCTGAGGTCCGCGTCGCGGGTCTGGTTGAAGAAGGCGGCGAATTTGTAATACTCGTCGTGGCGGATGGGATCGTAGGGATGACTGTGGCACTGCACGCAGCCGAATGTTTGCCCCTGCCACACTTCCCAGGTGGTGTTGACCCGATCCAGTACCGCCGCGACTCGGAACTCTTCATCGTCGGTGCCGCCCTCGTCGTTAGACTGGGTGAGCCGCTGGAAAGTGGTCGCGATGAGTTGGTCTAACGATGGAGCGGGGAGCAGGTCGCCAGCAAGCAGTTCGATCGTGAATTGGTCGAAGGGTTTGTCCTGATTGAAGGATTGGATCAGCCAGTCGCGGAATTTCCAAACATCGCGGCGGTTGTCAGAACCCAGGCCTTCGGAGTCGGCGTAACGCGCGAGGTCCATCCACACCGAGGCCCAGCGCTCGCCGAAGGCAGGTGAGGCGAGCAGGCGGTCAGCCTGCTATTCGTAAGCGTCCGGGGAAGTGTCTGCTTGGAAGGCATCAAGCTCTGCCAGCGTGGGTGGCAACCCGACCAGATCGAGCGACGCCCGACGCAGCAACGACGCGCGATCCGCTTCTTTCGAGGGGCTGAGTTTTTCCGAATCGAGCCGACCGAGGATGAATTGATCGACCGGATTTTTGCACCATCCCGGATTGGAAACTGTGGGTGGGGTGTGGCGTTCCGGTTTCACAAACGACCAGTGCTCGCCCCGCTTCGCTCCTTCCTTGATCCACTGCCGGAGGGTCGCGACCTCCTTGTCGGAGAGCCGCGGCCCGTGCTCGGGCTTTGGCATGACTTCCTCCGGGTTCTGGCTGACGATGCGCCTCATGAGCTCCGAGGCCTCGGGATCTCCGGCTGCCACGACGATCTCACCCGACTTGCCATTGCCGATAACCTTGTCGTGATAAATTGTTGTTTTCGTGGGCTGCTCCAAGCGCGAGTGCCATAGCCGGATTGATCAATTCATCAGATGCACAAAGAGCTATACCATAGCTGTGTTGCAAAGCATTTTGCACGGAGAGCTTTCCAGCGTAAGCACTTGACCATGTTATCGCAGTTCTTGCGTAACCTTGGGCCTCAAGAACTCCCACTGGACCATCTATGGCCCCATGGATTAGTGTCATCAGCGCTGCCCATCCAGGTTGAGTTAACGTCCCTACATTTGGGACATCAATATGCACTTTGTAAACCTTCCCCCCCACAGTGGCTAGAATCGTCTTTGCGCCAAAAGTTCCCGGCCAAGAAATTCGCGGCGTTTCCAATGTATTTGGAGCTGGTGCAGGGTGGCCATTGATCGACCAAACAATAAAGTTTGGAGGAAGGTTAGCTTCGGATAGACTCCCAATATTAACCCTGACTTGCAGCCAGTCCCCCTTAAGATCGGCGACCTGCGTCGAAGAAGTGTGCGCGTCCCATATAGATACAACATCACGAATGCTGCCGCCTTGGCTCCGCCATGTTGAAATCGTTGGAACATTGTCCATGTTGTCTCCAATCCCGCCCCGCTTTACCTCTATCCTCAACGGCGCGAGGCTATATTCGCCGCTTTTTTTCCCATTCCTAGTAGCCGGATCGATTTCGTAAACAGAACTTTCTGTGTCCGTGGCGCTGGGTGTCCAAGTTTTTGTTTCCACAATGGAAGCAGTGCCGTCAGATGGGGTGAAGATTTCCAACCAATTGACTTGTTGGCCCGGCGCTGCGTTCACCTTCCATTTGTAGTGAAGCTTGGTGATGTAGTAGTAAATGGCAGGATAGGGATCAGTGGCCTCGGGAGTGAGGGAAATGCTGGCGGTGGAGGTATTGACGGTAAAGTGGTTTTGATAGGCGGGTAGCCAGCTCTCGACGTTGGCTGTGAACGCGGGGATGGTGTATTCGTTTGATAAGGTTTCAGTGGCGGTGGAGGTTTCTCCGCTGCCATCGTCATCTGTGCCGTTGCGGTTGCGTGAAACGTCACTGGCTACGATCCACACATTTCCGTAGTCGGTGCCACCGGTGCCGGTGGCGGTGATGTTCGAATTCCCGGTTTGCAAATCATCAAAAGTTTCCGTTGTTGTCAGGTCTCCTCCGTCACCGTCAAAGTCGGCAGTGTCGAGGGTGAGTCCGGGCGGGATGGGCTGGTCGCTGTGTTGTAGGCGGAAGAAGCCGTTGGCGGCGGTGCCATCGACTTCGTAACTGATTGCTTGGTTCTTACCGCCCTCGATGAAGGAGCCTTCGGCCATGCATTGGTAAGGACCATGAATTGTGGTGGAAAAGGGGTCAGCGAGGTAACACAAAATCTCAGATCCGGTCCATGCTCTTTCGAGGTTCCGCCATCCGGTCTGCTGGAAATCATCCGCGCACCTAAAAACTAACCAGCATTTTGTTCATGAAAAAGCACGCTTCCAACATCATCTGCGCCGCATTGGCCTGCGCCCCACTAACCGCCAATGCCGAAACTTACATCCATGATCTGCGGGTCGATGAACAGACGCGTGACAAAAACGGGCCTTTCAACTATTTCCTGACCCCCAGCGACGCGCTCGGTTTCACGGATAGTCCGAAAGCATTCCAACTCACGGGAGATGGGGCGATCAGTAGCTACTGGAGCGAGATGACCCTATGGGCGGGCACGCCGCTCAAACGTCTGAACAGCCGTGTCCGTACTCTGGATGAAGACTGCCTGCCCATCATCAACTATGGTTCCATAGTGGATGGGATCGAATATCGCGTGAAGAGCTTCGCCGCGCCAGCCGAAATGGAATCACAAGGAAATCTGTTAGCCTTCTGCCGCATCACCGCAACCAATCCCGGGAAAAAGTCACAACGGGTGGCACTCGGTGCGCGAGTATTTGATCGCGAGGGGGCGTGGCGGCACCCCCCTGTTCGATAAGGTCAAGCCGATGCGTGGTATGACCGTTTCATCGACCAAAGCAAGTGGCAGCCATGGAAATTGTGGGAGGCTACCGATGCGCGTGATCAGAACGCGGTTTTCAGAACTGACTGCAATCATTTAATCCAGACCTACAAACCCGATGCATCTGGATGGAAGGTCCTAACTGTTAAAGAGAATGTCGATCCTTTCGAATTCATTATCGAGCTGGGAGCGGGGAAGTCCGCTTCGGTTGACTTTGTGATGCCTTTCACGCCGGTGCCGGGCGCACGAGCTGCGGAAGTCAAAAAAGTCGAAGCGGCGCAATTTGACGACTATCTCAAGCGCACCACGGATTACTGGCATAAGCTTCTGGATTCGGGAACGACTTTCGAAGTTCCTGAGAAAAAAGTGATGGATATGCACAAGTCATCGCTGATGTATGACCTGATGGCTCGCGATCTTGCGGCAGATGTGAAGACCCACATCCAAACAGTCAGTGATGTGCAGTACAATGAGTTTTTCTCGCGCGATGCGGCCTTCATCATTCACACTTATGACATGTTGGGATTTTCGAAGGTCGCGGAGGAATGCATCGAGCACGTTCTGCTTAAGGACGAGAATGGCAAACTCAGTGGATTGCGCACGACCCACCCAGACGCTTGGGGGCAGGCTTTGTGAACCTTGGCCGCGCACTATCGGATGACCGGTGATAAGGCGTTCGTGGAGCGCGTCTATCCGTTGGTGGCACCGCACGTTGTCAAGCTGGAAGCGGAGACCGCCAAGGATCCATGGGGGCTATGGCCTGCATCAGGACCTTATGACAACGAGCGGATCGACGGTCACTACACGGGACACAGCTTTTGGATTCTGCGAGGCCTCAAAGATGCGGTCGAGATGGCCAACGTCGTCGGCAAGAAAGACGAGGCGCTGCGTTTCGAAAAAGTCTATGATAGCTATGAGCACAATGCCTATAAAGTCCGAAACTCGAAGGAAGGCAAGATCGTTGACTGGTCCCAGCCGGAACATACGGGATCCATCACTATGAAACGTTCCAAGTGCTTCAGACTTTACTGGCCTTAGGAATGGACCGCGAGGTAGTCACGGACTTCTACTCGTTCCTCGTCACACGGGCAGCACCAACACCGGATTCGAGTTCGACATTTGGGCCTGGCGTGACCGGAATTTCCATAACAACTATCCACCTCACGGCTGGTGTGCCGCAAGGTTCAATGAATGCTTGGCGGATGCCCCGTGAACTGAATATTAAGTGGACTTTGACACCCAAGCCCGAGCTCAGCTACCTCAAGGGGGTGGAGCGGTATGTGGAGCGGTATGTGGAACGGTATGTGGAACGGTATGTGGAACGGTATTGGAAAATCCAATTCGGCGAGAAGATCCCGGGCTTCGACAGCCGGTGGATTTTTCCAGAGGAGTAAGCTTGGCAGGGATTCGGAAGATTTTGAAGAGGAGGACACGGGGTGTATCCTGATGCCAGCGCTACTGGGCGCTGGGTTGGAATTTCCCTGCAGTTAGAAACGCCCGGGCCTCGCCGACGAGGAATAGCGAGCCTGCTACGAGGACCGGGTCTGCATGGGCAAGCGCGGCGGCGAAGGCGCTAGCGAAGGTTTCACAAGCTTCATGAGGCGGAGCGTCGGATGGTAGATTTTCGACCAGTTCGGGAACGGTCACCGCGCGGGGGGAATCGACCGGACAGAGGAATATCCGCGAAGCCAGCGGGGCGAGGATGGCGAGGATACCTGCGATGTCCTTGCCGCCGACGGCGCTGAAGACGAGCGCAGCCTGTTTGCCGGGAAAGGTGGCCTGCCAAGTGGTTGCCAACACGGCGGCTGAATGGGGATTGTGCGCGCCGTCAAGGATGATGCCCGGGCGGATCATTTCAAACCGCCCGGGCCAGATGACATGGGCGAGACCGTAGCGCACGCAGTCCGAGTTGAGCGGAATCCCGGCGCGGTGTAGGGCGGCTACCGCGAGGGCGGCGTTCCAGGTTTGATGCTCGCCGATGAGGGCGAGTGAATACCCTAGCAGCGGCTCGTCGATGAACTCCAGAGGCACCCTTTTTTCATTGGCTTCCTGTTCCAAAACGAGCCTCACACCTTGGGTCTGAGGAGCGGAAATGGCGGGTTTTCCACGGCCGAAAATGCCCGCTTTTTCGATTGCGATTTCCTCCAGCGAGTTGCCTAACCACTGCATGTGATCGAGGCCGATCGGCGTGATCACGCAGACATCGGCCGGCACAGCGGTGGTGGCATCGAGCCGCCCGCCCATGCCGGTTTCCAGCACAATAAGTTCGCACTCGCGAAGCCGGAACCAGCGCATCGCGAGGACTAGGGAGATTTCAAAAAACTTGGGATGCGTTTCCATCCGCTCGCAGACGGCACGCAACTCGGTGAGCATGGCGGCGCAGGTTTCCTCAGGGATTTGCTCGCCATTGACCTGGATCCGTTCGCGGTAGTCGATGAGATGTGGCGAGGTGAAAAGCCCGCACCGCTGGCCGCAGGCGCGGGCGATGCTGTCGATCATCGCACAGGTGCTGCCTTTGCCGTTGGTCCCGGCGACGTGGATGACTTTCACGCCGTGTGCGGGATAGGCGAGAAATTCCCTGAGCAAGATGCGCGGCCCATCGAGTCCGAGTTTGATCCCGAACATCTGGGTGGAAAACAGCCAATTGATCGCCTCGTAGTAACGCATCGTGTGGCCCATCCATCACCCGGATTGTGGCTTCTGCCAAGCAGACAAATTACCAATCGCCATGGGTGGCCGGTCCGCCCTCGTCATAATAGTGGGGGCACTCACGATAGTGGTCTAGGGCGAGAATGGAATAACGTCATCGCATGTGATGATCCGGCTCGGGCTGGTGATTTTTAAAATCAGGAAAATACATCCGCATCATTTTGCTCTAGGATCTAGCCAACCGTGACAGGTCAAGCCACGGTGCCGCGAATTTCTAACTGCTCACCGGGCTGAGGGCTTCAATAGTTTGTATGACTTCACGGATCAAGCACCGTTCATGTTTCTGTGTGTTTGCCTAGTGACCTTGGTTTTTGGTCCCGGGAAAATCTCGCTGGATGCCGTGATCGCACGCTGGTGGAAAAGCCGGAACGGCTGATCAACGGTTGCAGGCGAGCGCGTCGATTAGATAGCGTGAAGGGCGGAAATTCTCGATGAGGATTTCGTTCTGTGTGCCGCGCTTCATTCGCACCTGGCTGATGTTGAAATTCGGAGTTTTGTGCGGGGCGAACAGGATGTCATCATGGGTCGAGTTTTCATGTTTTTTGAACATGCTCGGCAGAATGTCGCCGCCGAGATGGTCGTCGCGGCCAGTGGCGAGGTGACAGGTGCCTAACACTTTTTCGTCCTGGATGTCCGCACCGGAAACGGGGAGAACCTGGGTGCCGAAACCAAGTTCGCCGAGAGTGCCAGTCATCGGGTCATCGGCGAGGCGGGCATTGTGCGCGTCGATGGTGGATTGGTTGCCTTGGATGAGCGTGGAATGGATGATGCAGCGGTTTACAACATCGAGCACCCCGAGCGTGCCGTCCTCATATTTCATGGGGAAATGGCCACGGGCATCGACTGGCACGAAGTAAACCTCGCCAGCGGGGAGGTTGGCGATGTCGGGTTTTTTTCCAAGGCAGAGGCCGTGGGATTTCTGAGCGTCTTGGCCGCCGAGTCCAAGCCACGCCGTTAAAACGCGACCGTCTTCGAGGGTGAAGTCGATTTCGATGGCGTCGGCCTTTGTTAGAGCGAGGCGCAGGCGTTCCGCATCCTCCGAGACTTCATGGTAATCGACGGCAAGGCCGGAGTTGAGAATGACGTCGTTAAGGCCATGGAGAGTGGCACCGCGGAAGCCATATTGTTTGCATTTTGCGGTGAGCGGTGCGGTGGCGGAGAAGGTGGAGATGCAGAGGATCAAATCGTAGTTTGGATAAATATCGGCATCCAGTGAGAGTAGGTTCCCTTTCGTGTCCCAGACCTCGTCTGCCAGATCGAGATTGGAGCCATGGGTGCAGCGGAAGGCGAACATCTCGCCACCTGTCATGCCTAGCTCGTCGAGGGCACCGTTCTGTAGTCCGAGATAGAAATGCTGATAGGCGTTTTTCTGAACGGGAAAGCCCGCTTGTTTGAGGTAGGCGTGGTCACGAATGAGTGGTTCCGGCTCGTTAAAATCAATCAGGATGCAGACGCGGCAGCCCTCTGTCGGAGTGAACACAGTTCCTAACAACCTGACGAGATCGAATGGTGGAAACTCGCGGTTTTCCGGGTGAAGCAGAATTTCCTCGTGGAAGTAGTCGGGAAGGGCGGGCACGGAGATGCTGGACATAGGCCGCTATCCTAAAACCGTCAGGCACCTCTGCAAGGGGGATTCGTGAAATAATTCAAAGGATGCCGAGATCCGGCCCACTCTCGTCCGCCCCGCCTGTTTCCCGCATCTCTTTGAGCACGCCGGTCATATCTTCGAGCGTGTTCCATAATTCTCTAACAATATAGAACGGCGCACCGCAGCGGGCGACGATCGCGAGGCAATCGGATGGGCGAGCATCGAGCTCGATGATCTTCCGCTCCATGATCTCATTCTCGGCTTCCAGAATCAGCCGTGCGTAATAAATTTCATTTTCCATGCGCACGATCACCGCCCGCGAAACCTTTGCGCCAAAGGCTTCCAACGTCAGCAAATACAAATCATGGGTCAGCGGTCGCGGTGGGATCTGGCCACTAAGCGATGCGTTGATCGACGCTCCCACCCCTGGATCGATGTAAAACACGATGGTCTTCACCCCGTTCCCTAGGAATACGGCACACCCCGCCTGCGTGGGCAGCAGGGCGATCGGTTCTACGCGGATTAGATTGGCCATCGGCGTCAGCATCTGCTCGAACCCCGGACATTCCAAGGCCAAAGCAGAAATCTGAATATTTCAAAAGCGGTGAAATCTAAAAAACTCCCCGTATGGGCGCTCAAACCGTCTATCCGATTAAAATTTACCCCTTAAAAACCAGAGAGTTACGTTGGAAGGCGAAAATTTTTCGGAAAAAGGTGACAAAAGGGATTGACCCGCGCGAGGAGGGGGGGCTAGGTTCCGCG
>JAYVNM010000164.1:0-10834 GCA_043758445.1 Akkermansiaceae bacterium | reverse complement strand
TGCATCCGCATCAAGGCCCGGAATCTTTCCTTCTCCTCAGTCCCCAGCACAAACCGCCGATCTACCACACGTGAAATTACATGATAGAGGACGGGTTTACCCGCCGCCTTCCGCCACTCAGCTAACCATCGCGCCTTTCTCATGGGGAAGAACTACCGGGGCAGGAAGAAAATGTCACGCAGAAATTCTGAGAAATGGCCCGCCCTCTGTCATGAGTCCAAGCATTCGAGCCGTCATGATTGCAGCGGTGTCCTTGTGGGTTTGGTCGTGTGGCAAATCGTCCGAGGTATCGAATGATGGCGAAGAACATTCTCAGCTTATCAAACGAATTGAATTATTGGAGCAGCGGCTAGATACATTGCTCGATCAAAATACTAGAGATCAGGCCAGACGAAGAGCTGAAGAGCAAGGTTTTAAAGTCCATGAGATCGAGAAGAAGTAGAGCCAAGCCGAACAAGCCGCGTCATGACAACCTCTACTAGCCGCCCTGTTTCGATGATTTGTCGTAATTTTAACCTCGACCCTGTGATGGCCGCGCGCTTTCCATTAGGCAAATGACAGATAACGAAGCGAAGCTACTTATCGGCGTTTCATGCGCTGTCGCCGGCTCAGTAATTACATTTTTAATTACTCGATACAAAATTAAGAAAGATAGGGATCTTGCGAGAGCCAAAGATTGGGTCGAAGAGTTTAAGGTGTCTGTGGGCAATCTCTGTAAGTATACGAGCCAATTCCATCATGGAGAAAATGTTGTCCCAATTGGTGCAGACAAGCATTCGGAGTTTCTAATGTTGGCCAACGCTGAGCGGTATCGTCTTAAACTTATTTTAGATTCAGATGTTGAGAATGAACGGCAGGCTATCGCTCGAATAGAACAAGTAATTTTTGCCATGTTCGAGGGCAACGCACCTATTGGGAGCTGCGGCAGTCAGCTACACAATAGTATAGAAGAACTTCTGGTGATCGCGCGGAAGATCGTGCTGTCCCGAGAAACCAAATTCTAATACAAGGGGCCAGCCTCATCGGCACCATCCGTAATTCGGGCGGGGCGGAAGCGAGTAGAGTAATCTGGCAGGCATACAGGGCGAGGTGCCAATCGGCCTAGGGGGATTGGGACAACGACCGGAAGCCAACCGCATCTGAGCTCTTGTCGGGAGATAGCACCCAGTAACCGGGAATACTCCCCGTCCGAAAAAGATGCGGTTCCTTACGCCTCCACCAGCGCGATCTCCTCCGGGGTGAGGGCGTAGAGCTCATAGACGAGGCGGTCGATGCGGCGATCCGTGGCGGCGATCTCTGCGGCGATGTGCCGCTGGGTATCCGGGTTTCTCTCCGCCGCCTGCTTCACGTGCAGCGCCAGCATCCCCTCCACCAACGTGAATAGACGATTTTTATTCGCAGAGTTGACGGCCCTGGGATAGGGAAACTCTCTCAAGTTCTTAATGACGATCTTCGGGAAAACCTTTCGTGCACCCTTTACAGCTCTTTCTTTATAATAAACGGAAATCAGTTTGCTATTCAGTATGCCTGCGAGAGCAAATAATCCTTCGCTGTCGTCGGAAGGGCTAAGAACGGTCAAAATGCTTTTATTACTTAGTAATCGCTTATTCGTGAAAACCGAATGAATGCATCTTGGAAGTGGCCCTGTAATTTCCCGAATTAGAACACGAGGACGGTTGAACATTTCTAAGTCGCGTGGCTGGGAAAGCCATGGTCCATAGCGCATCCACATTCCGCTCCAAGTAAGTCGGTAGCGTCCCACATCTTTGCCTTCCAGGTATGCGTGAGTGGTATTGTCCACCTTTTCATTAAAATCAAAGATGTGCCGTTTAACGTCGTCCGCAGTTTGTGCAGGCTTGCCTCTCCCTTTTTCGTAAGCTTGGAGTCCAGTTCGAACATCAAATGAATCCTCAATAGTGGAGTTCCTTGATACGAGCCTATCAAGTAACATGCCAAGAGCTTCTGAGCGAGGGATGCTAATTCTCTCGTCGCCACCAATCCAGCGGCTACGCGGTATCGGAGTCGGAATGTTTTGCTCGAATTCTTCACGTGACTCAATCCGAAGCGCAAGCACATCGCTGGTTAACGGGGTTCCCTTAATCACAAAGACGCAGGGCTCCATTGAAACTTTAGGAAATACAAGGTAGTTGAAGTCAATCACCTCTGTCAGGTGGTTGAGGAACGTTTTGCGAAGGTTTCTAGCACTTTCCACAGTTAGCCAGGAATTAGGAACTATGAATGCACCCAAACCAGACAAATTAAGTAGGTGCAACAACATACTTTCCATAAAAAGCATAAAGGTATTTTGCTTTTCCCAACCAAGCTTGAAGTTAGTGGCGTAATATTGTCGTTCGGGATCTGTAAATAATTCCCTGCTAAAAATGTAAGGCGGATTTCCAATCACACAATCGAAGCCGCCCTTTTTGAAGACTTTGGGAAAGCCGGTTTTCCAATCGAAGACGTTGATGCGGTAGCGTGTCTCGTCGTCGAGGGTGGGGAGGTTTTCCTGCTCGTAGAAGTCGGGGCCGATTAGGGAGTTTCCGCAGCGGATGTTGGCACCGAGATCGGGGAGGATGCGCTGGCGCTCGTTAAAGAGATCGCGCTCCGCGGAGTCGGAGGTTTCACCTTCGAGGACTTTGAGGAGGAGAGAGAGCTTGGTGACCTCGACGGCTTGGGAGTCGATATCGACGCCGTGGATGTTGTTAAGAAGGATGCGTTTCCTCTCGGCGATGGTGAGCCGCCACTCGCCGCCTTTGGCCTGGTAGATGACTGGATTTTTGCCTTTGGAATATCTCTCTGCCTTTTTGGGATCGGGGTGGAGGGTGGCGGGATCGAGGGTGTATTGGTCGCGATGCCAATCGAGGAGGTATTGGTAGGCGACGATGAGGAAGGAGCCGGAGCCGCAGGCGGGATCGAGGACTTTCAGGGCGGCGGCGGCTTCAATGGAAATGGGGGCGGGTTCGTTGAGAAGTTTCCCGAGGGTATTTTGGACGATGTAATCGACGATGTATTTGGGGGTGTAATAGACGCCGCCAGCTTTGCGGACTTCGGGTTTTTCCTCGATCTTTGCTTGGTGCCCGGCGGTGAGGTAAATCGTTTTCCCGAGGAACTGCTCATAAACTTGGCCGAGGATATCGGCGGGCATGACGGAGAACTCGTAGGAGGAATCTGGGTAGTAGAGGTTTTTGACGATGTCCTTGATGACCTTGTCATCGAGGTTCAGGGCGGGAGTGAGGGTATCGGGGGCTTCGGGGCGGTCTTTCTCGGTGGTGAAGTGGAAGAGGCCGGAGTTGTAGCGGTCATCGGCGCGGCGGAATTCTTCCAGAAGGATGGGGTAGAGGTTTTTCCCGGCGAGGCGTTTCCGCATTCGCTCGTATTCCTCGGTGCCGCGATCCTCGCAGATGCGGAGAAAGATGAGGCGGTCGATGATTTTTTGGACGGAGAAATTCAGATCCCGCTGGGTGAGGGCGGGGTTCCGCAGAGCGAGGTTTTTCGCAATGAGTTCGCGCCAACGCTCGATTTCGGAGAGGAAGTCGTCATCGACGAGCGTGGTGCCGCGCTTGCCCTTGGTGGCTAGGGCGTAGCGGTCGAAGGATCCCTTCAGGACGGCCTCGCGGGAGAAGATGGCGGCAATTTCATCCCACTTTTCCGGGTACTCAGCGGAGGTGCAGTAGAAGGTGCGGGCGACGGAGGCCTGATCTGCCGGGAGCGGCTTTTGGCGGCAATCGTAGATGGCGAATTCCTCGAAATCTGAGAGGATGGAGAGGGGGAGCTTGGCGGACCATGCGTAGCGGCGGAGCTGGTAGGCGGGGGAAGTGTCGGACTTGATGTTGACAGAGGGCTTCTTGGCCTCGGTGAAAAATTTCCGGGTGCCGCCGATGCGGAAGCAGTAGTCGGGGGCCTTGGTAGCGCCGCCGATCTTGATGGCGTCTTCGTGGACGACGTCCTTGTAGGCATCGGCGTAGCCTTGCTCGTTATCGATGTCCCAGCCGAGGGCTTT
This sequence comes from Akkermansiaceae bacterium, assembly GCA_043758445.1. Classification (GTDB taxonomy): domain Bacteria; phylum Verrucomicrobiota; class Verrucomicrobiia; order Verrucomicrobiales; family Akkermansiaceae; genus Luteolibacter. The sequence goes on along the minus strand of JAYVNM010000164.1, from coordinate 6,834 downwards.
GAAGAAAGGATCGAGGAACTCGCGGCGGAGCTCGGTTTCGTTGTAGGAGGAGGAGCGGTAGTGATCTCTATGGGAGGCGAAGGTTTCGCAGAGTTTAAGGACACTATCGGGTGCGGGCATGGGCAAGGGATAGAGGAGCAGGCTAGGGATGGGAAGGAAGAAGGGATTTCCTGTTGGTGGCCCGCGTGGAATACCTCTTCGCCCTCTACGAACAACTCGCCGCTGCGCTCGTGGCCAAGCCGAAGAAAACCCCAAAGGCCAAGCCAGCGTGAGCAACGCGAAGCCGAAAGATTTAACCTGCTCTCAACACCGGCGGCCTGAAGCCGGGTCATGAGACCTTGCGGTTATTTTTAACGAGAATAACCCACGTAAAAACCAACACCTCATCCCGAAATACGTCCTCATCTCTGCGGTGGCGGAAAATGCCAGTTAGGAATTAGAAAGTCCGGCGCGCACTCGTTGGCGAGTGATGAGTCCGCGTGGCCGGTGAAGAGGGCGGTGCGGAAGCCGATGGCGGCGGCGGGGAGAATGTCGTGCAAGGGATCGTTCCCAATGTAGAGAGTTTCTGCGGGCGTGATGCCGCGTCCGGCCAGGCGGTCGGCCAGCATTTGGAAGAGTTCGGGGGTGGGTTTGGCGATGCCGTGCTGATAGGAGAGGAGGGTCAACTCGGGCGCGAATAAGTCCGCCAGGCCGCCCAGGTCGGCGAGGCTGTGGCATTGGGCGTTAGAAAGTAGGCCGAGCGAGATGCCGGAACGGGCGAGTCCTTGGATATAGGTATCCGCGCCGGGCATGAGGGTGGCCGGGTGCCAGCGTGCTTCGAGCGCAGCGACCAGCGGCGCGAGATCGACGCCGGGCTCGACGGATAAAATTTCCCGCCAGAGCACGCGGAGGTCGATCTCGGGGAAGGGGACTCCGCTGGCGGCGTGGTGGCGGAGCACGGCGGCGTGGAGTTCTGTGCTGGGCGACTCGGGCGGAATATGGCCGAAGGACTCTAGCACTTCGCGCAAGGCCGGATCCACCTCCGGATCGGGTTTCACCCCACCGGGTGGCGCGTCTAGCAGGGTGCCGTAGAGGTCGAAGATGACAGCGCGGAAATTTCCGACAGGAGCGGGCCGTGGTGCCAGGGCGGAGAGCAGAAAATGGAATGAGGTGGGGGTGAGATGGGCTGTTAGGATGGCATCCGCATTCAGATAGTGGACGGGCGCTGTGGGTTGGTTAGCGAGCTGGGAATAGATCCCGATTAGATTTTCCCAGTAGCGGTCAGGGGAGTAGGGCGCGAGTTGGGCTGGGCTGGCGGTGGGCGTGCGCTCGGCGAGGGCAGCCACGAGCCAGTCTTCGAGCACTTGGGTCTTCCCGCCGATTTGCACGAGGGGGACGCGTCGGTTTCGCGGATCGCCGAGTCGCTCGATGACGCCTTGCTGGAGAGGTTCGGGCAGATTGCCAAAGTCGAGGAGGCCCTTATGCACGAGGGCGGCGAGGGTGGCGGCGATAATTTCCTTGGTTAGGGGGCGGCGATAGGCGCGGTAGTTGCGCTCCAGAACGGTGGTGAGGTGGTCGCGGAGGATGGTGATGTCGAGCCAGTCGCCGGGGATGAGAATTTGCTCATAGAGCCGCCCGGCAAGGATGCCGTAGCGGGCGTGATCGGCGGTGAGATGCGGAAGATTTCTGCCAATGAGCGGCTTGTCTAGGGCGATGGCTTCGAGAAAAGGCAGACCGAAGCCCTCGCTGACGGAGGTGGTGACGATGTGGCTGGCGTGGGCGAGCCATGAGTCGAATCCGGTGGGCGCGCCGGGGGCGGGGGCGAAGCGATCCACGACATTGAATTCAATGGGCAGGCGGTGGCTGCTAGAAAATTTCCGCCAAGTATCATGAACGGTTAGGGCCTCAGGGTTGCGCGGTGCGCGACTGACCGCGAGCCGGGTGCCGGCAGGGGCCAGCGCGGCGAGCAGGACGAGTTCGCCAAGATTTTTCCGCCGGATGCCGCGAACGGGTGCGAAGAGGATGGGGGACTCGGACGCTGCGGGAGGGGTAGGGGACGGGGTGAGCGGATTGGGTAAGACGCTGGCGTTTGCCGGTGGGAGGCCAGCGTCGATGAAATGCTTGAGATCGCGGGAATTGAGAAAGGCATAGTGGATGCGCGGGGCAAAGGGATAGAGCGTCCGTGGGTCCGCGATGAGCTGATAGTTCGTGGGGCGGCCTTGCTCGGCGAGGTCATGAATTTGGAGGACGAGCCTTTCTCCCGCAGTGGCGAGGAGATTGATGACATCTGGGATGAGGCGGTTTTTCCCAAGCGAGTGATTGTGAAAATGCCAGATTTCGGGTGGGCCACCGAGGGCTTCACCGGCGGCGGCGCGGAGGGTGTCAGTCAGTTGCTCGCCAGTTAGATTGCCTGCGGTATCGAGGTAGTTGAGGCCGGGGAGTTGACGGTGAATGCCCTTGCCAGTCACCTCAATCACGGGTGGGGAAGTGGCGTCCGACTCTCCCGTTAGGATGATGTGAGCAATGGCACCGGCGGTGAGAGCGCGGGAGCTTGCCTGAATGACCTGTGCGACACCGCCGGGATCAAGGTGATAGTGGATGATGGCGACGCGCATGTGAGAGAGGAGACGCCCTTACCGGTTAGAATCGTAGCTCAATCTGCGGGTTTGATGGAGATGGATAGCGTGTTATCTGCTGATAGATACTTTTTGGCGAGGGTGTTAATTTCCTGAAGCGTGATGGAGCGGTAGTCGGCATCGCGTTCGCGGGCGAGGTCGAGGCGCTTGGGGTCGGCTTGGGATTGGCTCATGACGGTGGTGAGCCAGTAGGCGTTGTCGCGGTGAGATTTTTCGAGTTGGCCGAGCATGGGTTTGAGTGCGCGGTCGAGCTCATCCGGGTTGGCACCTTCTGTGGCAAATTTCCCTCCAAGGTCGCGCATGGTTTTGAGCAAAAGCTCGAGATCCTCGGGCTTGCCGACGCTCTCACCCATGATGTAACCGACGTCTTCGAGCGCATCCGAGCCGGTTGCAAGGGCTTCCGGGCTGTAGGAAGCGCCGAGTTTTTCGCGAATTTCCTCACGGACCCGGTCACTGAGAATATCCCCGATGATATTGAGCCGCCGGAACTCTTTGACGTTCCCACGGAGGCCGGCGGTTTTCCAGATGTTGATGGCCAGGGCTTGCGGGATTTTCGACTCATAAGTGAAGACCTTGGAGGCTGGGCGCGCGGGAAATTGGACCTTGCGGGCTGTCGCAAGGACATGCGTGGTGGCGGTGCGGGCGGGGAGCGCCCCGAAGGTGGCCAGTAGCTGGGGGAGAATATTTTCACTCTCAAAGTCACCGACGATGCTGAGCTCGAGGTAGCCTTTGGTAAGTTCGGGAGTGAGCCACTTTTTCGCGTTATCGAGCGTGTAGGCCGCAAGTTTTTCACTGGGTGCGATGGAGAAGCGCGCATCATTGCCATAGAGCCAGGCCTGCATCTCATGTTGGGGGCCGGCGGTAGTGTGTTTGATTTGCTGATAGAATACTGGTATCGACTTCCTGAACTGCCAGAGTGCCTCCTCGCGGTAGCCGGGATCAGTTAGGGAGGCACACATGAGCTGGACCTCGGTGGCAAAGTCCGCAGAGGTGGTGGCACCAGAGAGGGTGAATGCGTCCTCGCCAATAGTAAGATTGGTGCCGACGTTTTTACCTGCTAGAATCTGTTGGAGGTCGTCATTCGAGTGCTTCGCGAGACCACCGCCTTCGAAAACTGCAAAGGCGAAGGCATCGAGCATGGGCATGTCCTTGGGCTGCGAGAGCTTGCCGGAACCGATGCGGGCGAGCAGGCGGATCTTGCCTTGTTCAAAGTCGGTCGCTTTGAGGTTGATATGGACGTGGTTCGAAAGGACGAGTTGGGTGATGCCGAGATCCTTGATTTCCTTGCGCGAAACGACGGTTCCGGGCTTGCCGAAATCGGTGTAACCGAAAGTCTGGAGGGCATGGGTGGCAGGAGCTGACACGGGTTTGCCGCGGGATTCTTCGAACAGGGCGGCGAGGTCTTTTTCCGCATTGTCGGGCTTTTCCTTGGTGCTGAGAACGAGGTGGTAGCCGGGAGCATCCCAGTATTTCTTCAGCGCTTCATGGCAGGTGGTCAGATTGATGGCATCAAGCGCATGGGTGGCGAGATCGAGATCCGTCACGGGATCTGAAAAAACGGTGTCATTGGTGATAGCCTCGGCAATACCGGTGGCGAGATCCTCGGACTTGCGGGTGGCTTTTTGTTTCACCTGTTGCTGATAGGTGTTGATGATGTTAGACTTCGCTTCCGCGAGTTCGGCATCAGTGAAGCCATAATCAAGAGCGCGGCGGAATTCCTGTTCCAAGATGGGAACGACCTCCTGCCAGCGGTCATCTGCGGCGGTGACGCCGATGGCACCGAGTTCGAGATAGTTGAAGAGATTGTTATTGCTGATGCCCGCGGAGGCGATCGCCGAACCTTGGATTTTTGCGAGCCGCTCGAAGCGGCGGCTGATGATCGAGTGGGCGATTTCTAGGGTCATGAGTTCGGCGCGGGTGGCGGCCGAATCCGGTTTTTTCACATAGGGCCGGACGAGCATGAGCGAGACATCGGTGGACGCGACTTCCTTGTCGGCAAAGACTGAGGTTTCGACGCCCTCGGGTTGCTTGATCGCGCCGAGCGCGGGGTTTTTTCCGGGATTCACCGGGTTGGCCATTGAGCCGAAGGTTTGCTCGATCGTGGTCTGCATGGATTTGGCATCAATGTCGCCGACGACGATAAAGGTCATGCGCTCGGGGGTGTAATAGCGGGTGTAAAAATCCACGAAGCGTTCGCGTTGAGCGGATTTGATCACGTCCTCGATGCCGATGGGGAAACGGCGGGTGACGAGGGAACCAGGCAATAATTTAGCATATTGTTGCTCCATGAGACGATCTTCCACGGAGTCGCGACTGACTTTTTCCGAGAGGATCACGCCACGTTCCTTGTCGATTTCGCTCTGTGCTAGGAGGGCCCCGTCGCCGAAATTCCGCATGACCGAGAAGCCGAGTTTCATGGTATCCGGCGTGAGGTCCGGGAGATCTAACATGTAAGTGGTTTCATCGAAGGAGGTGTGGGCATTGATGTGCGCGCCGAATGAAATTCCGAGGCGTTGCATTTTCGGGATAAGTTCAGAGGCGGAGTAATCTTTGGTACCGTTGAAAACCATGTGCTCCAGAAAATGCGCCAGACCGCGCTGGTCATCCGCCTCCATCAGGGAACCGGAGGCGATGTGGAGACGCAGGGACACCCGCTTGGGTGGCTCCGGGTTCGGGTAGATGATGTAGCGGAAGCCATTTTCCAAAACGCCGAATGTGGCCCCCGTATCGGGGAGAATATCTGAGGCGGATTGCGGCCATGGGCGCGGCGTTGTCGCGGTCGCTGCGATATCCTTGGAGTTTGTCGGAGCGGGCTTGGGTGGTTCTGGCGCGACTGGGATAATCGCAGGCGCGGCGAAGGGGATCGGATCGGCCAATTGCGGGATTTTTGAGTGTATCGATAGGACGATCGCCGTGATGGCGAGGATCAGAACTAGGATAAATGGCGTCGCCTTTTGCATGGCGGCGAGCGTGGTTGAGGATGAGGCAGTTTGGCAACGCCGAAAACACGCCGAAAATAAGCAGTGCGTGGGAACGGATGAGGATTTTCGAAATTTTCAAGAACAGGATTGCAATTCCCCTACTGGCATGATGTTTTCCCGCCCGACCGTAAGGTCATTCTCAGTGCGCGCGTGGCGGAATTGGTAGACGCGCTAGATTCAGGTTCTAGTGGGGGCAACCCTGTTCAGGTTCGAGTCCTGTCGCGCGCACTGTGTTGGTTTGCAATGAGTTCCGACGACAAGAAAACACGTTAATTTCAGTTAGGGATTTCTGATAGTGTCCAATTTGTGTCCAATCCTGCGGAAACATCGGCAAATCAAGGGTTCCAGCGGGTTGCCGTTTGCGACTTCCGGGAAGCGATGAATGCCGTTGCTTCCGGCAGCGGCTCAGATTGGCGTGGCGGCGGGCTATTCAGCATGTCCCCGGCTTATCTCCATTGGTCCCAATTGGTCCCAAACGAAAACCTTGCCTTGCCGCACCTTCTCGAAGAGGCTAGCAGGCGGTTTCGCCCGTCGATCAGCAATCCGGTTGCGGCTCGCCATGAGACGGCGGCGAACGAAAAACCCGCCCCCATTTCTGAGGGCAGGCCTTCACCTTCCACTCGGAGGGGTCGGCAGTGGTGAAACTTTTTAAAAACGCCACCGCCGAAATCATCTGCCAGCCACAGTGCTCCCGCTTAAAAGTGGTTAGCCTGGAATGGCAGCGAGTTCCACCTTGCCCCGGAAAGGCGCGGTCGGTTCGATGTGTGACGGGCGGACGGCTTCGGCCTGCGAACGAAGTTTCGCGACGGTCGGATCTTTCTCCAGCGAAGCCCTTGCTTTTTCCAAAGCCACGGCCTCGGCTTCGTGAAGAGCGCGGCAACTCTCTGCATAAAGCACGGCCTCGCCTTGCAATTCGGCTTCCAGCTCCGCCACCCGGTCAACCAGAGGCTGGATCACGGCGTGAGCGGTCTGGAAGTTATCGCTGGCATCGTTCATCCTTAATGCCGCGTCGATCCCAGTGAACTCGGCAAAGGCTGATCCCTTAGCAATACCTAAAACATGCCTTTTGCAGTTCGAGATATTGAGGGGGTCTGGGAGTGGGTGCAGTTGCATTTGAAACAGGACTTCTTTTTTCCTTGCGGCGTGAAGTTCCCTTAGCGCCATTCCGTTACAATAGGCTTCAAGTAGATTTTGAAGTTGATTGCCAACTTCGTTTTTCGCTAACTATAACTTTTCTT
>JAYVNM010000163.1:0-29315 GCA_043758445.1 Akkermansiaceae bacterium | reverse complement strand
GCACCGAAACCAATCTACTACGTCGCCTGCGCGACAAACGCGAAGAAGTGTTCCGCTTCCTCGAAGACCTGCAAGTGCCCTTTGACAACAACCAAGCCAAGCAGGTGCGGAACGATTCTGCACCATCAGCAGCGACATCTCCACAATCCGCAAGCGCGGCCTCAACCTCATGGCCTCCATCAAAGCCGCCTTCACCGGAGATCCTCTGGCGTGCAGTGCTGAATAGTTACATAATGCCAACTCACAGTGCAGAATTTCACTTTCAACCTCTAGCCCTGTGCTCGTCATTTAATGCAATCTGTTTGCGTTTGACTGGCAGAAGGCAACAGATTTTAGAGTATTTTGATGCCATTTTGTGCCTCTGAGGGCGACTCTGCTCCAATGGTGGTCCCGAGTGGAATCGAACCACTACCTACGGCTTCGGAGGCCATCGCTAATCTAGGTTTTACAGGGGTTTTTCGACACTGGGTAACAGATGGTAACAGATTTTACTTGCTTGCACCGAGTCGCACCGAGTAGCTTCGGGACATGAAGAACCCCGTCACAATCTCCGCCACTCCCTCCCATCCGAAATGCTCGCACCGTGTTTTTTATCCCGGCGAGGATGGGAAACGGCTGGCAAAGTTTTTCACTAACGAATCCGACGCGCTCGACTTTGCCAAGAAGCGGATGACCGAGCTTGGAGTGAACGGCAGTGCTTTCGGCACGATCACCGATGCCGAGCGGAACGCGCTCAACTGCTGGAGATCATTCGCCGATGGGAAACCCGCTCCCGACCTGCTTGTCGTCATCCGCGATTTCATTGGCCGATGGAATGAGAAAAACGCATCCATCACCATCGCCGATGCACTCGACCGCTTTGTCGATCATCAGGATGCCGAGGGAGCGAGCGCACGGCACCTTGCCAGCATCAAGAGCCGGATTGGCAGGCTCGCGACGGATCACGGCGACATGCTTGTCGCCAGCATGGATGAAGGCACCTTTGCGGATTGGCTGAATGGATTGCGAGGCATTCGGGCGGACGTATCAGGCGACAAGCTCACGTTGACCACGAGGGACAATCTGAAAAAATCTTGCCGCACGTTCTTCGCGTTCTGCGTCTCCCGAGGATGGACGGCAACCAACCCGGTCCCTATCGCCGCCAAGAAACGCACGCGAGGCCACCGCATCGCCAAGCGCAAAGCCCCGGCCATCATGCTCCCCGCCGACGTGGAAAAGTTCCTCCACAAAATTGAGGAAGTCGCCGCCCCCATCCTGCCGTTCTGGCTGGTCAAGTTTTTCGCCGGGGTCCGCGATGCCGAGGCTGGCCGTCTGGATTGGAGCATGATCGACTTGAAAAACGGCTTCATCAAGCTTCCTGCGGAAATCACGAAAACAGGCGACCAGCGCAAGGTGAAGATCGAGCCGATTCTAGCGGACTGGCTGGCACCTTACGCGAAGAAATCAGGTCCGCTTTCACCCGGCGTCACACCGTCCCGCTACTACTACAAGAAGGTTCTGCGGCACCTACGGAAACCAGAGGAAAAAGGCGGGAAGCCGCAGGCGTTTATTTTCCCATCGAACGCCGCTCGGCATTCGTTCGCCACTTACCATCTTTTCCATTTCCGCAATCCCGGCGAGACAGCGATGCAGCTTGGCCACAAAAGCAATCCGGCCATGCTTTGGGAACACTACGCCAACCCTGCGGCGGAAGAGCACTCTGCGGCATTCTGGGAGATCCAATCGGCCAAGGATAAAGTAGTGAACATTTCCAAGGGAAGGAGGACGGCATGAGCGATGAAAAAATGACAAGCGACCGATACGCCGAAATGGGAAAACAGTTAGGCGAAATGCTTCGTGAGATGTTTCGCGAACCATGCCGTTACGCCGCATATCTCCGCTCAGGCCACGACATCGAGATGATGAAGATCATTCAACCCAAGGCACCGAGATCGAGGAAGCGAGAAACCAGCCGTGACAAAGCAATCCGAGCGGGCGCATGGGCGACTAAATTTCCGTTCATGCAGGATGAAACGATTGATCCAATTATCAAGAACGCGCTCAAGGACGGGAACGCCAGCGAGGTATTCACGGCAATTTCTGAAGGTGCTAGATTGGTTGAATCGAAGGATACACTTTCGAGCTTTGCCCGCCATGTTATCACGGCTCTAACGGTTGCAATTCATATCATGGAAAATGAAAACACGGTTCCAACAGAGGAGCGCGTGAGATCTGAAACACAGAGGATATTTGAGATAAAGAAATGGCCGGGATTTCAGGATGAAATTTCTCGCTGGAATGAGTTTTTTTCCGCCGCTGGTCTAGCAGACTTGCCTAGTGAGAAAAAACCGCGCGGACCTGCAAAGCATGGCGACAGCTACACCGAGGGCCGGAGAAAAACCAAGACTTCCATCTCGGTATGGAGTGAAGAGACAGAGGCGAGAACAGGGAAAAAGCGGTAATGTCAAACGGCAAAAAAGGCGGATTCTGCCGTTTTCCAGCAAGCTGCACCGGGGCGCACGGTCTGCCTCGTGATAGCAACCTCACCACTCCTAACGCGCCAAGAGGCCGCTGAAAGCCTCTGCCAGTCCGTCCGCACCGTTGACAAGTTGATCGACACCGGGGAACTCCCCGCCGTGCGAATTGGCCGCTCGGTTCGCATTCGTCCATCCGCCATCGAGTATTTCATCGAAGCGCGTGAATCCCGCGTGAATTTGAAGATCCGCAGGAAGGGAGGCACACGATGAACCCCACCGACCGATGCGAATCAGGCGGACCCCTTACGGAAATCGAAGAGCTTCTAACAGCCGATCAACGGCGCAGGCCGATTACCGTCGCCGAGCATCAAGCATTCCGCGAAAGCATATCGACTCCGCGATACGATGACGAGATCGACGCCGCGATTGACGAACATCTTGAGATCGACCCATACGTGACCGGCACTAACAACCGCAGATCTGATAAAGAATTGGCGAAGATGTTAGATATAATCGACAACTTGCCAATCTCTACTAACAGAACGGATGGCCAAGCATGAACCTAGACTTATCAAAGCTAGAAAGACCGCGCATCAGTGGCGGCAAAACAATAGCACGTTGTCCCGCTTGTGCTGAAACCGGGAATGATTCCGACAGCGATCATCTATTTATCAACTCCGATGGGAAATTCGGATGCGTCCTATATCAATCATCAGACGGCACCGAACACCGCAAACGGATCTTTGAATTAGTCGGCATTTATGAGGCTAAACCTATCACAGAAAATTCATGGACGGCATTGCCATCAGCTCCGACCAATGCACCCGCGCCAACTCTAAATCATTATGAGCTAGGTACTCCATCGGCATCATGGACGTATCACACCAATGGCGGATTGATTGCCGGAATCGTCGCACGGTTCGAGACGCCCAAAGGTAAAGAAACTCGACCGCTTGCATGGTGCAAAGACCAGCACGGAAATACAGGCTGGAAATGGAAAGCTCAGGCGGAACCACGGACGATCTATGGACTTCCGTTAGACTCCGATTCAGTTGTCATCGCTGAGGGTGAAAAGACTGCCGAGGCTATCAAAGCCGCAGGATTTCAAGCTGTCACATGGCAAGGCGGATCTGGCGCGGTAACAAAATCAGACTGGAAGCCACTATCAGGAAAAGCCGTCACGATCTGGCCGGACAACGATGAGCCAGGACACAAAGCCGCGAATCGGTTAGTATCAATTCTCTCAGGTATCGCCGCCGAAATCAGGATCGTAAAAATACCAGTTGAAAAACCGTTAAGATGGGATGCTGCCGATACGGACACAGCGGAAATCATCAAATTGATTTCTGAGGCGGAAGTCATCGAAGTCATACCAGCCGACGAGAAACCAAAGGGTGATTATGATATTCCTGCCGACGTTTTTCCCGTTCCAGCCGGGTCTATCAGTTACACAAAGGCGGGCGGGATCATTTTCAAGGAAATGGGTAAATCACGCAGGCTCTTCATGCGTGGCAATTCAGTGCATGAGATAGCCAAGGCCGAGGATGCGGACTATCTTTCACCATTATCATCAGAGCGGTTTTGCAGCATTGTAGAAAACACAGAGAAGCGCGTTGCTAGGCTCGAAATGAAGAAAGTGGACGGCATAGAAACCTACGTTTGGCGCACAGTCACATTTCCCATCAGCTCCGCTAAGATTCTGCTAGAAACCGATGCTGCCTTTAATCACCTCCCGTCCATCAGACAGCTTGTGAATTGTCCTATCTTCACCGCCGATTGTAAAATCCTTAACCGTGGCTACCATGACCACGCAGGCGGCACTTACATCAGCTCAGGCAAGACCATCGAGGACGTGCCAATCGGGACAGCATTCCAAGCACTCAGAGCATTACTAACGGATTTTGATTTCCCTACGCCATCAGATTTTTCCCGCGCATTCGCCAGCTTGATTTCACCCGCCATGAAAATGGGTGGGTGGATCACTGATGATTTTCCACTGGACCTAGCCGAGGCGGATCAAAGCCAGAGCGGAAAAACTTTCAGACAGAAAATCGTCTGCCGGATCTACAATGAGCTGCCGTCATCCATCACAATATCGAAAGGCGGAGTTGGATCACTGGATGAGAAAATCAGCGAGGCTCTCATTAAAGGCCGGCCATTTATCACCCTTGGAAATATCCGGGGGAAGATCGACAGCACGATCATGGAAGAGGCTTTGCGCGGATCAGGCCGGGTGAACTGCCGAGTGCTGAGAAACAGCGCGGAAGTCGATTGCTCGCCGTTCTTGTGGCAGCTCTCGACCAATGGCGCGGAACTTACCAGAGACCTTGCGAACCGCTCCATCGTCACACGCATCAGAAAGCGTCCCAATGGCTACGAATGGAAGCATTGGCCGGAAGGCGATCTGGAAGCGCACGTCATCAGGAATCAGTCATTTTATCTCTCATGCGTGTTTTCTTTGCTCAGGGAGTGGCACCGCCAAGGCCGACCAGTAACCAAGGAAAGCCGCCATGACTTCCGAGGATGGTGCAGAGCCTTGGATGGCATCATTCAGATGGTGAAGCTCGCTCCGCTCCTAGATGGCCACAGGGAGCAACAGGAGCGGACCGCGAATCCTGCCCTGCAATGGCTACGTGAGATCGTTCTAGCCGCCAAGCGCGAGGATCACGGACGTGAGCTTTACACCCATGACCTCGTCAATATCGCTGAGGATCACGGCATCGAGTTTCCCGGAAATCCGTTCACGAAAGACGAGTCAACCATCCGCGCCGGACGCATCCTCGGCAAGATTTTCAAGGATGCTGAGGCGGATGAAATCACCGTGGACGGCTTCATTTTCACCCGCGCTGAGTCGCCGGATTACACCGAAATCGGCAAGGGTCGGACGATCAAGAAATACACCATCCAAAAGCCTTGAATCCTTATCCTCCGGCGTTTCCGGCGTTCACATGATAACCGTGGAAAAGCTACACCAAACCAATTTAGTGTAGCCATTCTAGGATTATGGGAGCAACGGCGGAAACGCCGGAGATTTTCAAAACCACCATCCAACCAATGACCCCGCCAACCCGCAACAAGCGGCACTCCTCGCCAAGGGTCGATCCATCAAATGCGATAGGGTTCTCGCTTTGTTGGACGCGCAACCCGCGAATGATTGATAACGCCGCTTGTTTTTTTCACAGTGGACCCTTAACGAAAAAAATCCCCCTTCCCCACCCACCGGGGGCGGCAAAAACTCTAGTATGCACAATGTACACACCGTTTGCTATCCCTTTTCCGTAAGCACTCGAAAAAAACAAAAAGCGCGGGGATTCCCGCCAACCAACAAATACACCATGTCAAAGCCTAAAGCCATCGCCCCACAGAAACCACTGCCGAAATTTATATCAAATCTTGGCGACCCTCCGGCCGTATTGCAGGGAGTCGCCTTGCAGGTTTGGCAGGATACCGTTCCCGAGCTAAAAACTGCCGGAATAGGAACACGGGTGGAGGCAAACGCGCTCGCCTGCTACTGCCAAGCCGTCGCTGACTTCCACGCCGCACAAGCCGAAATCAACCGCCTTGGACTCGTCGTGCAAACCGAGCGTGGCTTCACCAAGAACCCAGCTTGCACGATAAAGAATCAGGCGTTCCAGCTGATCTTGAAATTTGCGAATGCTTTCGGACTCACCCCTGCCAGCCGTGGCAAGGTTGCTTTCACACCACCGCCAAAACCCAGCCGATTCGATGGCTTCTAAGCCTGAAAACATGAAAAAATTATCAATTTGGAACCCTGAATTTCGATCAATCGCCGATGGACTGCGGGCAAGATTGACGCTGTATCGGCCCGCCGATCTGGCCGGGGCGGTAGGTGTCTCAAAAAGGACGATTCTGTCTGCAATCCGATCTGGCCGATTGAAAGCACACAAGATCAACGGGCGCGTTTTCGAGATTGAAAGCGAGGACGCCGCCGCGTGGTGGATTTCCCTAACAGAGTAACAACTTGCCGCAACCCGTCGCAACTCGTCACAAGTTTCGTTCATAACCCTTTGCCGCGCCTTGCTGCCAATTCCCCACAACCGGAATCTAACGGGACACATGAGCTTAAAACAACTCCAAGAAAAACGTGGTTCGCTTGTCAAAGAAGCCGACCTACTCATCCGCAGCGCATCTAACGAAAAGCGCAGCGTGAGCCAATCCGAAAACCTCCGCCTCGACTCTATCAAGTCCGAAATCCTCGACCTTGATTTTCAAATCGAGAAGGAAAAGCGTTCTATGCAGTCTGACATTTCCCGCTCCAATCGTGAAAGCGCATTGCCGACAGAGGGCTACAGTTTGTGCCGGGCCATCGGACGCGCCTCCGCTGGCAACCTCGACGGGCTTGAAGGCGAGCTATCGCAGGAAATCGCACAACGCAGCGGCAAGGCACCATCCGGTTTCTATGTCCCGCAGGCCGTGCTCGCTGAAAAGCGTGCCATGAGTGTGACGGGATCTAGCGGCGCGTATGGTGGCAACGCCGTAGCGACTGAAGTTTATACCTCGTTCATCGAAGCCCTTCGCCCCAAACTCCGGGTTGCACAGATGGGTGCGACTATCATGAGCGGCCTAACTTCTAACATTTCCATTCCTCGTCATGCCGCCGCCTCAACCGCAGCTTGGCGTGCGGAGAATGCCGAGCTTGGCGAATCCACGCAGACCATCGAACAGCTCTTGCTCAGTCCGAAGCGCATCGGTAGTTATACGAAACTCAGCAAGCAGTTGATTGTGCAAAGCTCGCCAGACGTGGAAGCGTTCGTTAGAAACGATTTAATGAGCGCAATCGCCGTTGGCTTTGACCTCGCTGCCATCAATGGCACGGGAGCAGACGGTCAACCGACTGGCATCCTCGCCACGTCCGGCATTGGATCGGTAGCAGGTGGCACCAACGGACTCGCTCCTACTTTCGCGATTCTCAACAGCCTTGTCGCTGCCGTGGCAAATGCCAATGCAGCGGGGGAACGTCCGGGTTTCCTATTCAACACCAAGACCGAAAGCAAACTTCGCAGCACGCGGAAACTCGACGCCACAGATTCGGTGATGTTGCTGAACGAAGGGCAAACCACCATCGCAGGGCAACCTTGGATGACCAGCAATAACATCCCATCGAATTTGACGAAAGGCACATCTACCGGCGTTTGCAGCGCGATCATTTTCGGCAACTGGGAAGATGTTATCTTGGCTTCGTTCGGGATGGGAATCGAGGTTCTAGCAGACCCTTTCACATTGGCAACCCAAGGCATGACCCGGATCGTTGTTTCGGCCCTCGCCGACGTAGGTATCCGCCGCGCTGCCAGCTTCGCCGCCATGCTCGACGCATTGACCGCTTAAACCAATCACGCCGGGCGGTTCACATCGAGCCGCCCGGCTTCACCCCTAACTGAAACCGCTACAATGGATTTTTCGATTCCTCAGCTGCCAGCGACCGAAAGGCGATTCATTCCAGCCGCCGCGCCGGAAGCAACAGGCAGGTCAGTAAGTGGCTTTGCTTTGCTCTTTGAAACGCGCTCGCAGAATCTAGGGACAAAGGAAAATCCATGGTTTGAGGTAATCGCACGCGACGCATTGCCGGACCTCGCCAGCCAAGACGTTCGCGCTCTTCTCGACCATGAAACATCTTCCGTCTTGGCACGCTCCAAGTTTGGCCAAGGAACCCTGAAACTAACAGCCGACGAGCGGGGATTGAAGTATTCTTTCGAGGCACCGGAAACCACAGTCGGCAATGATCTGCTAGAATCTATCAAGCGCGGTGACATTGACCAATCAAGTTTCAGTTTCGTCCTCGCATCCGGTGGGGACACTTGGGAGCGACTGCCAGACGGCGCGATGCTCCGCACGATCACGAAGATCGAAACGATTCTCGACGTGTCGCCATGCTGCTTTCCAGCTTATCCAGCGACCAGCGTTCAGGCGCGAAACCTTGGCGACGGTGGGGAACATTACACCGTCACCAATTCCAGGCACGCGCTCGAATTTCTGAATCTCTGATTTCTTGTAGTAGGGCAAGCCGCGAGTGCCCTTGAAGAGCGGGACCAAAAGGTTTCATCATATTGACCCGGCAATATCCGCCAACCACGGCCCGGGAACCATCACCGACATGAGCTTTTTCAACTTCGCCGAAACCGCCGCGCTTCACCGTGGCAGGATCCGCTTACTCAGGCCGATTGTGTGGAACGGCGAGTGCCTGCCAATGGGAACCGCTCTCAGGTTGCCACAGACGATCATGGCGACTCTGACACCCGGCACCGACTACGAAGCTGCCATCGTGGATCACCCGCCACGGCATCCCGTTTGATACCGTCGCCAAGGACTTCCCCGACCGCACCGCCGCGATGCTCTGGATGATCGACAACCAGCTTGGAAAACGGAACGTGTCGATTATGTCGCGTGTCATGCTCGCTGAGTCATTTCGGAATCTCATCGCTTCTCGGCAAGGTGCAAACCAATACACGGAAAGAGCTTCTGCGCAAAATTGCACAGAAGCTCCGACACACCCCCGCGATCAATTAGCAGACAAGGCGGGGGTTAGTGCCAACACCTACCGAGCCGCGAAGCTCATCCTCGAAGCCGAGCAGAAAGGGGAGATCACTCCAGAGGTTGCGCAGGCGGTTCGCACAAACAAAATCGCAGTCCACCGCGTCGCGAAGGACATCAAGGAGACCCGCCAGAAAGCAGCACGCGAAGAGAAGCGGTTGGATTCAGCCAAGGACATCGAGATTCCCGACAACCTCATCATTGGCGATTTCCGCTCTCAGGTTGCCACAGACGATCTTGGCGATGCTGGCCCCCGGCGTGGACTACGAAGCCGCAGGCGAGCCGCCGCAACCCGGCATCACCGATCACCGGGAACCGTAGGATTGAATCCTTAGTGATTCAGTAAGGATTTAGCGGGACATCGACGGCAGGCATCGGCGGCACCGGATGCGAGGACAAAAGATGGAAAGGGTGGAAATTGGGTAACAGTTGGTAACAGATTTTGGCGGCGATTTGAGACTATTTGAGGCTTTCCGGTGCAACTCAAAGGGGGGATTCTAACATTCCGAACCACCTAAAATCCCTTATTCTATAAGGCTTTTCCCTGTATTTATAAGAAGTGGTCCCGAGTGGAATCGAACCACTACCTACGGCTTCGGAGGCCATCGTCCTATCCATTGGACCACGGGACCAGATTGGTGAGGCGGGTAGGCTTATCCGGCCCCGCCAGAATTGGCAAGGAGAAGGATGGAATTCGCTGGAGCTATCTCACTTTGAGAAAATCAACCGCGAATCGACGCGAATGTTTTGGAACAAACTGAGGCTTTCGGCTGAAAACCTTTAAAGCAGCTCATTTCTAGGGTAAATTGACCTCATTCGCGTCAATAGGCGTCCATTCGCGGTAGAAAAATGGAAACCCACGTCTTCAAAATCCAAAAGATTCGCTTAATTCGCACGATTCGCGGTGCCTACATCTTCCATTCACCCCACCATCCGGTCCCACGCGGCCCAGAAATCCGCGCTTTGTTTGGCGTCCGGGATGATTTCAAGCAGCAAGGTTTTGTCTCCGGGCGAAAATTGATCGAAATCATCGGCGGTGCGGACGCGCAGATGGTCCATGTCCCAGAGCTTCGCGAGTCCCGAGAGATCGGCGCTTTGCGGGTTGGTCATCCACTCGGCGGCGTGGGGACTCATCGACTTGAGGCGCGGCAGCCGCTCGAATATTTTTCCGCCGCCGTTATTGATCACCACGAGCACGCGGCCCTGGCAGTTGATCTGCCCGAGGACAAACAGCGCGGCAAGATCGTAGAGCGCAGTTAGATCGCCGACGACGGCCCAGGTTTCGCTCACCTCCGCCGACCAACCGAGCCAAGTGCTGACCTGGCCGTCGATGCCGTTCACGCCCCGATTGGCGCGGACGGATTGGATCGGGTGCTGCCACTGGGCGAATAAATTCCACTCGCGAATCGGCAGACTGTTACCGAGAAACAGGCCGCCACCAAGGGAAGTGTAGTGGGACAGCGTGCGAATCAGCGCGGGCTCGCTATCCGGGTATGCTTCTAGCAACTCATCGGTTTTTACCGCCCGGCCGCTTGCGCTTGATAGATAATCCAGTGCGTCATCGGCCATTTCGATTTCACCGAGAGCAGGCATGACTCGCGCCAAAGACCCGCGCAGCACCATCGAATCACGCGCGAGACCGGGCAGGCCATTGCGGCAAACCGACCAGACTGAGATCTCCGGCAGAGTCTCAAGATCGCGCCAGAACCGCCCGCTTGGAACTTCGCCAAGGCGCAGGATTTTCCCCGGTGGTCGGGCTTTCAGAACCCGGTCGCCATCGTGGATCGCCAGCGATTGCAGGGCCTCGCGCAAGCCACTCGTCGCCTCCGCGATGAGTGGCGCGCCGAGATCCTGACAGAAATGGAAAACCTCCTCGCGCTCGTCCGGCTCCAGTCCGCCGACAAGCACGACGAGTCCCTTGTAATGTTCCTCACGCAGCCATCGCGCCAATGCCGCGACATTCAGTTTCTCCTTCACCGGCAAAAACTCCCCGACCGTTTCGTTAGAAAAAATTTCCTCGCCCGCCTCGAATGTTTCCTCGAACTCCGCGTTGAGATGCAGCGGTTGTTGCCCATTCCAATCCGCGAAAGTCCCCTGCCACGCATGGTTTCCGAAAATCCCCGGTTGCGTGATCGACTGCGGCGCACCGGTCCCGCGAAACTCCGCCGGGCGGTCCGCCGTGATCGCAACCAAAGGCCGGGCCTGATAGAATGCCTCAATCACCGCTGGCAACAGCTCCGCCGCCGCGGTGCCGCTAGTCGTAACGACCGCACAAGGCTGGCTGGTTTCCATCGTCCGCCCGAGTGCGAAAAATCCTGCACTGCGCTCCTCAAAATGCCGCCACACTCGCACCAAGCCCGCCGCTTCTGCCCGCGCCAGCGCCTCTAACAAAGCCGCATTTCGCGCACCTGCACAGACGACGAACTCGCGCACGCCCGCCTTGAGACAAGCATTGATCACTTCCAGAGCCGGATACCATGAATTCACGGCGTTTTCCTATCCCACCCGCCTCGCAATGTCCAAGCGCGTTGTTTTCAGCCGCCTGCTCTCCATGTCCGCTGCGCTCCCATTTCGGGGTGCGCTAGGGAGGCACCACCGTCTTG
This sequence comes from Akkermansiaceae bacterium, assembly GCA_043758445.1. Taxonomy (GTDB): domain Bacteria; phylum Verrucomicrobiota; class Verrucomicrobiia; order Verrucomicrobiales; family Akkermansiaceae; genus Luteolibacter. The sequence continues at coordinate 17,707 of JAYVNM010000163.1, read as the reverse complement.
TGATGTTTGAGGTAGGGTGGCCCCATGTGAAGTGCCAAAGGCGCGGGCTCACGGTCTTCCCTTCCGCCGGACGACAGGAGTGACGTCGCGCCATAACACCTGCACGTCCGTGCCGCGCCAGTGAGAAGGGTCCTTACGAAAAAGCCGCCCTGGTTTCCCGGGGCGGCTTTGGGATGATGGATTCAGCGGCGGGACGCCGCAGCCACATTACTTCTTCTTGGCAGCGCGCTTTTCCTCGATGGCTGCCTGCGCAGCGGCGAGGCGGGCGACTGGCACGCGGTAAGGCGAGCAGGAAACGTAAGCGAGGCCGAGCTTGTGGCAGTAAACCACGGACGACGGGTCACCCCCATGTTCGCCGCAGATGCCGAGCTTAATGTTCGGACGGGTCTTGCGGCCTTTGGCAACGGCGATTTCCATGAGCTGGCCGACGCCGGTGGTGTCGAGTGTGGCGAACGGGTTCTTCGCGAAGACGTCGTTCTCGACGTAGGGCAGGAGGAACGAACCCATGTCGTCACGGCTGATGCCGAGCGCGGTCTGAGTCAGGTCGTTAGTGCCGAAGCTGAAGAACTCGGCACCTTCCGCGATCTCGTCAGCGGTTAGAGCGCCACGCGGCACTTCGATCATGGTGCCGACCTGATATTCAAACGACACCTTTTTCTCAGTCATGACTTCCCGGGCGACGCGATGAACGATTTCCGCCTGGAGATCGAACTCACGTTTGAAGCCGACGAGCGGGATCATGACCTCAGGCTTCACCTTGATCTTCTTTTTCGCCACGTCCGCGGCGGCTTCGAAGATGGCGCGGGCCTGCATCTCGGTGATTTCTGGATAGGCAACTCCGAGACGGCAACCGCGGTGGCCGAGCATCGGGTTGAACTCGTGGAGTTCGGCCACGCGCTGGATGATGAGTTCCACTTTCATGCCGAGCTTATTGGCGAGGTCCATTTGTTGCTCCTTCGTGTGCGGGAGAAACTCGTGGAGTGGCGGGTCTAGCAAACGGATGGTGGCCGGGTAGCCCTTGAGCGTTTTGAAGATCCCGGTGAAATCCTCACGCTGGTATGGAAGGAGTTTCGCGAGAGCGGTTTTGCGCGCTTCGAGGGTGGTGGCGAGAATCATCTCACGCATCGCATCGATGCGGTCGCCTTCGAAGAACATGTGCTCAGTGCGGGTCAGGCCAATGCCGGTGGCCCCGAAGGCCATGGCGATGCGGGTCTGCTCCGGAGTGTCCGCATTCGTACGGACGGCCATGCGGGTGGCTTGTTCACACCATTTCATGAGCTGGATGAAGCCCTTGAACTTCTCGGTCTTCTGGGCTGCCTTGTCGCCGCTAACAATCCCGGCGATGATTTCCGATGGAGCCGTTTTCAGCTCGCCGCCATAGACGGTGCCGCTGGTGCCATCGATACTCATGTATTCGCCTTCCTTGAAGGTCTTGCCGGATGCAGAGACCGTCAATTTCTCGTAATTGATGTCGAGAGCCGCAGCACCGCAGACGCAGACTTTGCCCATCTGACGGGCAACGAGCGCGGCGTGCGAGGAAACGCCCCCCTTGGCGGTGAGGATGCCTTCCGCAGCGATCATGCCGCGAAGGTCTTCCGGGCTGGTTTCGTTACGAACGAGCAGGACTTTTTCACCACGAGCTTCGGCGAGCACGGCGCGATCGGCGTTGAGATAGACTTTTCCTGAAGCCGCACCCGGGCCGGCGGGAAGTCCGGTCGCGATGACCTTGGCTTTCGCTGCTTCCTCGATATCGAAGATTGGCGCGAGGAGTTGGTCGAGTTGGTCGGCAGGGTTGCGCAGCACGGCGGTTTCCCAGTCGATGAGTTTTTCCTTCACCATGTCCATTGAGAACTTGAGGCCTGCGGCAGCAGTGCGCTTGCCATTGCGGGTTTGGAGCATGAAGAGCTGGCCTTCCTGCACCGTGAACTCGACGTCTTGCACGTCCTTGAAATGCTTCTCAAGGATGGAACGGACTTTCATGAGTTCGGCAAACGGCTTCGGCATCGCAGCCTTGAGCTTGCTAACAGGCTCAGGCGTGCGGACACCGGCGACGACATCTTCGCCTTGAGCATTCATGAGGAACTCACCGTAGAATTCGTTAACACCGTTAGCCGGATTACGGGTGAAGGCCACGCCGGAGCCGGAGGTTTCACCCGTGTTGCCGTAAACCATCGCCTGCACGTTGACGGCAGTGCCCCATGCGGCGGGGATGTTATACTTGCGGCGATAGACGATCGCGCGGTCGTTCATCCACGAACCGAAAACGGCACCTGCGGCACCACGGAGTTGGTCCCATGGATCGCTCGGGAACACCTTGCCCGTGCGCTTTTTGACGAGGGCCTTGAAGCGCTTGACGAGTTCCTTCTGGTCGTCCGCAGTGAGGTCGGAGTCAATGATGTCCTTGCCGTATTTGGCGTGTTTGAAATTTTCGATTTCCACTTCAAATGGCTCGTGGTCTTCGCCTTCTTCTTTTTGCACGCCGAGCACGACATCGCCATACATTTGGACGAAACGACGATAGCAATCCCAAGCGAAGCGCTCGTTCTTGGTGACAGTGCCGAGGGAAATAACAGTCTCATCGTTGAGGCCGAGATTGAGAATGGTGTCCATCATGCCCGGCATCGAATCGCGGGCACCGGAGCGAACGGCAACAAGGAGGGGCATGCCCTTGGCATCACCAAATTTGCAGCCCATGATTTTTTCCATATTCTTCACGCCGGCTTCCATCTCCGCTTGGAGCGAGAGCGGGTAAGTCCGCTTGTTCTCGTAGAAGTAGGTGCAGACCTCAGTGGAAATTGTGAAACCGGGAGGCACTGGCAGACCAATGCGGGTCATCTCGGCAAGGTTGGCACCTTTACCACCGAGCAGGGGCTTCATGCTGCCGTTGCCGTCAGCCTTGCCAGCTCCCCAGTTGTAAACGTATTTGACCTTTTTGTTAGGGGTCGGCTTTTTCGCTGCGGATTTTTTGGCCGCGGACTTGGCGGCTTTCGGAGCGCTGTTTTTGGCAGCAGATTTCGCCGCCTTTTTTTTGGTTGCCATCGTTGTGGTAATATCGAGTTAGGAGCATTGGCAGCCGGATCGTTGAGAAAATCAGATGCTCAACCCGGCCCAAGGCGCGGGAGGCTATGCGGGTGATATAGGGGTGTCAATGAAGCAGTTGGTGGAAAAAAGCCGGTGGCCGGGCAAGGAAATCCCGGCTGAAAAAGCACGTTTTTCCGTTCCGTAAAATTCCGCTTCAGCGCAGGCCGCGGAGCAACAACTCGGCGTTGGTCTTGGTGGCCTTGAGGTTGGTCAGCAAGGTCTCAATCGCATCGCCGATGGGCAACTGCGCAAGCTGCTTGCGGATGTCCACGACTTTGAGAAACTCATCCGGGTGGTAGAGCCGGTCATCGTTGCGGGTGCCCGACTGGGGGATGTGAATGGCCGGATAGACCCGGCGCTCGGCGAGTTCGCGATCCAGCCGGACCTCCATGTTGCCGGTGCCTTTGAACTCCTCGAACACCACATCGTCGAGGCGGCTTTCCGTTTCCACGAGAGCGGTTGCAAGGATGGTTAGAGAACCACCTTCCTCGACATTGCGGGCGGTGCCGAAAAATTTTCGGGATTTCTGCAAGGCCACTGGACTCACCCCACCCGAGCCGATCGGGCCGCCCTGCATCGCCGAGTTATGGCCGCGGGCAAGGCGGGTGAGACTATCTAACAATAAAATCACATCCTTGCCCTGCTCGACCAGTCGCTTGGCCCGCTCGATGACCAGATCCGCGACTTGGGCATGACGACGAGGCGACTCGTCAAAGGTGGAGGCGAAGACCTGAGAGCCGACGGTTTCCTCGAAATCCGTGACCTCTTCCGGGCGCTCATCCAACAGCAAAATGATCAGCACCGCATCCGGGTGGTTCTGGCGAATTGAGCGGGCGATTTGTTTGAGCAGGATCGTTTTCCCACCCCGTGGGGGCGCGACGATGATCCCGCGCTGCCCCTTGCCCAGTGGCGCGATTAGATCGATGGCCCGCACGCCTAGGAAATCATTGCCCTCGCCTTCCAGATGAATCCGCTCGTCCGGGAACAGTGGCGTGAGGCGGTCGAACTCCTTCGGCGGCTGATAGTCCGCGACTGGGATGGCCTCCACTTCCAACACTTCAGAGACCGTCAGGTATTTATCCCGTTCCCGCGGCGCACGGACGCGGACCTTGACCGCTTGGCCGACACGCAGGCCAAGATCGCGGATAAAAGTTGAGCTGAGATGAATGTCATCGGGCCCCGGGCGGAAACTACGCTGGGGATCCCGCAGCATGCAAAAATTCTCCTTCGCCTGTTCGAGAATCCCCTCACCCACCAGACCCGTCCCTTCATGGCTATAATAAAACAGCAACTCGTAAACCAACTGACTTTTGGGGATGCCACCTTGGATTCTGGCTGGCACCGCCTCGGCTAGCGCTTGCAGTTCCGCGAGCGACTTGAGGCGGAATTGATTGATGTCGATGGAGGCAGGCACGGGTGAGGCGATCACGGCCGTAGCTGCCGATGGAGATTCCGAGGCGTTGGATTCGTTGGTGGAGGTCATGAGAAAGGATTGGGCAAAACGGCGTACTTGGGAGCGGAGCACAGCGGGCGGACCTTGGTTCCAGAAAACCACATCCGCACGGGACATTTTTTCCTGAACCGGTAGTTGGGCGACCAGAATGGACTCGATCAAAGAATCATCGAATCCACTGCGGACCTTGAGCCGCCGGATTTGAGTGGAACGGGAAGCGGCGACGACCAGCACTTGAGTTTGGCCGATGTCGAATCCCTTCTCAAAGAAAAGCGGAACGTCCGCCACGAACCATTCCGCGCCTTGTTTAGCAGCCTGCGCCAAAGAATCAAGACATTCCTGCCGAACCCGTGGGTGAAGGATGGCCTCCAGCTTGAGCCGACCGCTGGCATCCGAGAAAATCCGGCCCCGCAAAAAGTGTCGGTCAATCCGCCCCTGGTCATCGAGCGTGTGCGCACCGAAAGCATCAACGAGAATGCCTGCTAAGTCGGCGTCCGTTTCCAGCATCCGGTGGACTGCCGCGTCACAATCGAAAATAAGACCCGCAGGCTGCAGATACTCGCTGAGATAGCGGCAGACCGTGGATTTTCCAGAAGCGATTCCACCCGTAATTACCATCACCCGCATGGCCGGAAGAATCGGGAGATTGCATTCCAGAATCAAGCAAAGAACGGCAGGCGATACCACCCAAATGCAAAAACGGGCGAGGACTTACATCCCCGCCCGTCCATGAAACTTTCACATCCGATGCCCTTACGGCGGCGGCGGCAGGTCAATCGGTGGCAGCACTCCGGGACCAACGTCACCACCACCACCTGCACCCGGAGCAGTCGAAACTGGCAGGGTTGCGCTGGAATCCGCACCACGCAGCGGACGGCCGGTCGCGTCAATGATCTGGGCAGTGACGAAGATAATCAGGTTGCTCTTGATGCGATTTTCCGCTTTCGTCTGGAAGAGGCGACCAATAATCGGGATATCACCCAGAATCGGCACCTTGTCCTCAACGTTTTGCACATCCTCGCGCATCAGGCCACCCACAGCGACGGTGTAGCCGTCATAAATCGTGAGCGAGGTATTCACCCGGCGGGCGGAGAAGACCGGCATTTCAATCCGGTTTTCCGTGATCACCGAGACCACCGGATTGCCCAAGACATCGGTCGATGGCGATTGAATCGGACTGCCGTAGTTGATGAAGCCCTCGAACTCGACGATTTCCGGCACAAATCGGAGGTCGATCACGAAGTCGTTATCCCCGATCGTCGGCTCGATTTCCAGGGTTACCCCGGTATTGCGGGTGCTGAAAGCAGTGGGAGTTGCTGGAGTCACCGGGAACGACCCGCCGCCGCCGCCACTGAGGACGCCGTTGAGACCTTGGTTGCCACCGCCTCCGACGGAGTTTGGCAATTGTGGGGGTTCATATTCGGTTGGATAGATGAACTCGCGGATGATTTCGATGGTCGCCTTTTGCGTTGACTTCGCGGTCACGGATGGGGCGGTCATTAAATCGGTGCCTTTTTTCTGGGCGAGGCCGCGCATGATGAGCTGCACCTGGCCGTCCGAGAACAGGCCGGTCAGAGCCATAATGCCAGGAGCGACATTCGCCTGTTGGGCAGTGCGGTTAGGGTTATTGAGGATCGCATCAATGCTGTTCCGGTTGAGCGCCTGGTCCCCGCTGCGGTTGCCATTGGTGACGCCGTTTTCCGTGAATTGATTGGCACCCGCAGGGATGCCATCGACGGAAGTGCCATTGACCGGGCTGATGAAATCGCCGCCCGTTCTGCCCCCTTGGTTCCCCTTAGTGCCGCCGCTGGCGAAAATGCTATTGTTAAGGCCGAACGGATTGATGATCCAGTCAAAGCCGAGCTCATCGCTGTTTTCCTGAGAAATTTCCACGAACTTCGTGGTGATTTTCACTTGTTTTGGCTTTTGGGTGACAATGGTTTGCACCAGTTGTTCGACCTTGTCCAGTTCCGCCGAGGTATTGGTCACGAGCAAAACGCCCGAGCTGCTCAATGTCGCCGAGGTGCGATCACCGAAGATAATGCCCGAAGCGGTGAGAAGTTCCTTGATCGGCTTTCGAGCCTGCAGCGCGCCTGCTGCACCACTGGCACCGCCAGCGGTTGGTGCCGCGAATGGGTCGGGGGCTGCTGCCGCACCACCGCCGCCACCGGAATCAAGTGCGGCATTGAAATCTGGCGGCACCCGGAAGGTCCGGGAGAAAATCTCATCTCCTGCCTCAGTGGCGGGAACCAGAGTGACGGCGAAATCATCCACCTTGAAGCGGAGTTTGGTTTGTTCACAAATGTATTTGAGAGCCACCGCCAGCGGCACATTGCGAACCCGTAACTCGCGGACCCGGAGTGATCCCGGATCACTGACGATGGGCAAGGCTGCGGCGGCACCCGCCGCGGCAGCATCGAATCCGCTATCTACCGCAGCAGGAGCTGCGTTGGGGCGGGGACGCCGGATGACGAAGTTCACGCCTTTTCGAGCGGGATCGAGTTCCATGTTGTCGAGTTCGGTAGCCCGCTGACGAAGGAAATCAATGGCCTCTTCCACCGTGGTATCTTCAAAGTCAATTCTCGGAATGATGATTCGCTTGAGCTTCGCAGTGATGTAAGCGACTCCGATGCTTTCCGTGCCAGAAATGGGTCCGTCATCCTTGATTATCGGCGCATCCGCAGGAACGGAGAGTTCCCAAGCGGCATCCACTTGGCTGAGCAGCTCCGCACGGGTGTGGTCATAAGCAGCGCGATAGTAGTCGGATTTCGCTTGGGCGAGGCGCTCAAGTCCACGCCGAGCCGCCGAGTTGTAGGCGTCGATTTGGAGCACCTTGTTATATTCGCGTTTCGCCTCATCATACTTGCCGAGGTTGTAATAACCTTCAGCCATGTAGAGCAGGCGGCGCACTTGGTCGATATTCTTCGTGTGTTCGTAAGTCAGCGCCGGGTTCCTGCGAATCGGATCATCCATATAGCCCAACTCGCGCTTCGCATCGGCATTTTCCGGGTCCACGGCGATGACACCTTCCAGCAGTGCGCGTGCCTCCGGGTATTTGCCGACCTTGCTGTGGTGCATCGCTAGGGCGACGCTCGCGTCACTCAAGTGGGCGACGATGCTTTGGCGACGGTCGGAAACAAAGGGAGCGTTCGGCACGCGATCCAAGGCCTGCCGGTACTTGTCCACGGCTTGCTGATAGTCGCCCTTGGCATAAGCGGTACGGCCCTCATTCAAGAGCGTGTCTCCCTCGGTGACAGCTTGCTGGCGGCGGATCATTTCCCGTTGGGCAAGACCGCTGAGGCTGGAGCCGACCTCACCTGCATTTGCGGTGGTGATGGTGGCGGGCATGGAGGATGCCATGGCCATCAACGCGAGGGCAGTGCGGCTGGATCGATAAATTGGCGTTTTTTGCATAGTGAGCTGACGGTTTCTGGCGATGTTTTCGAGGTTTGGAAAGCGCTTTTTTCAAGGATATCAGTCTGCAGTGTGGAGTAAGCTGCCTTTGCCGATTTCAACGGACTTCTTCTCTCCCGTCGGCGTGGTGTATTCGACGGTGACGGACTCCGCAGTCATGGATTTGAGGAAATAATCTTTTTTCCCGGAATTCGGGGGAACCGCAAATGCGGTGCGTTCCTCCACGCTGAATTCCTTGCCATGTAGGCCAAGGGCTTCGAGCGAAAAGACAGCGGTCCGGTCGTATTGCCGATACTCGTTCATGCGATCTTCGGTGAGCGGTGAAGGGATCTTGTATGTCACCCCTATTTTATTGGGGCGTTGGTCCTCAATGGTGACCATGGTTACATCCTTTTCCAATTTGGTCCGCTTGTTGATTTCCTTGACAACCTCGGAGCTGATCACCTTGAAGCGGTCCTTCATCGGCGCTTTGGCGAAGAGCAGACCATTGGGTCCGACCATATCCACGGCGGTATGGTTCTGAGCACCTTTGGAGTCCTGATAGTTGAATGGGAAACTTCCTTCCGCGCCGAATCCGGGGCGCAGGACCCAGATGAGAGTTTCATCCTTCACATACATCAATTTCATGATCAGGGGAGGAAATAACTTGGCATCGTTCGGATCGGTTTTGGCCTTGAATTCCTCGAGATTGGAAAATCCGTCCTCGTCGGGATCGCGGCTTGGCGAGTCTCCGTAACCGGGATCAAGACGGTTATCGATCCACCATTTGTTAGGAATCGGCGCATGGACGGAAGCACCACGGATCAAGTCCAAGGGCTTGTCGGGCGCACTGCTGGAGACAAAGAGCGGGATACCAGTGAATAGATCCACTGACCGATCACCATCGACCGCCTGAACCCAGGTGCGGTCGAATTTGAGCGAGGCCTTGGCCTTTGGAATCAATTCCGCCTCATTGACGGCAGTGTTGTTATTTCCTCCGCCTTTGAGATTGATATCAAAGTCTTGCGCGACGCTGTTAAATTTATCCCACCCGAAGTAGGCGATGCCCAAGGCAACGACAACAGCTCCGCCAAGGATGGTTTTTTCGTAATTCTTTGAGAACCAGGACATGGTTTTAAATTGGCGCGGTGTCGGGGTTTAAGGGAGTTTTTTCGCAGGAAGGAATTCGAGGACATCCAGCCGGAGGAAGACCCGGATTTCCTCGTTGCCGAGAACCTGAGAGAGGATTCTGCTGGAATCCTCGATTTTAGGGGCTGGTGCCGGTTTTTCGGCACCGGTCGTAGGCGGATTCTGGTCGCCAGGCAGGACAAAAACCCCGCCTCCGCCAAAGAGATCAGCGGGTTTGGCGCCGACGGGTTTGTCGAACTTGGCGTCCTGCGTTCGTGGCGGATCTTTCTTCTCGTTGGAAATGCGCAGGGTCCGGATCACGACGTATTGGTCATCCGCCTTAGCGATGGATGATAAGAATTCGCGGGCGGATTTCTCAGGGCTGACAAAGCAGATTTCCAAGGGCAGGGGGCGGGCGGGGGCATCCCCGGCGACGAAGGCTTGGCGCTCTTCTTCCGCGAGCGGCGGGCGATGGAGATTTTTAAGCGAGGAGGGCTTCCCCTTCGCCAAGGTCAGCAGGATCCGTTTGATGGCAGTGAGTTGATAGTCGAGAATACCAGTCGTATTTCCCGGAGCCAAGGAGGTCTTGTAACCCTCGAAGCCGACGAAAAACGCATCTGGAACCTTGGTTCCGGCGTCCTCAAAGGCCTTGCGGACGTCCTTGTTCGCGGCAACAAGGCGATTCGTAAAGTCCTGCGGGGTGATGTTCTCGACTGCCTTCGGCTGGAATGGAGCAAAGGACGTCTGGATCGACGCCACTGCCAAACGATATTCATCCAAGGCTTGGCGCTTACCGTTTCTATTATCGCGCGTCGGGTAAAGCGGGAGCTTTTCGTATTCGGCCGCCTCAGTAGCCGCCGCGTCAAACTGAGTTTTAGCATCCGCGTATTTGGAAGCACCGTGGGCACCCACCAAATACAACAGGATCACTCCCACGAGGGTGGCTCCGCCGAGGGCTGCAATAAATTTGTTATCCTTGATCCAACTCATAATTCAGATGGCAATTGCTTGAAGATTCTTATTTGATCGCGACCTCACGGGCCAATGGCAGGGTGATGACGAAGGGCAGGCTCAAATCGCCACCTTTTCCGACGACGGAGACATCGAGAATCCGGTCATCGCTCAAGACCACCTCATTGCCTTTGGCATCCTTGACCTTGAAGAGGAAGCTCGAGGATTTGTCACGCAGGTTTTTCACCAGTTCAGAGACAATGTTCTGGCTCTTCGGGGATTCCCGCCAGTAGCCGCGAATTCGGATGGCGTTCGCAGTTGGCCCGGTCACGGTAGGGGCACCTTTCTTGCCATGAACCGGCTGGGGTGTACCCTCGGTTTTGAATTCAGTCAGCATAGATGTGCCGTATGCGGCGGCAATCATCTCGGTCTTGACCACCGACTGGCCGTTCGTATCCCTGACGTCTGGCCTGCCTATTGAAGACTTCGCGCCTTGCTCAAGCGGATCATAGCCTACAAGTGGTTCGAAGTCCGTCAGCCACACCGCATCGCTTGCGAATGCGCCGCGAACCTCGGCCAGCAAATCCAACCAGAAGCCCCGCGAGGCTTCTGCATCAGTGTATCCAGATGCGATCTGATGAAGCGCAGCCTCTTTCATTAGGAGTCCGTTGATCTCCACCTTCAGCGGGGCGAGCGACGTGCGGGTTTCATCCATGGTTCGCGCTTCATCGACCGCCTTGGATGCTGCTAAGTTTTCAAAAACCGCCCAAATGGCGACACCCGCTAAGAGGACTGCTGCCGCCGCGACCAAGAAGGGTTTGCGGCGATCTGCGGCACGCGATTCCTCGACCACGACCGGCACGAGATCGATGTTGATGGTGGACTTTCCAATCCCGCGCAGGCCGAGGCCGACGAGTTCACCCATCAGGTGCCCCTCGCGCTGGATCACCGCCGGATCCACGTTCTTGCCGATGGCGACATTTCTAACTGGGTTGAAATACTCGACGGGCAGGTTCAGCTTTTCTTGAAAAAATTCCAAAGTATAGGGCAGATTCGCGCCGCCCCCGGCAAGCAGCACGCGGCGCGGGGCGCTACCGGAATGTTGGGCGCGGTAGTAGTTAGTGGTGCGCGCGATTTCCGCCGGCAGGCGGGTAAGAGAGTTGCGGATCACCATGGCGAGCGCCGCGACGGCCTCATCCATTTGCTCGGTGTGACCGCCACCGAGGGCGACGAGTCCGTTGGAAATTTTCTGGTGCTCGGCGTCGATGAACGGGATGCCGTATTCCTTGGCGATCGAAGCGGTGATGGTGCCACCGCCGATGTTCACGCTGCGGGTGAAAAACCGCCGACCCTCGATGTAAAGCAGGTTGCTGGTCTTCGCGCCGATGTCGATGAGCAGGATTGGCTCCTCGGGATTGCCGTAGGTGGCGCGGAAGGCGTTGTAGAGCGCCATCGGCGCGACATCGACCTCGGAAGTCCCCAGTCCGCAATCATTGACGGCGGCGTTAATTTCATCCAAGGCATCCGCCTTGATAGCGACGATGACCGCCTCTTTATCCTCGGCCCCTTCGATGAGTTCATAGTCCCAAACCACTTCATTGAGTGGAAACGGCACGTGCTGCTGGGCCTCGAAGGTGACCAATTGCTCGATGTTGTCTTCTTGTAGCGGCGGCAGCTTGACGAAGCGGATGAAGGCGGATTGGCCGGAAATCGCGTAACGGGCCTTGGTTTTTCCAACCTTGAGGCGCTGGGCGAGGTCCGCGATGGCCACCCGGGTCAGCGCCACCTTCGAGGATTCCAGTGCGGGGTCCGCGACGATGGATTCCGAATCGTAGGCCTTGAGAACTAGGCCGCCATTTTTCGAGAGTTCGAAAACCGCCATGCCAATGCGCTGGGAGCCGATATTGATTGCGATGGTGGTCTGATTGTCAGCCATGATGCGATATTGAGGGAAAAGGGGGTGAAAAATGCAACAAAACGCTTCAGCGACGATCCAAGCTGACTTCTGCGTAACGATCCCACCACATGTCGCGGAAAGGCGTCTCAGACTTGTTGAGCAGCGGCACCGTTTCGCTACGGGAGATTTTGTCCGAAGCGACATTCCACCAACCCGCCTTGAGTTTATTGGATTCCTCGGCCTTTTTCTCGCCATTTACGAGGACTTCGTAGCCCACATGTTCCACCGCACTTTTGGGATTTTTGGATAAGCCGGTGATGCGTCTGATCGAAGCCGGGGATAGATAAACCGAAATGTAAATCTCCTCACCCAAAGGCACATTCACATGCTCGATGGTTTTGGTGAATAGCAGCAACTTGCCAACTTTTTCGGGATCCTTCACCGCGATGTACCACTTCACGGTGAGCTTGTCGCAAGTCTTGGAGGCGGGTTCGGGAGCGAGCATCACCTTGAGCTTAGCTTCGATCTCTAGCCATTCCTTGGGCTTGAAGCTCTTGTTCTTGCCGCCGGAGAACTCGGGCGAAGGCAGATCTTCAAACGAAGGCTTCGCGCCCTCGACCTTCGCCTGCTGCCCGAACGCGCTGCCGAGAGTGAAGGTGGCGATCAAAGCGGAGACGAGAATGACAATATTTTTACGCGGTGGAAGGTTCATTCGTGTAGGGGTTTGAAAGACCCTAGGAATCCGACTTCGAGTTGACCAGAGAAAAGGACGATTTCCCGTAAAAATTCATGCACTCTAAATATACTTGGTGCTTGCAATCATCACAAGCGATTGACGCACCGCCATCCACCGCCCATCTATCGGCCATGTCACACCTGCTATTTCCGCCGCAAGACGCGCAACCGCGAGTCGTCGGGAGCTTCGGAAGCGTGGCGGATTTGCACGCAAGCACGGTGGCTACGGTCCGTGATGCCTGTGACGTTGTGGAAATCCGACTCGATCTGTTAGCCGCAGCGGGTGAAAATTTTTCCACCCCACCCTGGTCGCATCTGCGGGGAATTCCCCTGATGTTCACCGCCCGGCGGCAGGAGGAGGGCGGCGGGTTGGCCATGACCGCGGCGGCGCGGATGGCTCTGCTCACAAGCGCACTCGACCAGGCCGCGTGCGTGGACATCGAGGTGGCGAGCATTCCCGAGATGCCAGAGCTGCTAGATATACTCGCAGCGCGGGGCATCCCATGGATCGCCTCGTATCATGATTTTGAAAAACTCCCCGGCACCACCGCCCTCGGTCACGCCGCACGGCAGGCGAAGGACGCCGGCGCAGCAGTCTTCAAGGCGGCGGCAAAACTCAATTCCACGGCGGACCTCGCCCGTCTGGCTGAATTCCAGCTCGCGGATCATGGCCTGCCGGTGGCCACGATGGGAATGGGTGCGTTGGCCCCCGTTTCCCGCCTACTCTGCGCGCAATGCGGCAGCGTGCTGAACTACGGCTACCTCGGCAACACCGCGACCGCGCCGGGCCAATGGGATAGTGCTTTGTTAAAACTGGCGATCTCACGGCTGGCCGTGTTCCGTGGCTAACAGATTCTAACTGATGACCTCCACCGGTGCGTCCGGCAGCGCCTTGAGGAATGCGCTGCCGTAGCGCTTCGTTAGGATTCGGTTATCCAAGATGCACACCAAGCCAGTATCACGCTCGGTGCGGATCAGGCGGCCCACGCCTTGCCGCATTTTCAAAATCGCCTCAGGCACGGAGTAATCCATGAACGGATTCCCGCCCGCAGCTTCGATGGATTCTAACCGCGAGGCCGTGAGCGGATGGTCCGGCACGGCGAAGGGCAAGCGCGTGACGATGACGTTGGACAGCGCCTCGCCCGGCACGTCCACGCCGGTCCAGAAACTGTCGGTGCCGAACAACACGCTGTGTACGTCATTGCGGAATTCCTCGATCATCCGGTGCCGTGGCAGGCCATCGCCTTGGAGGAAAACCCGCCAGCCTTGCTTACGAAAAAATGGCTCCAAGCGCTGTGCCGCATCGCGCAGGGTGCGGTAGCTGGTGAACAACACGAAAGCCCGGCCATCGCTCTCTAACAACGATAGCCGGATTCCCTCCGCGAGCTGCTCGTCATAACGCGGGGTGCCAGGGTCCGGCACGGATTTATAAATGCGGATTTTCATCTGCCGTGGGTAGTCGAAGGGGCTCCCGATGCACAGCGCCCGCGCGTTTTCCGCACCCACCCGGCCCCGGAAATAGCCGAGTTTGGGATCGCCCACACCGAGCGTCGCGCTGGTCATGACCATGCTTTTTTTCCCGCTGAAAAGCAGTGGCCGCAATTTATCCGCCACTTTCACCGGCGCGGCATGGAGGCTGAGTTGCTGCTCGTCCCGCCCGCTGCGTTCCACCCAATACACGCTGTCGTCCGCCGCTTGATCGAGGAAATTTCCCACCGCGCCGTGCGACTCACGCAGGCGCCGGGATGCGTCTTGCAGCTCCGCCCGCGTCTGGTCGGATTCCACGTCCGCCGCGAGGGTGTCGATCTCTAACCACAGCCGCCGCAGCGGTTCTGCTAGAGTGTTTGCCACCATCTCGGCCTCGCGGATGCGGCATTCCTTCGAGAAATTTCCAAATTTCACCACCTCCCCCACCTGCTGGAAAAACCGATCCGTTGCCACCAGCGCGGCCTCCACCGCCGTCATCGGCCCGGCCTTGCCGAAAAATTTCAGCAGGCCCTTGCGGGTCTTCGGATGATAGAGCCGCTGCAGGTCGAAGCGCAGGCCAGATTGGGAAACCCGCAGACCTAACTGGATCGCCGCGACCTGCTCGATGGTGTGCGCCTCGTCGAGAATCGCGAAGTCGTTAGGAAACAGGAACCCGCCCGGTTTTTTCATATCCTCCTCGTCATCGCCCGGCACACCCTCGGTATTTAATAGTGCGAAAAACAAGGTGTGGTTCACCACGATCAAGCGGGCGTCCGCTGCCGCTTTCCGGGCTTCTTGGAAAAAACAATTTCCCCGTGGCCCACAGTGCCGCGCCGTGCAGAGATGCGCCTCGCTGCACACTTGCAGCCAGACTTTCATCTGCGGCTGGAAATTCAGATCGCTCAAGGTGCCGTCGCGCGTGCCCTCCGCCCATTTCGCGATTGCCGCCAGTTCGTCATTTTCCGTGCCGGTGAAAAGATCCGCCGCCTGCTCCATCGCCCGCCGCATGCGCAGGGGGCAGAGATAATTTTGACGCCCTTTCAAGAGCACCGCTGGCAGTTCATCATTGAGGATTTTCCGCACGATCGGAATGTCCTTCCGCACCAGTTGTTCCTGTAAGTTGATCGTATGCGTCGAGATCACCCCCTTGCGCCCGGTCTCGATGGCGAACCGTGCGGCGGGCAGCAGATAGGCCAGCGATTTCCCCACCCCCGTCCCGGCCTCCGCCACCAAAGGCGCGGCACTGATCAATGCCTCCGCCACCGCCACCGCCAGTTCCTGCTGCTGTGGACGGTATTCAAAATCGCGGGATTTTGCCATCACCCCTTTGCGGGAAAACGCCTCCCGCACCGCATCGCAGAATCCGGGGGTTGGCTGTCCTTCGGTGAGGGAAATCATCGCCCGGCCATCGCATCCCGCTTTGCGGTCCCTGCCAAGCCGCAAGTTCGCCGCATGGCCATATCACGCTCGACACCTCTGCCCCGCCGCCGCCACTCTCACCAGCCACGCGGCTGGTCCATGATATTTTTCCGCACCCACTTTCTGCGACTTCTCGTCCCCCTCGCGCTTGCCGTGCTGGGTGGCGCATTGTGTGCCGCGCTGGTCCCGCATGAGATCGATGCCGTGAAACAACAGCTCCTTGGTTTTCCGGATTCCGATGTCTCGGCCCACGAGGCTCGGCCTGCGATCCTCGCCGCGCTCTGTTTCCTGCCCTTGCTCGCAGGCTTTCTCTATGCCCTCGGCGGCACACTGGACCGCTACATCGCCCGCCAGTTCGCCGGGATATTCGGCGTCTGCCTTGCCACGCTGACCGTCATCTGGCTCCTGCTGGACCTCAGCAACCACATCGGAGATTTCCTCGAATCCAAGCACGTCCTGCAGACCCTCTTCCGTTTCTACACCACCCGGTCGCCCGCCATCCTGCTGCTGCTGCTGCCTTATTCCCTCTTGCTTTCCCTGCTCTATGCGCTCGGAAAACTTTCCGGCAGCCGGGAAATCATCGCCATCATCCAGTCGGGGCGCAGCATCATCCGCCTTACCTTGCCGCTGATCATCGGCGGGATTTTTCTCAGCCTGCTTACCCTCGGCTTGAATTATCAATGGGCACCCGTCGCCGAGGGCCGCATCGACGACATCCTCGCCGCCGCCGTCGGCAAGCCCATCAGCGCCGCCAGCCACGTCCTCTACCGCAACCCCTATGCCCGCCGCCTCTGGGAAATCGGCGCGTTTCCCCGAAACTACCACAAGGGCGGTCCCCTGCTCGATGTGGAAATCACCACCACCCGCGAGGACAAAACCCTCGCCAGCCGCCTCACCGCCGGGACTGCCGTCTGGGATCGCACCACGCGGGCATGGACCTTCGAGCAAGCGGTGATAGCGCTTTATGCTCCGGGCCAACCGCCCGTTGTCACCGCGCATGACGGCCCACTCGTCATTCAAGAGTGGACGGAAACCCCGTGGCAGCTCATTAAGCCCGGACTCAGCGCCGCCGAGCTCGGCATCCCCGACCTCAGTGGTTGGTTCCTCGCAAACACCCGGAACCACGAACTCGCCGATCCCGCCCCCTATCTCACCCAGTATCACTATCGTTGGGCGCTGCCCTTCACCTGCCTTGTCACCGTCCTCCTCGCCACCCCACTGGGCATCCACTTTTCCCGCCGCAGCCCCGGTGGCGGCATTTTTCTCGCCGTGGTCCTCTCCGCACTCATGCTACTTTGCAGCAGCATTTCCATCGCCCTCGGTGAGTCCGGCACACTCCCTCCCGCGCTCGCCGCCTGGCTGCCCAATCTTGTCTTCGCCCTGCTCGGTCTATATCTTTTCCGCCGCCGCATCACCGGCCAACCGATCTACCTCATCCTCCGCCGCATCCTCCCCGGCAACGACTAATCCCACTCCCATGGCACTCGCAGAATCCTGGCATGTCCGCTCCCGTGGCCGCGAATGCGCCGCCACTCAACGCCCCTTCATCGACGGCGAAACCATCGTCACCGCCCTCTTCCCCGATCCCGAATCCAGCGGTTACCTCCGCCGTGACTATGGCCTCGACGGTTGGGCACTCTATCAGGAAACCGGCGACTCGCCTTTTTCCTGCTGGCGCACTACCTACACCGCCCCCACCGGCAATGAAGCCGCCAAAGCCGCAGAAAAACTCAGCGCCGAGGAAATCCTCCAACGCCTCGTCGAGGAAGACGAGGACCACACCGAGAACGCCCGCTTCATCCTCGCCGTCATGCTAGAGCGTCAGAAACTCCTCCGCGAGACCGACCACCAACGCACGCCCACCGGCATCGTCCGCGTGTATGAGCACCGCAAAACCGGCGAGGTCTTCATCGTCAAAGACCCGGACATTCCCCTCAGCCAAGTAGAGGCCGTGCAGCACGAAGTTTTCATTCTCCTAGAAAACAACGGCCGCGTGCCGTCTCCAGTTGCGGAAGAGATACCAGTCGCTGAGGAGATACCCGCTGAGTCCGGAGAGTAATCTCTATAGGGGTGATAATAGATACGTAAGCGTGGTCCGAAGCGCCGTGCGGAGGCGGTTGCTACGGCGACTTCATAGATGTCATAGTTGGTGGATCTATGACACTTATGAAGTCAGGCCACTT
>JAYVNM010000162.1:0-10864 GCA_043758445.1 Akkermansiaceae bacterium | reverse complement strand
ATAGCAAAGACTCTCGACATTCATCGGAATGCGGCGGCTGGCTGGATCAAGCGATTTAAAATCAAAGGCATGAAAGCCTTAGATGTTGGAAAGCGTGGGGACAAATTAATCTAATGTCGATAGGGTCAGGTGTGAATGCCACGGTTTTAAGCGGATTCTCGGGGCCTTCAGAGGATTTGCTCGTGTAAAAACCACATAACCCGGAATCGCACAACCCTTGCAACGGCGGGGACTAAAGGTAGCCGCGAGATTCCGAATCCTTGATTTGACCGGGTTTGCCTTCCCGACGGACTGCTTAAAACCGTGGCATTCGCACCAGACCCCAAAAAACCAGCGATACAAAATGAGTTAATTAAAGACAATTCAAATGACAAAGAACTACAACTGCAAAAACACGAATCATCTACAAAACAATCAATATTGAGACATGCCCCTGAGGAGGCAGGTGGAACCCCTAGTGTGCTATGGTGGCCTTGGATTGTTGGTCTTTTTTTTGTTGTAATGACCGCGCTTTTAATGGCTCGGATTAAGGCACAAAATTCAAGAAAACCACCTTCCGTTACGCACTAGCTATTTCGCTCAAACATCATGAAAAATCGGGGGGGAATGCAACAAGCTAATAGTTAGTCGCATCGAGAATGGCCTTCTTGGGAGATAACTCCCGAAACGACCTCCGTTTGAAAGGAGACTGCCCAATGACAGGCACCTCAAAGACCCTAATGTTTTTATCAGAATTCCGAGCGAAATGGAAGACACAATCGCTTGTTGCCCATAGCGCGATGCGGGCTTAGAGTCCTAAACGATGTGGATGGTTATTTTTCTAACTTTACTATCACCCGCGCTGCTAGGCCAGGTGCCGGATGCGATCGTGACGGCCGTGGCTAACCCACAACCAGCAAGACTCACGACTGCGGATCTTAACGAATACGAATCCCTGCCGGCAGCCCGAAAACATTTACTAGAATTCGCTCTCGCAGTTCTCAACGATTCGCCGTGGCTCCCCTATCTTGATGGTGGCGCGGAGCCTGAGGCGGGCGGATTCGACTGCTCTGGGGCGATGTATTTTGTGATGCGCAAGGCGGGGTTAGAACCGCCGCGCAGCTCGGCCGCCCAATGCGCATGGCTCAAAGAAAACGGCCGCCTTCATGAGGTGGCTGCGGATGCCGTCGATGAGAAGGATCCTTCACTGACGAATTTGAAGCCGGGTGATCTGTTATTTTGGTCAAAGCCTGGATCATCAGCGGACGGCCCTGCGATCATGCGGATCCATCATGTGGCGATGTTTCTAGGCACCGAGAAAAAGGACGGACGCCCCGTGATCATCAACGCCACCGATGGCCGATCGTATCGCGGGCGAAAAGCAAACGGCTATGGTGTCTATGATTTCCGCGTGCCGAAGGCGGATTCTCCTTCGAGACTCACAGGGTATGGGACGCCGCCCAGCATCGACGTAAAGTGATGAATCTAGCAAGTTTTTTAGCCGTCACTTTTTCCTTATGCGTGGTTTCAGATTTCACAATTTTACCTGCCGTAATCGCAATGCGTTAGTAATCACAGACACCGAGCTCAGGCTCATCGCCGCACCCGCGATGATCGGGCTGAGCAGCAATCCGAAGTGTGGGTAAAGCACGCCAGCAGCGATGGGGATGCCGAGGGCGTTGTAGAGGAAGGCGAAAACGAGATTCTGCCGGATGTTGCTCATGGTGGCACGACTAAGTCTAATGGCTTGGGCGATCCCTCTCAGATCGCCTTTTACTAGCGTGATGCCCGCACTTTGCATTGCCACATCTGTGCCGGTGCCCATGGCGATACCTACTTCGGCCTCGCTGAGTGCGGGGGCATCGTTAATCCCGTCCCCCGCCATGGCAACGTGTTTTCCCGCGGCACGCAACTGCTTCACTTTGGCAACTTTGCCAGCGGGTTCGATCTCCGCTTCCACGGTGTCGATTCCGAGTTGCTTGGCCACGGCGGCGGCGGTGCGACGGTTATCTCCGGTGAGCATGATGAGTTGTAAACCTAACGAGTGAAGGTCCTTGATGGCCTCAGCGGTGGTCGCTTTGATGGGATCGGCGACGGCAAGGATTCCAGCGGGTTTGCCGTCGATGGCGACGAACATCGCTGTTTTTCCGTCCTCTTGAAGTTGGATCGCCATCGCTTCTAGCAACTCCAAGCCAATGATTTTTTCGGACTTGAGAAAGTCGGGTTTTCCTACCATCACGACACGACCTGCAACGATCCCAGCTACACCTCCCGCCGTCACCGAGCGGAAATCTTGCACTTCGCCGAGGGAAAGATTTTGATCCTTCGCGCCGCGCACAATCGCAGCGGCTAGCGGGTGCTCGCTGTTTTGTTCCAAAGAGGCCGCAAGTAACAGAAACTCCTTCGGGTCAAAACCCGCGCTGGGAAGTATATCTATCAGCTTTGGCTTACCCTCCGTGAGCGTGCCCGTTTTATCCACCACCAACGTGCTCACTTTTTCTAATCGTTCAAGCGCCTCGGCATTTTTTACTAACACGCCGAGTTGCGCACCGCGCCCGACCCCCACCATGATCGACATGGGAGTGGCCAAACCCAGCGCACAAGGACAAGCGATGATGAGAACCGCCACAGCATTGATAACGGCGTGGGCCAGACGCGGCTCTGGGCCAACCCACATCCAGACGAGGAAGGTGATCAGCGAAACTGCTAGGACTGTCGGGACAAAAATGGAAGAGACTTTATCGGCGAGACCTTGAATCGGCGCACGACTGCGCTGCGCTTCGGCCACCATAGAGACGATTTGGCCCAACAGAGTATCGTTGCCCACTCGCTCGGCGCGCATGACGAAGCCGCCCGCGCCATTCACGGTGCCACCGGTCACTGGATCGCCGGTGAATTTTTCCACAGGGAGGGGTTCGCCTGTGACCATGGATTCCTCCACGCTGGAGTGCCCCTCGATGATTACGCCATCCACCGGCACCTTGTCTCCGGGAACCACCCGCAGCGAATCGCCGACCTGCACTTGATCGAGTGGGATTTCCTGATCGCCGCCGGAGACGACCTTGCGTGCGGTGGGCGGTGCGAGATTGAGAAGGGCTTTGATCGCGCTACCGGTGCGGCGGCGCGCGCGAAGTTCGAGCACTTGGCCTAGCAGCACCAGCACCGTGACCATGCCGGCTGCTTCAAAGTAGATCCCCACCTTGCCGCCATGATCCATCGTATGCGGGAAAAGTTCAGGCAGGAACATCGCCACGGCGCTGAACCCATACGCCGCGCCCACACCGATGGCGATCAACGTGAACATGTTGAGATTCATCGACCTGATAGAACGCCAACCGCGCTTGAAAAATGGCCAGCCCGCCCACCAGACGACCGGAGTGGTTAGAGCAAACTGGATCCAACGTGAGATATCTCCTGTCAACCATAACACATGGCCCAGCACCGGGGTCATGTGCGACATCGCAAGGACAAACACAGGCAAAGTTAGAGCCGCTCCGATCCAGAAACGTCGCGTCATGTCGTTTAGCTCCGAGTTTTCCTCCTCATCGTCAGCTCCTGCATTCGCGGTCATCGGTTCCAGCGCCATGCCGCATTTCGGACAGTCACCAGGATGGTCTTGTTGCACCTCCGAGTGCATGGGACAGGTGTAAATTGTCTTTGCCTCAGGCTTCCATGCGGGATTGCGTTCTAATGCCATGCCGCATTTTTGGCAGTCGCCGGGCTTGTCGGATTCCTGGCCCGGACACATTGGACAGAAGTATTTGGAGGCGGGTGAAGGCTTCACATCCACGTGACCATGCACACCACCGCAGCAACTCATGGTTGATTTAACAGGAGTCTGCTGCCCTAGAAACTTCGTGCGACAATGCTCGCTGCAAAAGTAGAATGTCTCGCCGTCGCGCGTTGCGTGCAGTGCCGACGTAGAGTCCACTATCATGCCGCAAATAGGGTCTTTGGCTTCAGTTTTGGATGCGTGCATGGTGGTGGATCATGGATTGTTCGAGATGGGGGTTTGATTTCCTATCATTCCAACTCATATCGTCGGTAGGGAGCATACGCCCAATCCGGACGACCGTCGCCGTAAATTGAAAAAGTTGCTAAAGATTGTGGGGCGTTGCATCGAGACGCACTTTTTGCTTAGCCTAACATGGACCTGAAGCTCATCTATCTTCGCACTGGCCATGTGGTCATGAAAACCTCCTTGCCTTTGCAATCCGGTCATTTAGACTGGTCATGTGAAAATAATCAACGCGACTGAATTCAAGGCAAAATGCCTGCAATTGCTTGATGAGGTCCAGCGCACCGGAGAGGGCCTAGTGATTTCCAAACGCGGCAAACCGGTGGCTCGCGTGGTCCCTGAGAAGGCATCCCAACCGTGGTTGGCCCTGCGCGGAACGGGTGTTTACACGGCAGACCCGTTTGCGCCAGCGCTCGCGGAAACCGAAATCGAGGCCCTGAAATGAACATCGCGCCGCTTCTGGACACTCATGTGTGGATCTGGTGGATGATCGGGCATCCTGCCCTGAGCGGCGCCGAACGAGATGCGCTGGATGCGCTGCCAGCAGACACCCGCCCGGTGATTTCCGATATCACCTTGTGGGAGTTCGGCACTCTTGTAGATCTCGGTAGGATCAAGATTGAGAGCACCGTCGAAGACTGGCTCCGAATCGCGGCGTCCCCCGCCACGGTGAGAGTCCAACCCATCACGCCTAGCATCGTCGCGGAAATGAACCGATTGCCAGCCAGTTTTCATCGCGACCCTGCCGACCGTCTGATTGTGGCCACCGCGCGTCATCTCAAGCTCCCGCTGGCTACGAAGGATCGAAAAATCCGGAATTCAAGACTGGCTCCGCTTTGGAAGGCATCGCCCCACGCGGGGATAGGCCGGGCAGATCGCGTTTGAAATTATCCTACGCTCAATCCTCCAGATAGAAGAGCAGATCGCTGAGGGTGTCGAGGGTGGCGCGCAGGTGATCCCAGTCGCGGGCGTCGATCGCCACAGGGATCGCGGCGAGGCTGGCGCGGATGGCGGTGGCATCGGCTTCCGCCACGCCTTGGTCGAGAAGTTTTCCGGCACGGTTGCGCAGGCTCTTGGCGGAGGCGAGCAGGGCGGCGGAGTTGGCGGGAGCTTCGTCCGTAGTGGCACTTTCTTCGCCTGGCCGGGGAATGCCGGAATGATCTTCGGCATCGTCGGATTCCTCATCATCGTCGTCATCAAAACCGGCGTCCTGTTCATCAAAGAGGGCGGCGAGATGGGTGCGGGCGGCATCGAGATTGATTCGGTGTTGGCCAGCGGTGTCGATGGTGACGGACTTGGCCAGCCCGGTGCGTTTCTCGGTGGCGGTGGCGGTGAGCAAACCGTTGAGGTCGATGTGAAACTGGATGATGATTTCATTGCCGGCGGGCACTTTGGAAAGTCCGGTGACCATGAACTCGCCGATGGGGAGGTTCTCGAAAGGATCCTCGCTTTCTCCCTGAAAGACCTTGACGGCGATTTTTTCCTGCAAATCCGACGGTGTGGTGAACAGGTCGGCCTTGGTGACCGGCAGCGGGGTGCCGCGGCGGACGACGGGACAGCAGCCGAGGATGTCTACCATGAAATCCCCGCCGACAACGGCGAGCACGCTGTAGGTGTGGGCGGAAATATCGACAAGGATGGCCGGGGCAGGCTGACCTGCGAGGGTGGCTCCCTGGATGGCGGCTCCCATGGCGACGACGAGATCCGGATTGATTTCATGACGTGGCTCCATGCCGAGGGTGCGCATGAAGAGTTCCTGCACGGCTGGGGTGCGAGTGGCTCCGCCGACGAGCATGATTTTGTCGAGCTGGTGGGCGGTGATTCCGGCGTCGGAAATGGCGCGCTGGACGCAATCGAGCGTTTTCACCAGCCACGGGTCGATGAGCTGCTCGTAGTCATGGCGGGAAATTTCCGTTTCGAGGTGACCCGTGGCGGTGAGGTATTCCTCGCGGACGGTGGCGAAGGGTTCATCGGAGAGACGGATTTTCGCAAGTTCCATGGCGCTCTTGAGGCGGCGATGTGCGGCGGGGGGGAGGGCGTCCGCGTGTTTTTCCCGCAAGCGCTGCTCGCCGAGTGTGGTGAGAGCTTCGTCGAAATCATCGCCGCCGAGGTGGATGTCGCCATGGCTGGCGCGGACCTCGACGATGCCGTTTTCCACGCGCACCACGGAGACATCGAAGGTGCCGCCGCCGAGGTCATAGACGAGCAGGGTTTCGTTTTCCGAAGTGTCAGCTTGTCCGGCTCCGTAGGCGAGTGCGGCGGCGGTGGGCTCGTTGATGATGCGCAGCACTTCCAGTCCGGCGAGGCTGCCGGCGTCTTGGGTGGCGAGGCGCTGGCGTTCGTTGAAAAAGGCAGGCACGGTGATGACCGCTTGGGTGACGGGCCGTCCGAGGTAGGTTTCGGCGGCGCGTTTGAGTTCGCCGAGGATGAGGGCGCTGATTTCCTCGGGCCGGTAGGATTTCCCGCCCAGCTCGGCGGTGGCGTCGGTGCCCATGATCCGCTTGATAGAGAGGACGGTGTCTTCTGGAGCGGAAATGGCTTGGTTTTTGGCAGCTTGGCCCACGACCAGCTTGCCGGTGGGATCGATGCCGACGGCGCTGGGCATGGAGGGCTGGCCATTTACGGGAATGACGGTGAGCGTGCCATCTTGGGCGACGGCGACGGCGGAATTGGTGGTACCGAGATCGATACCGATGACGAGCGGCGGGAGGTTCTGGTTCATGGAATTTTATATTTGAAAATCAGCGGGTAGCGATGCGGGAAACCCGGACCTGGGCTGGGCGGATGAGTTGGCCGGATGAGGCGTTCCTCCAACCGGGAAGAATCTCCGCAAGCACCGTGTGGTCGGGCTTTTCCGGGTCCACGGTGGATTCGACGGCGGTCATGGTGTTTGGATCGAAGGGGCGGTCGAGGACATCGAGTCGCTCCAGATTCGCCCGTTGCATGGTGGCGGCGAGGTGGCTGCGGAGGATGGAAACGGCGTCCGCCTGCATTTCCCAAGCCTCCCGCCAGGCGTCCACCTGGCGACGCGCGCCCGGCCACCATGGTGGGCGGGCGGCGGGCGGGCGGGTGAAGCCGTGGGCCACCCGGTCGATACGGTCCGCCAGTTCCACCAGCGTCGGTCCTTCGCTCGTGGGCGGAGCGGCGGGAGCAACAGTCGGGAGGGTGCGCACCGCCTTGTGGGTGTCATTGGAAGTGGCGGAAAGCGCGTCGAGCAGGCCGCCGAAGTTTTTCAGCACCTCGAGCACCCGCCGGTTGCCGCGGCGGGTCTCCTCGGTGCTGGCGATGAGTTCTTCATGGAGAGCATCCAGGGTGATCCCAGACTCCTCGTCCTCTTCGGGGAATTCGTCATCGTCGGGTTCAGTCAATGGTTCAATGTGTGGCATCATGGGAAATAGAAATGGCGGTTTTTTCACTTCGACTGTTCGCGCAGGGCAGCATTTGCGCAGCCTCGCAGGAAGGTGCGGAAAGCCGCAGCGCCCGGTGGTTTCATCCGGCCGGGCAGCCGGGCGAAGTTTTCTAACGCCGCCAGCGGGCCGATTCGTTCGGATGGCAGGTGAAACAGCAGCCAGCCTTGGCGGTCGGCGGCAGTCCGTGTCGCCTGATAGGCTTCTTGGATGGTTTGGAATTCGCGTGGTCGGTGTTCCGGCGGATAGCGGCGCAGCAAGTTCTGGTAGGCGGCGCGGACTTGTTCGTCGGTGGCATCCACCGGCACGTCGAGAACGAGGAAGGGGTTCATGATTTCAAAAAAGGTCGATTTGGCGGGGATCTGCGACGGGGGTTTTTGCGGGTTTTTTGGTTTTTGTAGTGCTTCCGGCGGTGCGGGTGAGAATTTTGACTGTCGTGTCAACCGTCAGTTGGCTGATACCTATTCCTATCAAGGCGTCCCGGATTTGCCTGACCGCTGCGACATCTCCAGCGGTGATGGCCTTTTTCAGTTCCTCCATGTACTGCTCCGAAGACATCGTTGCGCTGGCGGACTCATCATCTTCGTCATCTTCATCCTCCCATATATCCTCTTCGTCGTCCTCGTAATCTTCCTCATTATCCTCGTCATCATCCCACTCACCGGTCAAGAACCCGAGGGGCTGGTGGGAGCTGTGGCTCTCGATGATTTTTTGTAATTCCCTTGCCCGTGTCACGACTGCCTGAAGACCGGCTGCCTCCGCATCGGCAATGATGGCTTTCAGGTATTTGAGAGCCTTTTTGGGTTCGCAGGTGCTACGAAGCAGACTTGCCAGACGCAGGCGCGGGTCGGTCTTTTTATCGCCAGGATCCACATGCTGTTGGAAGGCATCGGAAATATCCCGGTTCACCAATCCGAAAACCTGTGATGAGTGTTGCGAAGCGCGCTTATGAAGTGCTTTCAGCTCGTCAAAAAATGCCAGTGCCCCGTCAGGGTCTTCCTTCAGCCGACGGGGAACCACCAAATGCTCCACCAACTTCAGGACCCGATCACCGGCAAGCGTCGTTTGCTTCCAACCCCAACCGGAGATGGCGGTGGTGAAATCAAGAATCCGAAGAATTTCGAGCAGGGATTTCCACGTGCATTCGGGTGATGATCTGGCTAAGTTCCATTCCCGCTCCCATTCCTTGCGGGGAGGGAGGCCATAGACGGACGCCAGCGTGGTGGTGAAAAACACACGCACCAGACCGGAGGGTGCCATCGCGACGGCGTCCGCTTCCGCCTGTGCAGCGGTCTCGGGCTCCGTCTCCAACAAGGCCCGACGGACACGCGCCATCCAGCGGCTAAGCATGTCGTGCCCGCGTGGAGGGGAGTTTTCGAGCAGTGGCTCGATTTCCGCCCATAGGTCAGCGGTTGACGCGCCCTTGCGGCTGGCATTCCTCACTTGCAGCGTCAAAGTAACCACGATCCGCTCCTTGAGTTCCTTATTCAGCGGATCGAGTGCCAGCGCGGTCCGCAGGAAGCCGATTCCTTTGGCATAGCTCTTGCGGGCAGTGGCGCTGTCCCCGGCGAGAATCAAGATGCCCTTGTTGCGGGGAAATTTTTTCACCAGCTCGTCGAGCATCTTGTTGCTTCTCTTCGTGTCGCCCTGTCGAATTAAAAGAGATACCAAACCCAGCCTCGCGGGCTCGTTGGCCTCATCGGCAGCGATGGCATTTTCGTAGGCCTTGATTGCGTTGGCTGCATGCTTGCACTTCTCCCCGCCTTCGTAATCGAATGGGTTGCTTTTCAGGGCGGCTGGATTTCCCAGAGCATCGCCAAGCCATTGCCAGGCCAGCGAGTCCCGCTGCCCGTCCGGGCCATGGCGTTTTTGCCACAACTCGATGAGCTGCCGCCATGAGCGGTCTAATTCCTCGTGCGGCATTTCGTCTTTTTCCGCAACACACATCGACCGGATGAACGCCAGGACCGACGTTGGTAGTTGCGATTTCACCTTCACCCGCCCACTGACGAAACGTGTAAACAACGCTTCGGAATCCACCCAATCGCCATCGTTCATGCGGGCATGGGAAGGCAGAATCGAATCGGTTAGAATGGAGGGCAACCCGGGCACGACGGAAGGAAACTCCGCTTTCATGCCCGTGACCAGATCATCGAATGCCTGGATCCGCTTGCCAGCTTTCCATGAAGTAGAGGCCGCGAGAATCGGTGCCGCCCACACAGCCGACTGACCGGTGGCGGCCAAATAAAGCGGGACCGTGGCGGTGGCCGGTGCCGGACGAGTGCACCCGGCCAAATCCGGCGCGAGGGACGCCGCCGCCCGCGCCAAAGCGCCGGATGGCGGCAATTGCGCGAAGCACTGGCGGGCCGTTTCCCGCTCTTCCTCGAAAGCACACCGCACCCCGCGCAGGAAAATCCGCCACTGCCAGAAGACCGACTGCCTCGGCAAGTCACGCAGCGCGTTTTTCGCCTCCGCCCACCGCCCCTCACCGGTGGCGGTGCACGCGGCGCGGACCGCCTTGAGTTCTGCCACCAAACGCACCGCCTGCCCTTCATTTCCCACCGCGTCCGGCTCGAACGCATCCGTCACCAGTAAATCCACCGCCGCCTGATCCGCTGGAAAAACAGCGCCTCCCTTCGTAGCAACCTCGTCCGCCCGCAGCGCCGCCACCCACCATCCAGCACCGCCGGAATCCGCCAGCACCGCCACTTGGCGCTTGCTTGTCGGGGCAGCCATTTCCGCCCGCAGCATCGCCATCGTATCCGCCGGAGCGAAAGTCGCCAGATAGACCACCACTGTTTCCGCCTCCTTGAGCAGCCCCTTGCCAAGCATCTCCCGCACGAGTCCCACATTCGCCCTAATCAGCAGATCGAGATACCGCCCGCGGTCCTTCTTGCACAAATCCTTGGCCGCGTCTCTGGCTTTCCGCCACAGGCCCGCCCTAATAAAATCAAGTACCTGCGCAGCGGCGGGATCCTTGGCAAAATCATTTGGATCATCACACATTTCCGCTGTCGAGGAAAGCTGAGCGGCTGCGGGGAATCAAGGTCGAATGCGCTTCAAGAAACAATGAATCATTCTCAAACGCGAATGATTAAAAAGTCCCGTATCCTGAATTCCTCCCCTCCGGAGCTGGCGGCACTTTGTGAACCCAGCAAATTTCCTACATGAACTGCATTTTCATCCGGCGCGGTATTTGGCTTTGCCTCACGCGTCGAATTGTCTGAAGCTCTGACTCACATTCCATGAGCAATCCTTTCCGCGAAGACCTCGTTTCCCGCTCGCCTGCCGAACCTTGTTCCATCGTGATCTTCGGTGCCACCGGGGACCTAACACACCGCAAGCTGATCCCGGCACTTTATAATCTAGCAGTCGATGGCGAGCTGCCGACCGGAGTCAATATTATTGGTTTCGCCAGACGGGAAAAATCAGATGCTGAGTTCCGCGAGGGGCTGGAACT
>JAYVNM010000161.1:0-29370 GCA_043758445.1 Akkermansiaceae bacterium | reverse complement strand
CCAAGGGTCCGCCCGTGCACGGGGCGTAGCTCAGCCTGGTAGAGCGCCGCGTTTGGGACGCGGATGTCGTCAGTTCGAATCTGGCCGCCCCGACCACTATTCCTGCGAGTTCGGAGTTTTCCCAACTGGACGTTGCAGAATTTATTTCGCCTGTTCCGATTGCACCCAGACCGTGATCCAGAAACACTGCGCAACAATGAGCGGGTGGACGGAAGCAATGTTGAGGGCGGCGGCCTCGTGGCAGGCATTTAAAGAGGGCCAAGCCCTGTTCGAGAGCGGTATGGTCGCCGAGGTAACGGCCGGGAAGACCGGTTGGCAGGGCATGGTAAAAGTGGGGAAACGGCTGATGAAGGTCAGCGTGACGGTGAAATCCGCGACCGACTTTGACACCCACTGCCCCTGTGCCGATAACCAAAGAAGCGGCTCAGTCTGCTGTCATGCCGTGGCCAGCGGCCTAGCGACGCTTCATAAAACCGGTGAAAAATCCCTACTGCCCCCCACTGTCCAAAAACCAGCGAGACAGATAACTGAGGCGGTTCCATGGCAGATTCTCCTGCCTCTCAATTGGCGGGATGCACTGACACGCGGGAAATTGGCAGCGACCTTGGCCGTCGCTACCGGTAATGAAATTTCGCCAGCGGATGAGCGACTGAGTGCATGGCTGGCCAAAATGGGAGTGGCGAGGAAGGACATCCTCAGCCTCAATCTGGACGGTCCGCGAGTTCCAACGTTCCTTGAAGCCATCGCCGAGCACCCACGCCTGGCCGTCGGCAAGGATCGGCTATCGTTCCAGATCCGCTCCGGCGAACGACTGCGGCTCAGCGCGGCGAATCACTCCCACGATCAAATCCAACTCGTCCCGGCCCCGGATTCAGGACCGTGGATCGGCATTGGAGGTTCGTTTTGGCAGATCGGCGAACGCTCGGTGACCCGGGTGGGTGAGGGGAGTATTCCGCCGGATATGGCCTCAAGTCTGGCGGAACTGGCTGGCGGGAATGCCGTGGAAATTCCGACTCAGAGGTTTTTCAACCATCTCGAATCCTGGCAGGAATGGCTCCATTTCCCAGAGGGTTCGTGGCTGGATACGCTACACTTCGTCCAAGCCCCGGCGGTGTTTGAACTCACACTGGAAGGCTCCCTCCAGCACCTCGAAGCCCAGCTACGGGTGTGCTATGGCTCGGCACCACCAGTTCCGCCAGGGCTGGGAAAAGTGGATGGCCTGCCAAGACTGGCAGGCAACCACTGCGAGATGCGAGATTTAATCCGGGAAGAACAAGCTACAGGGCGACTATCCAAGGCGGGCTTCGAGGTGGAAAACTTTTCCTGCGGTCGCTGGCTGATGAAAGGGGAGTCAGCGATCCTAGATTTCCTCACCCAATCCCTGCCGGTCCTGCGCAAAGAATGGACCGTCATTGAGGGGGATAAATTTGGCCATGTCCAAAAACAAGTCGCGGTCGTCACCCCGAAAATTAATATCATCGGCTCGGGCACGGATTGGTTGAGCTTCGATCTTACGTTTCAAACAACTGATGGAATTGTTATTCCTACCGCCGAAGTGCGACGACTTCTACGCTCAGGAAAAGGCTCAAGCGCAAGCTCTGGCGGGCGCCACCTGACACTCTCGGATGACCTCGCCAACATCATCGACCCACTTTTCGCAGACCTCGATTTGCGCCAGGAAAATGGCCATTTCATGGCTTCGGCCCGGGCCGGAGAGCTTATCCGGGAAATACAGAATAAAATAAGTAACTCGCTGAAAGATAATAAGTCATCATCTTCATTTACATTTGTTATTCCGGCCACGCTTCACGCAGACCTTCGACCGTATCAAGCCCTCGGTGCAGGCTGGATGTTGGATCGTGTCCAGCGCTTCGGTGGTGCGCTGTTGGCCGATGATATGGGACTCGGGAAAACTGTTCAAACAATCGCTTTAATCGAACGATTATTTGAAAACTCAATGGCAGATTCTGGGGTAGCGATGGTCATCGCCACGGCCTCGTTGCTGGGAAATTGGCGGGCTGAGTTTGCCAAATTCGCGCCGGCCCGACGGGTGAGAATCCTCCACGGTGCAAGTCGAGACGCGGAGCGCGAGAAGATTCTGCCCGGCGATATCATTCTCACCAGCTATGGGACACTTGCACGGGATCTCGCCTATCACTTAAAGCGCGATTACCTTGCCGTAGTGGTGGATGAGGCCAGTCTGATGCGAAACCCGGATACCGATCACGCGAAGGCGGTGTCGAAATTGCGGGCGAGTTGCCGGATCGCCCTCACCGGCACGCCGATTGAAAACGGGGTGCAAGATCTTTGGTCGATTTTCCGCTTCATCCAGCCGGGTTGGCTAGGCGGGCGCGAGGAATTCCGGCGACGTTATGAGCCATCGCTTCTAGCCGGTGAGTCCGCCGGAGCGGCGATGGAGCGCCTGCGGCTCAAAATTTCGCCCTTTCTGCTGCGCCGGACTAAGGAGCAGGTGGCACCCGAGTTGCCTTCGAAACTTTTCATCGACGAGTTCTGCGATCTCAGCCCGGATCAACAAGCGGTGTATAAAGAGCTGCTTGTCGAGGGTCGCAAGCGGGTGGACGCTATCGCTGATTGCGGCAACCAGGGCGCGGCGCGGATGCAAATGCTCACTGCCCTCCTGCGCCTCCGTCAGACTTGCTGCGACCTCGCATTGTTTGGAAGCGAAAGTTTCAATCGATTGTTGATATCTCGACGTTCCGCCAAGCTCCAACGTTTGTTGGAATTGATTGAAGAGGCTGTTAATGGTAATCATAAAATGCTAATATTTAGTCAGTTCCAAACACAATTACGGGAAATAGATAAATGTATTTCTGAGCGTGGTTGGAAGAGTTTGCGGCTGGATGGCCAGACCCGGAACCGCCAACAACTGGTGGATGAGTTCCAGCAAGCCGATGGCCCACCGGTATTTCTGATCAGCCTCAAGGCCGGTGGCTACGGACTCAATCTCACCGCAGCAGACACGGTCGTTCACTTCGATCCGTGGTGGAATCCGGCGGCGGAGGCCCAGGCGACCGACCGCGCCCACCGGATCGGGCAGACCCGACCGGTGACGGTTTACCGCTTGCTCACTCGCGGTACGGTTGAGGAAAAAGTGATACTTCTCCAAGCAAAGAAACGCGAGTGGGCCGCTGTCATCGACGAGAACGGCACAGGCGATGCGGCGGGTTGGAGCATGGACGACCTAGCGTCAGTCTTGGCGGAGTAAGTAAATTTCTAGGATGAAGGGAAATTTTCCCCACTACGGATTCATACTTGCGCGTCCGGGGTCGCTTCTATTGACTCCGCCATGGCGGAGATTTCTCTTGGGCTTTCATTCGACGACGTGCTGCTGGTGCCGACTTTGAGCTCGGTTTTGCCCGGCGAGGCGGACCTTTCCACGCACATCACCGCAGGCATTCACTTATTCCTTCCGGTTGTTTCAGCCGCTATGGATACGGTGTCGGAACACGATCTTGCCATCGCGTTAGCTCGCGAGGGCGGCATGGGCGTGATCCACCGTGCCTGTCCCATCGACGAGCAGGCAGCGATGGTTTCCCGGGTCAAACGCTCGGAAAATGCGGTCATCCAAAGGCCGCATACCGTCCGCAAGGAAGACACCGTCGTTCACGTTCGCGCCGTCATGGCGAAAAATGGTTTTTCCGGTTTTCCCGTCATCGATGCTGATGGTCGCCTTGAAGGCATGGTCACCGGTCGCGATGTCCGCTATCTGGACCGCATCGACGCAATCGTAGCCGATGTCATGACGCCTCGCGGAAAAGTCATCACCGCTCCGCCAAATACCAGTCTGGAGGAGGCGCGCCGTATTCTCTATCAAAACCGCATCGAAAAGCTACCGCTCATCGACGCCGAGGGCCGGCTGGTCGGACTCATCACCGGCTCGGACATCGAAAAACGCATCACCTTCACCAATGCCGCTAAGGACAGCAACGGTCAGCTCCGTTGCGGTGCCGCCGTCGGAGTGGGTCCGGATTGCATCGACCGCGGCCGGGTGTTGATCGACGCCGGGGCCGACGCGCTATTTATCGATGCTGCCACTGGTCACACGAAGCACGTCATGGATGTCATCGGGAAACTCCGCGCTCTGTCCAACGTTCCGGTCGTCGCTGGCAATGTCGTCACCCAGCAGGGAGCGCGGGATCTTGTCAGTGCCGGGGCGAACGCCGTGAAAGTTGGCGTCGGTCCGGGTTCGATCTGCACGACCCGCGTCATTTCCGGCGTCGGGATGCCGCAGTTCACGGCCATCCAAAATGTTGCGGGAGTGTGCCGCGAGGCGGGCGTGAAAGTCATCGCCGACGGCGGTATTCGTTATTCTGGAGACATCGTGAAAGCCCTGGCCGCCGGTGCCGATTTGGTTATGTTAGGCTCGCTGCTGGCAGGCACCCGCGAGAGCCCCGGCCAGACGGTTCAATCCCAAGGCCGCCGTTTCAAAACATACCGCGGCATGGGTTCCATCGGTGCCATGCAAAAAGGCGCGGGCGACCGCTACGGCCAGAACAGCTCGGGCAAACTCGTCGCGGAGGGCGTCGAGGGCCGAGTGCCCTACAAAGGCCCGCTATCAGATGTCATCTTTCAACTCATGGGCGGTCTCAAATCCGGCATGGGCTACGTCGGCGCATCCACCCTCACCGAACTCCGCGAACGTGCCAACTTCGTCCGCGTCACCGCCGGGGGCCTCCGCGAAAGCCATGTGCATGACGTCGTCATGACCGAGGAGCCAACGAACTATCAACCGCTCAGTTAGTAGATTTGAACCGCAAAGGCGCAAGGAACGCAGAGAGTAGAAAGTTGATTTAGAGTAGAGGAATGTAATTTCAATAGCGTATGAATCAGTCCCGCACAGCAAAGGTGGATTTTAATTTTGAACTTCCAAATCTTCCATCTGCGACCCTTTGCGACCTCCGCGTCTTTGCGGTAAACTCTTCCACTATTTTATAAAAAATGCACGAAACCAATCACGTCGCCGTTCTCGATTTCGGTTCGCAATACACGCAGCTCATTGTCCGCCGGGTGCGCGAGCTGGGATATTTCGCCAAACTTTATGCCATTGAGGATTTTCCTGACATCGGCAAACCCGGAGCCATCATACTATCAGGCGGACCGAAGAGCACCAACGAGGCCGATGCGCCCGATTTGGATTTTGCGGCCCTCCAGGCCTTCAAGGTTCCGGTCCTCGGTGTCTGTTACGGGATGCAGCTTCTCAATATCAAATTCGGCGGCAGCGTGGAAGCCAGCGATCGCCGCGAATACGGGCCCGCAGATTTGTTCCCTGCAGCAAGCGTGGGCCTCTACGAAGGAATTTCCGCCTGCTCGCAAGTCTGGATGAGCCACTCGGACACAGTGAAAATCTTGCCGGATGGCGCGAAGGTGATCGCCTCCAACCAGCACGGCACGCCCGTTTCGTTGCAATGGGACGACTTGTTTTTCGGCATCCAGTTCCATCCCGAAGTCACGCACAGCCACGAGGGTTTGCAGATTCTGAAAAATTTCCTCAGCCACTCTAACAACCTCTTACCCTTCCACATCGACGACTTCAAACGCGAGATCATCGATGGCATCCGCGCCAGTGTCGGCAACAAGCAAGTCGTCTGCGGCGTCTCCGGCGGGGTCGATAGCACGGTGCTGGCGGTGCTGCTGCACGAAGCAGGGGCCAACGTCCGCGCGATCTTCGTCGATCACGGCCTGATGCGGAAAGACGAGGGTATTGAGGTGCGGAAAAATTTCGCACGCATGGGCGTGCCCATTGAAACTGTCGATTGTGCGGAACGCTTTCTCACCGCGCTCGATGGCGTCGATGATCCTGAAAAGAAGCGCGTCATCATCGGCAATCTCTTCATCGACGTCTTCTGGGATTCCGTTGGCGATGCCGATATGCTCGCCCAAGGCACGCTCTATCCGGACGTGATCGAGAGCGCCTCCAATGCGAAATCCAAAGCCTCGAAAATCAAGACTCACCACAACCGCGTTGATCGCATCCTCGAACTCCAGGCCCAGGGAAAGGTGTTAGAGCCGCTGGCCGAGCTCTTCAAGGACGAGGTCCGTGAACTCGGCACCGCGCTTGGTATCCCGCAGGATATTCTCCAACGCCACCCATTTCCTGGTCCCGGACTCGCCGTTAGATGTCCCGGCGTGGTGACTGAAGAGCGCTTGAAAATCATCCGTGAGTGCGATGCCATCTTCATCGGGAAACTCAAGGAGCACGGCTGGTATGATAAAGTATGGCAAGCATACGCTGGCCTTATCCCGGTGAAAACGGTGGGCGTAAAGGGCGACGAGCGCAGCTACGAGTGGGCGATTTCCCTGCGTGCCGTCGTGTCCGAAGACGCCATGACCGCCGATTGGGTTGAACTCCCGCCGATCCTTCTGCGCGAAACCAGTCACCGCATTCTCAATGAGGTCAAAGGCATCAACCGCGTCCTCTACGACATCTCCACCAAGCCTCCCGCCAGCATCGAGTGGGAATAAGCGGAACGCGGAATTGATTCCGTGCGGACATTGGTTGAACATACCCAAGCGGTACAAAAATTTCGCACTCCAGTTCTTGATGGTTCCCACACCCGACAACCGTGCCGTATCTGCCCTTTTCCGCGTCTTCGGTGGGGCGGAGGAACGAGGCGTTGCGGATGCCCGGGAAATCTCCCCACGCACGGGAATGCACACCGGAGAATTCCGCGCCTTTGCCGCCTTGATTCCGCTTACAATCATTGTCGCCATCGAGGACCGTCTGTCTAATTCTTGTGGTGCCGCGAGTTGGCTGTTAGCCGTGCCACTGGGATTTCTCGCACTCAATATCTTGCCCTTCATACTCGCTGCGACGAGCCAGTCAGCCCAATGGCTGTTATGGTCGGGAATGTGCGCGGCCTGGGCCATTTTTCACCGCCACGCCGGGGGAATTGTCGGGACTTTAGCCTACATCTGGCTCGCCGGAGCGATCATGAATTTCACAGCAGTGTGCGTTTTCTCTTGGCAGGCGATCATGCGTCTGGCGGGAAAATCCGGCATCGTCGTGCGTCTTGGATTTTTCATTTGCCTGCATCTCGCTGCCGTTGTCATTGGCTACAAATTCGGCTGGTCCTTCGCCTTGGTGGCGGGGGCGGGGATAGCAGCCTTGTTTTGTCGGGCGGTGCTTGATCCATATTGCCAATGGCTCGGGCCGGTCTATTGCACGACCGATGAGGGGAAAATTCTTATCACCCTTGACGATGGCCCCGATCCGAAAACCACACCGATTCTCCTCGATCTGCTAGACCGCTACCATACCAAAGCCATCTTCTTCATGATCGGCGAAAAAGTCCGCGCCCATCCCGAGTTGGCCTGCGAGGTAATCCGCCGTGGCCATGAAGTCGGCAATCACACCATGACCCACCCGCAGGCTGGTTTCTGGGCGGCGGGGCCATGGCGGACTCGGCGGGAAATTGAGGAATGCCAGCAAGTGATCGAGGCTGCGACCGGCACCCTGCCCCGCTGGTTCCGTGCACCAGTCGGCCATCGAAATCTTTTCACTCATCCTGTCGTTAGCGATCTCGGATTGCGGGTGATGGCTTGGAACCGCAGAGGCTTCGACGCAGTAGAGAAAAATCCAAAAAAAGTGTTAGCCAGAATTTCACCCTATCTATCAGCCGGTGACATCGTGCTGCTTCATGAGGCCACGCCCATCGCGGCGGTAGTGCTGGGAGCGGTGTTGGAAAAGGCCTCGCGACCGGCAGAGAATTAAGATGCGCAAGATCGCCATTATATCCGTCATGATACTTTGCATCATTGGGTTGCGTAATATCCTCGCATGGCGTCGATCACTCTGAAAAACATTCCGGAGTCTCTGCACTCTGTTTACAAGCGCCGCGCGAAAGCCCATTCGAGGAGCCTTCAGGCGGAAATCCTGCGGACACTGGCAAATTCAGCTTCCTTGGAACCTGAAACCGATACCCTTTCCATGGATCAAGTCGCGGGCATGCTCAAGCCTCAACGGAAGGGCGTGACTGTCGCCGAAATGGATCAAGGCATCGCCCAATCACTTCGTGACTCATGGAGATAGTCGCCGTCGATACCAATGTGGTCATTCGTTTTCTAGTGGATGACACCCCAGCGGAGGCAAAACGCGCCCGCCTCCTGTTTGAAACCCGCCGCATCCATCTCGCCGAGAGCGTGCTTCTCGAAACCGAGTGGGTTCTCCGTGCCGTTTACGATTTCTCACCAGCAGAAATCTCCAACGCCCTGCGATCCCTCCTGCGCCTCTCCACCGTAAGTGTGGACGACCGCGCCGCAGTCATGCAAGTTCTGGACTGGTTCGACCAAGGTTTCTATTTCGCCGATGCCCTGCACTACGTCCGCAGCACCGGACTTGAGTTCAAAACATTCGACAAAAAATTCATCAACAAGGGGCGCAAAAACGGACTCAAACTCTCGGCACCGTAATTACTCAGAACCTATTTTAAAAAATATGGAATTGTGGCGGCGGATTTGTGTCCGCCACGCCGTTGGTTGAATCAATTTGGCATGGCGGATGCAATCCGCCGCCACGCTACAAGAAGAGCGGCTTCATGTGGCGGTCTAGCAGATTACCGGTGACGTTCTTCGCGACGACGGCGGAGTTGTCATGCAGGGCTTGGATGTAAACTGGGCCGAGCTGGGCGGCAATTTTGAAACCAACGTGCAGGAGCTGGCGGAGATCCGGGTTGTAGCCGGGGTTCGTTTGGTCGTGGCGGAGGGCGTCGGTGAATTGCGTGCTAGTCCAGCCGTTGACTTCCTCGGCGGCGGGAAGTTTGGCGTCGCTAATGTCGATGACGGTGGCGTAGGGTTCGCAAAGGGCTGCCTTTTTATCGAGGGCCTTCGCGTAGATTTGTTTGGCCAAGGCTAGGCCCTCGCCGCCGGCTTCCGCTAGGCCGATGATTTCCTCTAACCAATTCGTCCCGGCGGTCTTGATGTGGAGGCCGGCACCGGTGCGCTGGATGGCGCGTTTGATGATCGGATAGATTGAGAATTTGTCCGATCCAGAGTGGACGGAAAGTTTCAACGCGGCGGGCAGGCCATAGGTTTTGATGGCGTGGGCGATGACGGCGAGGTCGTCGTTGAATTCTTTTTCAAACTGCACCGGATCGCCGACGTAATCGACGCCTTTATTAAAGCGTCCGGTGAACTTGGGCGCGATGGTTTGGATCGGGATACTCTGATCGGCGATGGCGGCGAGGATAATCAGCAGTTCCGGTGGAGTCTGTGGGCTATCAGTTTCGTCCATTGAGACTTCGGTGACAAAATCGTCGGTGCCGCCCTTGGCCGTGACGATGTGCTGATAGATGGCGGCAGCTTTTTGAGTGGCTTTGAGAAATTGGTTGGCGGTTTTTTCGACGTCGGCGCGAGTGATTTCAAACGGTTCGGCGATGCCTGCGATGGCGACGGTGCCGATTAGTTCAGGATGTTTCTCAATGAAGGTGGTGACATCCTCGGGCGCGGCGGCTTCACCGATGTCGTCAGCGACGTCGAGAGTGAAGAAATCGCAGGGCGCGACGAAGCGATCCACCGTGGAAAGGTTAATATGATCGGCGTCCAACAGATACTCGCCGGTCCAGCCGAGATCAGCGACGGCCTTGTCGGCGGCTTCACGGGTTTGGGTGGGCTCGGAACCGATGATGTTGTGCTCGCGGTTAGATTTATTCCAGACGGGCGTGATGTCGATGCCGAGTTTTTTGGCTTCGATGAAAGCGGTGAGCTGGGCGTGGGCACCGTTGGCAAAACGATCGCCGACGCCGAATGTGTATTTAGGGCAGATTTTCATGGGTGTGTGTTGGAAGTTCTGTGCTAGAAGTTAGAAGATAGAAGTAAGAAGATATTAGATTTTTTTTTCACCGCGGAAGCGCAGAGGTCGCAGAGGGACGCGGAGGCTGGGGTTGTGGTTTCTTTCTGGATTCTGGAATCTGGAGTTCAGCGAATTTCAATGATGGCTTTGATCGCGCCTAAGTTGGGATCTGTGAATTGGGCGAATTTTTCCGGCACGTCGGCGAAGGAGATGCGGTGGGTGATCCAGAGGTCGGTGTTGATTTTGCCGTCGCGGATGAGCGCGATGATGGCCGGGAAGTCGGCGGGCAGGGCGTTGCGCGAGGCGAGCAGTGTGAGTTCGCGGCGATGAAAGACTGGAGCGTGGGGAAATGTTAGGTCGGAGGTGGTGATGCCCACATAAACGACGCGCCCGGTGAATGCGGCGTATTCGAAGCAGGTTGACATCGAGCGTGGGCTGCCGGTGGCGTCGATGATGATGTCCGCGAGATTACCGGAAGTGATTTTTTCGAGGTCGGCGAGTTGGGAACCGTCTGGTTTTGCGAGGACGCCGGATTTAATCCCGAGATTTTTGGCACAGAAATCGAGACGGCCTTGCACCATGTCCATGACGATGACATTTACACCTTCCATAAGTTTCAGAAACTCCAAGCAAGCGAGTCCGATCGGGCCGGCCCCAATGACTAGAACGGTTTCGCCGGGTTTGGGATTGCCGCGTTGGACAGCGTGGTAGCCGATGGCAAGGGTCTCGACGAGGGCGAGTTGGTCGTAGGTAAGATCGTTGCCGGGATGGAGTTTACGGGCGGGCACGGCGAAGATGCCTTGGCGCAGGCCGCCGTTGTTGTGGACGCCGATGACCTGCACGCCTGGGCAGCAGTTTTGGGAGCCTTTCCGAGAGGTTGGGGAGTCGGGATCGTTGACGTATGGCTCTAACGAACATTTATCACCGGGCTTCACGTTAGAGACATCGTCAGCGACGGCGACTACTTCCAAGCCAAGTTCATGGCCAGGCGTGCGGGGATAGGCGAAGAAAGGGAATTTCCCGAGATAACAAGAAAGGTCGGTGCCGCAGATGCCCATACGGTGGGTACGGACGAGCGCCTCGCCGGGGCCGGGTGCGACCGGCTCGGGTAGGTCGATGATCGTGATTTCCTTGGGGGCGGTGAAATGGATGGCTTGCACAAAATGGGTTCAATTGTTTTCGGGAAGACCTTCGAGGTGGCCGATGTTTTTCACCGCGGCGAAAATTGCGAGGACTTCGGCGAGGAGCTCTCGGTCAATGGGTTGTTCCAGCCACTCGGCCCACTTGCGGATATTGGCGGGGTTGGCGGAACCGGCGATGGTGGTGGCGAGGCCGGGGTGCTCGCAGGAAAATTGAATCGCGAGTTGTGCGATGTCCACGCCGTGAGCAGCGCAGTGTTTCGCGGCAGCGCGGGCGGCGGCTTTGACGGGCTCAGGTTCCTTTAGCCACTCAGGCAGTTCGGCGTTGGTTAGAAGTCGCGCGGAGAAGGGGCCAGCGTTCATGGCCCCGATGTTTTTGGCGGCTAGACGCGGTAACAGGTCTTCAACATAAGTTGTGTTTTGTAAGGTATAACAATTGTAGGAGAGCACGCAGTCGATGTCGTTTTCCACCTGGTCGAGCACGGTATGGAAGGTTTTCATCGGATAGCATGAAAAGCCCACGGCGCGGACTTTTCCCTGTGCCTTGAGCTGCAAAACGGCGGGAATGGTTTCCTCCCAGATCTGTTGGAGTGGCACGAATTCCACGTCATGCAGCAGGAGCACATCGAGGTGGTCGGTGCCGAGGCGGTGGAGCGATACGTGGACGGATTCCTCGACGCGCTTGGCGGAGAAATCAAAGTGCTTGTCTGAGTAGCGGCCAAGCTTGGTGCCTAGCAGATACTTTTCCCGCGGAATGCCTTTGAGGCCCAGACCGAGCATAACTTCCGACATGCCACGACCGTAGAACGGCGAGGTGTCGATGAAATTCATGCCGAGGTCGATGGCAGTTTTGGTGGACAACATCGCCTCGTCGAGGGTGATGGAGCGGAATTCCGCACCGAGCGAGGATGCGCCGAACGAGAGGATGGGGAGGTCGATGCCAGTGTTGCCGAGCGGACGAGTTTTCATTTGTAAAACAATGTTAGATTAAGCGGCGGATGGATGAAATCGTTTGACGGGCGGCGGCTTCCGGGTCGGGCAAGGGAAAGATTTCCGCAGACAGGAAACCTGAGTAGGAGATTTCCTGCAAGGCGGCAATGATGGGTTCCGGCGCGGTGTGACCGAAGCCCATTGCCTGGCGGTTGGAATCCGCGTAGTGGACATGGCCGATGTGACGGCCCGCCTCACGGAT
The DNA here is from genome assembly GCA_043758445.1 of Akkermansiaceae bacterium. GTDB lineage: Bacteria > Verrucomicrobiota > Verrucomicrobiia > Verrucomicrobiales > Akkermansiaceae > Luteolibacter. The sequence goes on along the minus strand of JAYVNM010000161.1, from coordinate 17,231 downwards.
GGCAGCGGCAAGGTCGGGCTCCTCGATGTTCATGTGGAAGAGGTCGGCGAGGAGGACAACGTTTTGAAGATCATGCAGTTCGAGGAAACGGGCGGCGTCGCCGAGCCGGTTGAAAAGATGGGTCTCGTAGCGGTTCAGCGATTCGTAAATGAATGGCACACTGTAGTTTGCCGCACGGTCGGCGCAGCGTTGAAGGCCGGCAGCTAACAGATCGAACGAGGTTTCGTGTCTCAGCTTCCCTTGCATCGAGCCGAGAATGGCCGGGGCAGAGATTTGGCCACCGAAGTCGATCATTGAAAATATGAAATCCAGCGCCGCCTCGCGTTGGGCAGGATCGGGATCGGTCATGCTCAGACCGTGGCGCAACAGGCCTGCGCCAGTGCCGACCGCCGCGATGGTCAGGCCGTGCTGCGCGGCCAGTGATTTCACCTCATCGACCGAAACGAAATCCGGGCCAGGTAGGAACAACTCCACCGCATCGAAGCCGATGGCGGCGGCGGTTGCGAAGGCTTCTGGCAGCGGCGTGCGAAGGACGAAGGGGCCGGCGAGGGCTTCGGGGACTTGGCAGAGAGTGATGGCAGTTTTCATCGGAATGAGTGGCTGTTGGGAGGATTGGGTTTCAAATTTCGCGACGCGCCGAGCCTAAGTAGAAAAGCTGGCGAATGAATATGTAAAAATGCTGGCACAGTCGCGCTCGATGTCTGTTAGTAAATTAGGCAAGACGGTCGCGGAAATCGGCATAGGTGAACTCGCGCAGGATTTCCAATTTCCCATCCTCATGTTGGAGCGCGATGGCTGGGTGTTTGACGCCGTTAAACGTCGTCGTTTTGACCATAGTATAATGCGCCATGTCATCAAACACCAGCGTGTCGCCGACCAAGAGCTCGCGGTGGAATGCGAAGTCTCCCACGACGTCGCCCGCCAGACAGGTTGGCCCGCCGAGACGGTAGGTGAAGGATTGGAGATTGGAGGATTGGGGGTTGAAGATTGGAGATTGAAGATTGGAAGAGGGATCTCCCGCAGGTTGATAGGACTCGCCCGAGAAAACGACAGCAGGCAGTTTTTCTAACATATTGTCGCTGGCTTCTGGCTTCTCCACCAGGAAAACGTCGGGACGATATGGCATTTCCATCACATCCGGCATGTGTGCAGTCGCGGAAATACTAAGAATCGCGAGGCGATGACCGGCGGATTCGAAGATGTCCATCACAGTCGCCCGGAGTACTCCCGTATGAATCGCTACCGCTTCGCCAGGCTCTAACCAAACGGCGACACCATACTTTTGCCGCGTCGCCTTAACTAACCTAACCAAGCGCTCGCGGTCGTAAAACGGCTTCGTGATCCAATGGCCGCCACCCATGTTGAGGTAGGTGAATTGCGGCAACCGCAGCAGATGGCCGAATTTATCCTCAATGGCAGTTAGGGTAATTTCCAGATCATCGGAATTCTGCTCGCACAGAGTATGGAAATGCAGCCCGGACAAGCCAGTTAGATCAGCACCTGCAAGTTGCTCCGCCGTGATGCCGAGCCGCGAGCCGGGCACGCATGGGTCGTAGATCGGGGTTTCCCCGGTCGAGCACTCTGGGTTCACGCGCAGTCCGCAGACGAGTTCGCCATTTTTGAAACGCGGGTGCGCCATCACCCTTTCGCGAAAGCGGAACCATTGTGAGAGCGAGTTAAAATCCAGATGATCGGTGAATTCGCACAACTCCGCGATATCCGCCTCATCGTAAGCCGGGGAGTAGGTAATGACGTGCTTTTGAAAATAATCCCGTGCCAGCGATGCCTCCCACAGGCCGGAGGCGCAGCAGCCGTCCAGATCCTCACGCAAATAGGGAAATGCCTTCCAACAGGAAAAGCCCTTGAGCGCCAGCACCAGATGGCAGCCTGCGGCTTCCTTCACCTCGCGCAAAATGGCGGTGTTGCGTCTCAGGGCGGCGATCGATATGACAAACATGGCGTCTGCCACTGACTGAGCAGCGAAACCACCGTAGAAGCCAGAAAGTTTTTCCGCAGCATCAATGATCCATGGGCCGTCACCGCTCGCCGGGAAATGGATCCGCCGAGAAACGAAGTTGCACTTCCGTCTGGGATTCCGGCGCGTGCGCCCCGACCTCCCGACCTATCATTGAAAGCGAGCAAGCCGCAAGCACCCCGAGTCCGCCCAGTGCTAACAAGACTTTCCCACTATTGCCGCCTGCAGGCTTCAGCATCCGCCGGACTCGCGATTCCAGCGAAGAGCTTTCCGCCATCGGCAACGCTAGCGGCGAAGAGGCCCGCTCCTCCGCGAAATCACAGAGCACCCGGGCATAGGTCTTGGCGTCGATGCCTTCGCGCAGGACCAGCGCATCGCAAGCATATTCACACTGGATGATGAAACGCCGGGCCATCCAGCGGACCAGCGGATGATACCAATGCACGGCTTGGGCGAGTTCCGCTAACAGCCGCCATAACGGATCGCGGCGGCGATGATGCGCCAGCTCATGTTTCAACACCACCCGCCGGACTTCCTCGGTCCACGCGTTCCAAGAGGTCGGCACGAAAATCACCGGATGAAAAACCCCCGCCGCCATGGGCCCGCGCAACCCCTCCAACTCACAAATCGCGACGCCTTGCACGTGCGTCAGCTCCACGGCACGACTGCGCCAGCGCTGCAAAGCCAGCACCGCCCACATCAGGCGTCCCACAGCCACCGCAAATCCCAAGGCCCAGATTCCTAACAAAATTCCTCCCCATGGAAATCCCGCGTCACCCACCACACCCGCAGCGGCGGGAAAAATGCTGAACTTCGGCAACAGAACCACTAGGGCGGGGAACACCGCTAACAAGCACATCAATAACACCGTCAACCTCGGGTCTCGCGCGGTATCACGCATGCCTGCTAGAAATACCAACGCAGTGGCGATGATCGAAAATGTGAGGATTGGAATCATTGGATGGAGGAGTGAGTCATTTGTCGCCGCTTTCGTCGATCAATTTCCGGATGCGGGCGATTTCATCCGGGCTGAGTTTCTGGTCCTTTGGATCGAGCAGGGAGGCGACGAGTTTTTCCGGACGGCCTTCGAAAAATGTGGTCAAGAGCTGCTTCAGAGCTGTCCGTTTCGCCCGCTTTTCAGGCACTGCGGGCAGATACACATAGCGCCGCGAGTCCTTGGAGTGAGTCACCAGCAATTTTCCCTCCAGCGTCACTAACAGCGCCCGCACCGCCGAATATCCCGGTGGGTCTGGCAACTCAGCCAGCACCTCTTCGGCCGTCGCCTTGCCCTTGCGGAAAAGGATGTCCATCACCTGCCGTTCCCGCCGGGAAATTTGGCCGTCCTCAAAGCGTTTCATGCCGCTAATTTGCCAAATGCCGGAAAAACCGCAACTTAAATGCTGAAAAAACTGCAATTAAAAATTGACACCCCCGATTTTAAATGCTGTTTTTCCAGCACATGAAACACCAAATCGTCATTTCGCTAGGGGGCTTACTCACCGCCATCTTCATCAACTCCTGCGCCACCAGTGGCAACTACAACAACCCCGCTCCGGCCCCATCGGAACTCCGCACTGGGGATCAAGCCGTCAACCGCAATAGCATCGACGCCATGCTAAACCATTCGAAAACCAAAGCGGAGGAGCGCCCCGGACTGGCCACTGGCTGGGGCGATGAAAGGAAATCCGAACTGATTCAGGGTTCGTTCGTCAGAGCCTCATCGAAACCTGCGGGAATTGATGCGATCTATTACAACGACCCCAAAGGCATCGAGGCGATGAGCAATTACAAGGAGCGGGTGAACCCCATGCAAACCGCCGCCGGTGATTTGGTGGAATGGGGCGTGAAGAGTGGGTTCGGATTTCTAACGACCTACAAGGAGGGCGGCTACAGACGCCGCCTCGTCGCGGGTGAAAAGGACAGCACCTATACCATCGTCGTGAAAAATCGCTGCAAAAGTGCGCTTGAGATCGTCGCGAGTGTCGATGGCCTTGATGTCCAAGATGGCCGAGCCGCCGCATTCGCCAAACGCGGCTACGTGGTGGAAGCTGGTAAAACCCTTGAAATCGAAGGCTTCCGCACCTGTTACAGCCATGTCGCAGCCTTCAAGTTTTCCAGCGTCGCCAATTCCTACGCGAACATGCGCCACGGCGAAACCCGGAATGTCGGCGTCATCGGCATCGCTGTATTCACGCAGAAAAACGTCAACCCATGGACTTGGATGCCGGCAGAAGTAAACCGTCGCGACACCGCCCAACCGTTCGCCTCAGCCCCCCGTTAGGGGATGTGTGTGGAAATTTTTTATGACTACCGTGGTGTAAACATAGCGTTCGCCAGCCTTGGATAGCGGCGCTATTTAGACTGGTACCAGAAAACCAGAAATTCGCGTGCGGCAGGCAATGAAAAACTTCCGAAAATTCTGCGATTCGCTCCTTGATCCGTTGGGTGGATCTGTTGAAATGCTCTTTTATGAAAATCTTGTCTTTGTTGTTTGCGGCCATGTGTTGCATCGCCAGCGCCGCACCGCCGGTGGTTTCCAACATCCGCGCCTCCCAGCGGCCGGGGACGAAGCTTGTGGATGTTTATTTCGATCTCTCGGACGCAGATGGCGACTTGCAGTTGATCCAGTTGGCCGCGTCCTCGGATGCCGGGCTGACTTATGGCCTGCCCTGTGTCTCGCTCAGCGGCCACATTGGCGCGAACATCTCGCCGGGTTTGAACCGCAAGATCGTTTGGAACGCCGGGGTGGATTGGAGTGGAAACTGGGTGCCGAACTGCCGCGTCCGCGTGACCGCCCACGACGGCACCACGCCGCCCGCGCCTCCGGGTATGGCCTACATTCCCGGCGGACCGTTCCAGATGGGGGACAATCTGGATGGACTCACCGATGCGATGCCGGTCCGAAACGTGCAGGTGGATGCCTTCTTCATGGACAAAACCGAGGTGCCCAAGGCGCTTTGGCAAAACGTTCAGACATGGGGAAATGCAAATGGCTACTCCATCGGCGGTGGCGCGTTCAAGGCGGACGCCCATCCCACACATTCGATGTCTTGGCACGAAGCGGTGAGATGGTGTAATGCCCGCAGCCAGAAGGAAGGCCTCACGCCCTGTTATTACACGGATGCCGCGCAAACGGTCGTTTACAAAAGTGGCTACCCCGACTTCCAGAATGATTGGGTAAAATGGAGCGCAAGCGGCTATCGCCTACCGACCGAGGCGGAGTGGGAGAAAGCGGCACGCGGCGGGGCTACCGGCAGGCGCTACCCGTGGGGAAATTCCATCACAGTTGCCAATGCGAACTATTCAGTCAGTGGCAACCCATGGGCAACAGGCAGCCAGCCATGGACCAGCCCGGTCGGCTCCTATCCAGCAAATGATTTCGGCTTGTTCGACATGGCAGGAAATCTCTGGGAGTGGACTTGGGATTGGTATGCGAGTTCTTACTACGGCACGGCCGGCAACAACGACAATCCTCACGGGCCAGTTTCCGGCTCCTACCGCGTGTTTCGCGGCGGTAATTGGAGCTTCGACTCCAATACCTGCCGCGCGGCGACCCGCGACATCCCCTACAATTCGGGCAACTTCTACACCGGCTTCCGCACCGTCCGCAGGTAGGAGTCTTCTTCCTCTGAGCTACAGTGAAAACAGCCATGAGACAGATGAGCACGAGCGCAGAGACAGGATGTGAAACGTGGCGGCGGTTTTCAACCGCCATGCCCATCTCTTCGCAAGGCATGGCGGTTGCAAACCGCCGCCACGATGGAACCCCATGAGCCTTCCCCGCATCTATCTGGAATCGACCATCCCGAGCTACCTCACGGCGCGGGCCAGCCGGGATTTGGTGATTCGCGGCCAGCAGGAGGCGACGCGGCGGTGGTGGGAACGGGACAAAGGTTCCGGGAACTGGTTTGTCTCCGAGTTTGTCGAGATTGAGGTTTCATGCGGCGATCCCGCTGCGGCCCGCGAGCGCATGGCGGTTTTGACAGGTATCCCGCGATTGTTGGCAAACGATCAGGTGTTGTCCCTGACGAACGCGGTGTTTGAGACCGGATGTTTTCCCGAAAAGGCGCGGATGGATGCGGCCCATATCGCGGTTGCCGCCGTCCATGGGATGGATGTGCTGCTGACATGGAATTGCACGCATATCCACAACCTCTCCATCGTCCGGATGGTCGAGGCAGTATGCGCCCGCGCCGGTTATTCATGTCCGGTCATTGCCTCGCCTCTGGAACTCCTGTAGATTCACGCCATGAAAACTAATCCAATCCTCAAGGAAATCCGCGCCACCCGTGACCGCCTGGCTAATGAATCCGGGGGCGACATGCGCCAACTGTTCGCGATGGTTCGCGAGAAGTCCAAAGCGGTGCGACCGCGTGGGGAAGTCGTCATTCCGGAGCCGAAATCTTGCGCGGTCGTGCGCGAAGACACGGCACCCTACGTATCCGCCCGGCAACGACACGGGACAATGCTTGCGAATCCCATCATCGAGGAAATCTGGAAAATCCGCGAGGATCTGATGTCCGAAGCAGGCGGCGATCTCGAGCGGCTTTTCGAGATGGTGCGCGAACGGGAAGCTGCGGCAAAGGCGAGAGGCGTGGTATTTGTTCCGGTGCCGGAACACTCTGCCGTCCTTCGCGAAGAGACTGGGAAATATGTCGTGAAGCCATCCCGTCCGAAGCGAGGTGATTGAAATGAATGAAGAAGGGCATGGCGGATGCAATCCGCCGCCACGATCCACCACCATGAAACTCCTCCCGATCCTGCTGCTTGCCACGCTGCCACTCCACGCCGCGACGACGGAGGAGGTATCGGAGGTTTTCAGCTTCGATGTGCGGGATAGCGGCGGCACGGACAACTCGGAGTCGGCTGTATTTCCCTTCGACACCCGCGACTCGAATGGGACGACCGAGGCTTCATCCGCCGTGTTTTCTATGAACGCCCGGAATCTGGGCAACAGCGCGAGTTCCGCGTCCGGCGTGTTCGCATTGGGAACGCAGGGGGGGAATCTGGACGCACTGGTGATCGATGCGAGTGCACCAAGCAGCGTAATCGCCGGGCAGGCGTATGCGTTTCCGGTGAAGGCGAGCTTCGCGGGTCAAGGCGGTTCGTTGACCGATGTTTCGACCGCCGCGAAGTGGTTCATCGTGGGAAATGCTCCCGCCGGAACCCACTTCGAGGGCAACAAGCTGATCGCGGGCAGCGTGACACAGCCGACGGTGATCCGGGTGAGCGCGGTGTTCGTGTTTCCCTCAGGGGCAAGAGAAGCGGTGCCATGGGAGGTGACGATCTATCCGGCGACGCCGGGATACAAAGTAGTGGCGGTTTATTCATCGGAGGCGTTGAACGCCCAGAGTTTCCGGCTCACCTGCAACGCGGCCAGCACCAGTCCGCAAGGAGCGGCCGCGCCGGAGAATGTATTCTGGGATCTGGATCAGGATGGGGATTTCGACGATGCCATCGGTTTGCAGGCGATCCGCAACTATCAGGCCGGTCAAACCGTCCGCATCGGCGTGCGTGCGGAGTGGCCCACGGGAGTCGGTCCGCCTTTGGCCGCGTCGAACTACTTTTTTGTGACCTTTGAAAAAGCCGCCGTCGCAGGCGAGCCACCGCGCGGCAAGGCACTCGATGGGGTGAACGGCGCGTTTCTGGATTCTTCGGGAGTTCCGTATCTACCGCTTGCTTCTAGGAAGGCGAACGGATTGGTCATTCTCACCCACGGGATGAATGGCGCGGGCAGCGATGGGTGGCTGAAGGACATGTGCGATGCCGTCAACACCCGGCTGGTCGGCACGCCACCGAACGTGGCGATTTATGATTGGCAAACCATGGCCGATCCGGGTGGCAACGGCGACGGTTTGAACTTCGAGGACATTCGCAAGATCCGGCCCAATGGGAAGGCACAGGGGATTGTGCTGGCGGATTGGGTAGATGCCCAGCGTTTGCTAGGTCGGGTGGATCGCAATTCGAAAATCCATCTCATCGGCCACAGCGCGGGCGGCTTCGTGATGGGTGAAGCGGCGAGAGTTCTGAGCCAGAGATACTACCCCCAGATTCAGGTCACGATGCTGGACACGCCGGTGCCGTTTCAGGAGCATATCAAGCCTGCATGGCGCACGGAGCGGTACATTTCGAGTTTCCTCGGGGGAAATCCGAAGGAAAACGGGCAGGCCATCCTTTGGAATAAGTTCTCGCAACTGGTAAACAGCAGGGTGGAGCGTTTCATTATTCCGCCGAGTCCAGTGGAGCAGGGAACGCTGAGCACTTTGGTGGCAAGTTTGCGCATGAATTCTGGAATCCGTCTCGAAAAACTGATCCCGACGGGAGCGAAGTATTATCGGACGGTGATTGATCCGAAGATTGACGGCGTGATCGAGCAGCATTCGGCATCGTACGAGTATTATCTCGCGACGATCACTGCGGCGGAACAGGACGACTCAAGGTGGTCCGGCGAAGTGCTCGGCGATGGCTTCAACCAGTCATTTCTGGTAAATGGCGCGGATTTCGTCACTTCGCCGCAGGCCATGCCAGCACCCCAGAGTAATGGTCTTCAACCATCACCGCCGTATGTGCCGCCGATGGAGGATTTTTCCACTTTCGGGCAGGTGACGCAGAGTGGTTCGCTCTACAACGTCACCGAGCAGGCCAACGCCGGGATTTTCAAAACCTTCACGTTGCCGACATGGGCCGCGACGCTGCAATTCAAAGTGCGCGTGGCTACGCCGGGTGACGGCGATTTCGTAAGCGTGCATTGGAACGATGGCGATGCGTTGGCGATCATTCCCGAGACGGTTCTGGCCTACGACGAGCCGCTGCTCCATGAGATCGACCTCACCGGTCTTGGCGGACAAACGGGCACCCTCACCTTCAAGCTCAACAGCCGCGGCACGGCCAACAACGTAGTGGAAATTTCCGAAGTCCGCATTTTGGAAAATGAGGATCTGGATGGCGATGGCTTGCTGAACACGGCTGAACTGGCAGCAGGAAGCGATCCGCTGGAAATCGATACCGATGGCGATGGACTTACGGATGCGGAGGAAGTGCAAACCTACGGCACCAGTCCCGTAATTGCGGACACGGACGGCGACGGCCAGAGCGATGCTTCGGAGCTTGCTGCTGGCACCAATCCGCTGAACCCGCAATCCAGATTTGCCGCCGCAATGGGCTCTGTGGTTCCCGGCGTTTCCGCTCCGGTATTTTGGAATGGCGTGGCTGGCAGAAGCTACCGGGTCGTTCGCTCGCAGGAACTTGGAACGCTCAATGTGGATTTTCTCAAGGTTGGAATGGAAGGGGTGAACGGCCTGATGAACCATGTGGATTCCAATCCGCCGCCAGACAGGGCGTTCTACTGGATTGAGGTGGAGTGAATCAGGTCAGAGCACACGGATTAACATGTTAGATGTTCTTCGGTCTCCTCTTTTAACATTCAATATGCCAGACAAAATGTGGAATTCTACTGATTTCCAATGTCTTGCTTAGTCTGCGGTCCGTATCTCTGGGGAATCACCAATCCCGCTGCGCGGCCAGCTCGTCCGCATGACCTACCCTGACCCCGCCAAAGACCTACGCGACCGCCTGACCGCGGTGTCGGGGGGCTGGTGTTCCAATCGGCGAGGGTTTGGTGGTCGCGGAGATCGTAGGTATAGGAAAAATGTGAATCCGAGTCATACTATCCCATTCAGGCGACCTAACATGTCTGAATGTTGCGATGCGAGGACTGGTACCAGAGATGATATTATCAACCTCCCCGCCCCCAAATTATAGTGAGACTCTTGGATCAAATCTCATTATAATACCAATTAAAAAATCGCTCGTCTCTGCAGCTAAACTTCTGCGCAGAAAAGCTTTACCTTCGGCCATACTTTGTGGAAGCTTTCCTCTTTCTCATAAGGGTGGACCGTAATTAATTTTATGATAGATGAGAACTACCGCCGCGCGCGCGATACCGCTGAAAACACTAGCACGCCTAGTTCTACCGATCACGAAAAACTGTTTTCAAATTCACGCCGATAGCCTTCGCGTAAGTATCGTGGAATGAGTGGTTCATCATCGTGGTAAACTCGTCGAGAAACATCTCAAGAATAGCCAAATCGTTCATATCGATGCGAAACGGTTCTCCTGCAGTGAAAGAGAAGCCAAAAGACTCAGGCTTTGCACACAGGATTGCCAATTTCGGGCTAACTGTCCTTGCTCCATGAACAAAACAATTTCTGATTTCGGAAATAATGTTCAATGTCTTTCCCCATTTCTCCACGGGAACCACAGAGGCGAACATGAAGTCGAGCCGCGTAACTGCCACATAATTCGAGAAATTGGATTCGATCCCATTGTAGCCTTTTTTCAGCCTCCATTGGTCGAATCTCTCCACAAAGGCAGCTTCCCAAGCCGCTTTTGAGGACTCATCATCCCCTCTCATTCTATGCAGTGCTTTGAGGGGCTTAAGCTCATCTCCTTGGAGCAGATTCTTTGGATCGTGGGTGTAGTAGAGCTTGAACAGCAGGAAAAGCATTTCCTCGATTCCTGAATACAAGCTGGAGAAGCCCCACCCTGCCAGAATCTGCGTGGCCTCCGCGTGAAGCTGGGAGGCGATGCTCCCTGGATATTCATGCAGAACGACCGGGACTATTGCTTTCCCGTCACTTCGATATCCTCCTATCCGAAATGCCTCGTTTCCTTCCCATTTACTGTATTTTTCAGAGGCCACGTGAAGACCGTTTCCGGCGACAGCCCACTTGAGATAGATCGAGTGAAAGGTGGCGTGATACAAGAGGCCCAGATTGGACGAATCTTCCAACCATTTGAGATTTTTGTCCTCAGTTTCAAAAGCGAAGTGCTTTATTCCGGGATTCACGGCGGCGGCGGGCGAAAACCGTTTCTCCAAGTCCTCATCATCAAAAAAATTCTGTCTCAACCACACCGATTCATTTGCGATTTCAGGGCGATACCGGTCTCGTTTCTCTTCCACTCGGGCAGCGTATTATTCTGCCTGTATTCTACAATCCTTAAGGTTGACCGGTCGTGGAATCGATACGATGTGGGGAACACCATGTCCCGTTTATCTACCCTCCCTTACAAAAAGGCCTACTGCGGCCAGTGGCAGCACACCTCCGATCACCTGCGCGGCCAAGGGTGCTATGATTGGATGGCGGAGCAGCTCAACGAACTCCGCCCCCGTAAGATCTTGGACATAGGCTGCGGCAGCGGCAATGGCCTACTGGCTTTAATCTCCCGCTTCGAGCCGCTGACACTGGTCTCTCTCGAGGAGAATGAAGGCTGCGTCGACACAACGGTCGAAACCTTAAAGGAAACGGGACAACAACTTCACTCTCACCATCGGCTGAATTACGAACAGAGGACACCCGATTCGTATGACGTATCCTGCTCGGATGCTCCCGTAAAATTCGGACCCGGCGTCTCGATCATCTAGGCCGACATCGGCTGCGACGATCCAATTATTAACAATGCTCTCGAACGGGAATCTCCTTTCGATGCCATCACCGTTTGGCTCATAGGGACGGACAGGCAAATGCTCCAAAGGCTTGGCAATGACCCGGGGGAATATCGGGGACAGATTTACGATCGAATCTTGAGGTTGGCCGAAAATTTGCTGCGCCCCGGTGGATGGCTTCAGTTCGTTGATCGCTGTGCCTTTCCGTTAACCAACATCCAAGAGAGGAAGCTCGTTGAGGACCATGAAATGCGGCTGGAGTCCTCCCGGCTAAAATTCCTAAAGTTCTCGATTCGCTCATACGAAGAATCCGGCGAGGCAGGAATCCCAATGGCCAATGCTTCGGGACAAATTGGACACGGCACTCTGTTGGGCATGAAATCCATCATCTCGTGGCTCCCCGATGAAGTGGCGGGACATTAAGGTCAATAGTCTGTGTTGTGATGCCGCTCCCATTCCCCAGACCAGAGATCAATCCACTCTCCCATAACATCCAATATGCCTAACATCCAATATGCCAGACAAAATGTAGAGTTCTATTGATTTACAATATCTTGCGTAGCCTGCGGTCCGTGTTTCTGGGGAACTTCGATTCTCGCATTGTGCGGACAAAGCTGGACTGTGATCGGGTGGGGGCAGAATTGTGCTGGGGAGTAGGGACAGGTTGTCCCTACTACGTTGGGACAGTCTAACCGGCCACGTCGTCAGCCGAGCCGGAAATCTCCTCTGGCGGCAGTAAGTCGAGTTTGACGAGGAATTGATCCATCATGAAAAGTGCCAGCTCGAATTTTTTCTGGCTGACATTGAAGTTGAAAAAGCTGTGATCCGAGCTTTCGAGGGCCATGAGTTCGCAGGGATTGCCCCGCCATCTCATGCGACGGCGAAATTTCTCCACTTCGTCGAAGGGCGTGATGCGGTCGGTTTTGCCATGGAGGAAGAGCATGGGCGGCAGTTTCCGGCGGATGAGATTGGTGGGACTGAGAAGTTTCGCGGATTTGGCGTTCGGAAAACGCTCTAGGGCGGGGCCTTTGAGCGTGGAATTGACTAGTGCGCTGAATAACACGAGCGCTTGCGGCGTGCACTCCAAGCCATCGACGGGAGGCAGATCCTTGGGCTTCGGCATGGTAGCCAGTAGCGCTAGGTAGGCTCCGCCCGCAGCGCCGGCGATGGTGATTTTCCGAGGGTCGAGGTTGAAGGTTTCGGCATTGAAGCGCAGCCAGCGGATCAGTACGCGGGCATCCTCGATCGCCTCCAAGGGGCTGGTGCCGTGTTTGCCCGAGGTCCGCGTCTCCGCCGCCACAGCGACCGCGCCACGGGCCGCGAAGTGCAGGCACTGGGGAACGAACTGCGTCGGAGTGGGCGTATCCCAGAGGCCGCCATGGAAAAAAACCACGACGGGGCGGGGGGCCGACGCCGTCTCTTTCGGGAAAAAAAGATGCGCTAGAATATCACCCTCGGGCCGCTGCTCATAGACGTAGGTGGAGGCATCCTTCAAAATCTCCCGGTCTCGCGCCTCGCCAATCGGCGCCACTCTTTGCAAAATCATGCTCATAGCTCAATCCCGGCCGGACTCAATCGAATCGGCCTGCAATTTGTTTGTTGTCGGATGGGCCATCTTGTCCAATCGTTTCGCTATGAATCGCTTGTTTTTTGCGCTTTTCCTCTCAGCGGCATCCCTAACCATGGCTCAGGACGAACTGCGGCCCGGCTTGGAAACGACTTACAACGCATGGCGTGAGGCGATGATCCGCAAGGATGTGGAAGTTTGGCAGCGGGTGACGGCGGAGCATCGGCGGGTGGAGGTGAGAAACCGGATTGTCTCGGAAAAACTGCCGTTTCCCGCCACCGTGTTTGAATTGCCAGCCCCGCCGCCATCACTCCAAGGCCTCAAATTTCTCGAAGCGCTTCAAAACGGCGCAACCGCCAAGGCCGCGTATTTCGGGAAAATCGACTTCGGCGTGGGTGGTGCTCCAACGGATAATTTGCTCGTCCTCGCCTTCGTCAAAGGCAGTGGGGGATGGCTCTACGACCGGGCGGATTTTGTCAATCTGGCCGCCCTGCCGTTAGTCCGCAAGGAGCTTGAAGTGGAAAATCTCAAATACCTCAAGGAAACTCCCGAAATCCAGCCCAGCGGCCAAGTGCCACTAACACCGATCGCCGTGCCGCCCGCGAAACATATCGCCAAGGTCTATGTGTTCTGTCCGGGCCGCGAGGTCCAGGTCCAGATCAACAAGGTCAGCCGCCACCGTTTCGCCAATGCCAAGGAGGCGCAAGTCGTGATCGGCGGTGCCCAGGACGGCCCGAACGAAGTCCAATACACGGTGAAAAAACTCGATGGCGGGACCGGCAAGGAGGTGATGACCATCCGCGTCTATCTGATGTCCGAAGTGGTGGGTGAAAAACCGATTAAGGTCTTCGAATATCAAATCGCCGCAGAGGAAGCCGCGAAGCCGGTGGATACGGGAACGTTCGACGTGACCGCCGCCATCGCGGCAAAACTCGTGGGACATTGAGGCGGGGCGTTAGCGACTTTTTCCAGTGGATATAAACTAAGAATGATGGCGGAGGGGGTGGGATTGCCTTTTCCTCTCCGACGATCCTTATGGAATAAGGGATTGCTGGCCTTTAGTGGGTGGGTTGTGTCTCAGTTCTGTGTCCCACATATTGACCCATTGCTGCGAAAAATCAACTGCTAAGATACGAAGTGTCACGCCTGAAATTTCGGCGTAATTCTTCCATCTTTTGTAGCAGAGGGGCCACGTCGGGAGAAGCTCCAGCCGCTTGCTGAAGTTCCAAAATGAGTTCGTCAGCACCCTTGAGGACGCTTGGAATCATCATGTAGGTCAGAGGGGGCCAGATTGTTTTGAGCAGCCAAGGTTCAATTTTCTCAACCCGAGTGTTAAAACTTTCAATTTCAGTCATGGCTAGACGAGCGAGCGGGGATTTTCTCAGGTAGCGGAAATAGTAGGATTTATGGCTGCGGTATTTCCAACGTGCGGCAGATTTTACGAGCAAGAAGGTCCGGGATCTCCGAATGACGCGGGACGGGTTCGCGGCGTCCGGTGGCTGGGTTCCAGTAGATCGAATGCGAACCACCCTCGCGCTTGAGCGGGCAGCCGTGCGCTTCGAGATGGCGAATAAGCTCCTTGCGCTTCATGCAAGGGCGAGGGGAATCAGCTTCTCACCATTTGCCAGATCGGCCTTGGCATCGTCGCGGCGGTCCTCCATAAGCAGCAGGATGGATTCCCGTAGGGATTGCAATGCTTCCTCCTCATCAAGTCCCTGACCATTTCCTTCTGGAAATTCCGGGGACCATGCGATGAACCATTTCCCATCACGGACGATACGGGCGGTGAATTTGGCGCTCATTTCCATGGCTGCAACATGCAACTTGTCACACCTGCTTGCAAGGCCGGAAAATTTAGGGTCGCCGAAGCCGTAGGTTGCTTTTTCGTTGGCTTGGAGAATTTTGCCAACCGCTCGCCGGGGACGGTGCGCAAGAACCCTGTGCCTTCTCTCAGGTGGAGTCGCAGGGGGACTATTTTGAAACCTCGTTGTAAGAGTTTTCTCGAATCTGCTGGAAGACAACCTGACAGCACCCCTGACAGGGTCTTTTTTGGCCCGTAAAGGCCCCTAGGAGCCTTTTGGCTAGCTGGGGAGGGTAAATGGGAGCATTCGGGGGGTGTCTTTACGTGGAATGGCCCGCAGCCGAGGGTGCTTCAAGGTGCGTGCGGTAAGCGCCTTCGGAGTAGCGGATCAGACCATGGTATTGTGCCCTGCGGATCAGGTTCGGAGCATCCGGGAAGCATGTAAGGTTCTCCCCTGCGAAAAAGCGATCTGTGCCCCGGAGCATTCCTATTAAGAATCGACTGCATTCGTTAGAACCCAATAGCGCGATCCAGCGCCGCTCAAAATCCTTTCATTCCGGGCCATCACGCTGGATGCGCGGAGTGTGAAATGCGCGAAGCACTTGATTCACCCGGATTGCTGCCATTACCCGGTAATAGTCTAGCTCTGCGAGGAACTCATCAATGCCATCAAAAGTATGTGGACGATTGGATTTAGTGCAGCGGTTTCTAACTTCAATCCGCAGGCGGTCATTGCTTTTAGTGTAGATTGATAGATACTCAGAGCGACAGTATTGAGTAGTGATAGCCTCGATGTTTGACTCCCACCCTCGCCAACCCCCATGCCCGCGCAAAATAGGGTAGGCCCAAGTCATGAAATCAAGGGAGTCAATTCTTCCCATGGGTAAATCCCAATTTGTCTCCACATGCTGCAAGGAGATTTCCAGATCATCCAATCTTTCCACCCGGCAACTTAAGTTCGTGAGATGAGCACAAGCGCGATCTATTTCGGCCATGAGCGTCTGAATGACTGCTGAAACGTAACGAAAGCGCATGTCATCATGAAACTCTCCGCACAGAGAGAGGTTAGCCAAGTTGTCATCCCCATTGAATGAGCGAAAGCTAGGGTTGCCGCATCGAAGTAGTTCCGTCGCATCGTCGGGCAAGTATGGATGATGATTCAAAACCCTGTTCATATTGAGATGGACGGTGGCGTAAATCTTCAAATCTAGCCGCTCTTGATGACGACGGCGATAAGGTTGAAATTCCAGTCGTCCGGTGATTGTGGGCTTTTGAAATATACCATCTTGGGTCGTGACTAAGGCACTTTCTCGGATTTTCAAAAACTTGGTCTTGCCCTCGTTAGCTGCTTTGTAAAAGAGGGTTGAGTGACTGCCTAGCTGTCGTGGAGCATTCCGCCTTGATCCTTCGGGCAAGGGTGGACCACCTAGATGAATTATAAATACCTCAGAATCTATGGCACTGTCAAATGTGAAGCTCACAGAGTCTGCACCGCAATTGCAGTTTATCATTGCGCCCATCCTCGGTAGCTACTTCCAACGGTAAGACAGACCGATAGCTATTCTCGTTCTCGTAGTCTATGGGGACTCTAATAGAGGAGCTTGTTTGGAGGGTGCCCTGTTTGGAAGGTTCCTGCTGTGGATTCATGGGATCAGGCGAACGGTGAATTCTCCGCTTTCGAGATCTCATGGTAGCCGTCCGGAGGGTTCTTTGCGCTTGCAGATGTTGGGGGTTATCAGTAGTTTTCATTTGCTTTGATGTAACTCCAACCCGGCTGCGAATTGAGACCCCGCGCCGGGTTGGTGCCTTTCAATGGTTAGCGTAAATCATAACAGCGGGGTGAGGTCTATCCGAGACATAAATGATACGATTTTCGGCATATTAGTGCTTTTTTTTGATTCTTGCCTTCATGGTTTCCCCCAAAATTTGGAACCGCTCATAGGCGCAAGTTGCGTCGCAACTGGTCATGGCTCCACCGTAGGTTTGAAACCATGTTGCAATCCTTGTGCGGCGATTTTGCATCGGATTTCGTTTAAGCCTTTCAGATAAAGCTTGTGGTCACAGGTAAACGGACGTATATTTGTGAACGTGAAAGAGAAATTTGTGGCCTACTACCGGGTCTCGACGGTGAAACAGGGGCAAAGCGGCTTGGGGCTGGAAGCGCAGAAATCAGCCGTCGAAGGTTTCTTAGGAGTAGCTGATGAACGCCTAATTGGTGAGTTTGTAGAGGTGGAAAGCGGTAAGCGCAAGAATCGTCCGCAACTGAACGCCGCACTCGCTCTTTGCAAGAAGACGAAGGCTACTCTAATAATTGCGAAGTTGGATCGACTCGCCCGAAACCTTCATTTTATTGCCTCTTCCGCCAAATCTATGGGTGAAACCGAGACCTAACCGCCGCGAAGCGGCGCGAACCTCTTGAAAGTTGTCCACAACAGGCCGATTC